>DATGWV010000329.1:0-20233 GCA_035299305.1 Phycisphaerales bacterium | reverse complement strand
CATCGAATGCAGCAACGAACTGGGCGGCTTTGAAAGCGGCCTGGTCGCGAACTTCTTTGGGCCGGTCTTCAGCGTCGTCAGTGGCGGCGTTGGCACCATTCTCGTCGTGCTCGTGGTCTTCTTTACCATTCCGCAGGTGCGGCGATTGAAAGACCTTTGATGAGCGCTCGACGCCTACGCAAGTTCGCGGCCGCGATCGCGCGCGGCTTCAATCGCATCCGCAAAATCCTGCAGCACCGTTTTTGTGCCCAGCACGCGCAGTGCGGCTTCGGTCGTGCCGCCCTTGCTCGTCACCGCTTCACGCAATGCAGCTGGCTCGTCGGTTGTTTGTTCCAGCATCGCCGCTGAACCAACAAGCGTTGCGCGAACGATCTTGAGCGCGTCCTCGCGCGAGAAGCCCACGCGGAGTGCGCCCTGCACCATCGATTCCGCAAGATAGAACACATACGCCGGGCCAGAGCCCGCGACAGCGGTGAACGCGTCCATCATCGACTCGTCGAGATCGATCACCGCTGGGCCGATGCCTGCAAAAATCTGCCGGGCGAAGGTCGCGTCTTCCGCACGGGCGCTGGAGCCCAGGCACAACGCCGTTACACCCTTGCCGATCGCGGCGGGCAGGTTGGGCATCGCTCGCACGACGCGCACGTCGCCGCCCAAGCACTCGCGGACGCGGGCTGTTGTCGCACCGGCGAGAATCGAGATGACCACGCGGCCCATGAGCGCGCCACGAAGCTGTTTGAGTTCGTCAGCACATGCCAGCAGCGACTGCGGCTTGATCGCGAGCAGCACCTGTCCGTCGTCCGCGCGTGAGGCGTTGCTGCCGAGCCACGCCATCGCGTCCCACGCAGTCGCCACCACATGCACGCCCAACGCCCCGAACCGCGCGCGTTTCTCCGCCGCAGGGTCAGCCACGCAGACACGATGCGGCGAGAGAATGCCCGCGTTCACGCACCCCACCACGATGGCCTTGCCCATATTGCCACCACCGACGACAACCAGATACGGATGAGACGCAGCGTTCGTCATAGGCAAGTGTTGGAGCGATCCGGTCATGACACGAATCGGGCATGTCGGCTCCCGCATCACAGCGGTCGCACGCGTGCAGTCAAGCAGACGCACGCAAAGCGCAGTCCAGTTGATCACGCCGCGACGAGACATCCTGAAATGAAAACCAGAGCCTCCCTGCGGAGAGGCTCTGGCGATCTAGGCAAGAAGCCGTAGGTCAGTTTGGGGCCGCTGCTCACGTCGCGAATCGTGTTGACACGGTCGCGAGCGGGACGCAGCCCGTCGGTTGCGTCAAGTGCAACGCAGCCCCAAAGTATTGTCAGCTTGAATCACTGGATCACCTCCTTTGGGATGGCTCGCCACATCCAGCCGTCAGCGGTGCTTACAAACCGCTCGCCAGACTCTACCGCCGAGCCGTCGCTCGGCACACGCAGCATGCGGAACAACCGCACGCCGATCACCCGCGGGATTTTGCATGACGCGAGCCAGAGCGTCGATGCGAGTCGCGGGCGATGATGCAATCTACCAAGTATTCGTTCTGCGTGCAAGTCGGGTTCGCGCTTTTGTGCGAAAGTTGACGCGAGTGCGAGCATCTAGGACGTTCGCGCAGCGCCCAGGCTCACCGCCCCCACCACGATCTGGCCAACGGCGTGACGCATGAACGCCGAGCGTTACTCGGCACTGCGTTTTCCCACGGCCAGGCTGCCCCCACCGTAGAAGAACACCGGAATCGCCATCGCGATCATCACGCAGTTGCGCACCACCTGACACCAGCCCACGCCGCCTGTGCAGGGCCATTCAAGTTCGCCAAAGCAACTGCACTTAGTGTCGATGCCGCGCACGATGACGCTGATCACGCCCACGATGAACGCCGTGAGCATGCTGACGATGACCGCCGCGCTTGCTCGGGCCCACAGCCCCAGCACAAGAAACGTTCCTGCGACGATTTCCGTCCACGGAATCACGTATGTCAACGTGACGATGATGTGCGAGTGGGCGTCGACGTCGAACATCTTGAAGCCCATGATGGCGTCGGCGAAGCCTTGCGGTTTGCCCAGCTTCAATATACCGGCGAAGATGAACAGGCCGCCCAGCAAAACTCGGCAGATGAGTGAGAGCCAGCCCGTCGCTGGCGGATTGTGCTTGGTGGAATCGTGCATGGTTTTCGCTCAGTTTTCGTAGAAGGGTTTGCCGGTCGCGGTCGGATACTTCGCGGCGGCCCATGCGGGATAGCCGTCGGTCAGCACGTGTGTGAGTTTGAATCCGTTCTCCTGCAGCATCTTTGCGGTGTTGTGGCTGGCGTCGCACGCGCCGCCGCCGCAGTAGATGACAATGCGGCGCGAGGGGTCCATGAAGTTCAGCGCGTCCTGGGCCTTGCCTTCGTAAAATAAGTTAGCGGGAAGCCAGAAGGCGTTGTCAATGTGCCCCGCCTCGAACTCTTCGCGTGCTCGCGCGTCGACCACATGCGCACCAGCATCGACGAGCATCTTGGCCTGCTCCAAGGTGATGTCGAGGCCCAGCGCGACGGCTTCAGGCTGCGCAGCCGGCTGCGATCCATCCTGCGACTTGCTCGCGTCGCTCGGCGTTGGCGGCACAAACGGCGGCGGCGCATCGGGCTTTAGCTTCAGCGGAGCGTGAAGCGCCGAATGCGTCACGCCTGCGATGATGCCGACGAGTGCGATGGTCGTGAATCGGCCAAGGTGTGTGAGCATGGTTGCTGGTCCTCACGAACGACCTGCGAGCGAAAAGCGAACGCGTCAGGTGCGGCTGATTGTTTGCCACCCGCCGGGCTGCGTTCACAGCAAGACGACACGAGCCCAAACGACAACGCCCCGCGTGGAACGCGGGGCGTGTGTCGTCGTGTGTGAAACTCAGTCGCGTGTGTCGCGACTCAGGAAATCACTTGGGAGCGACCTTCTCAAGCTGCTTTTCAGCTTCCTTCTTCACTTCTTCCTTCTTCTCGGGCTCGAGCGCGCTGGGCTTGGCCTGCCAGTTCTGCGCGGGGTTGGCCGCGGGCTGGGCAGCCTGGGCCGCACGCACGAAGCCGAAGTAGCGCACGCGCATCTGCTTGTCGGCGCCTTCGTTGTCAGTCGTGATGATCATCTCGCCGCGGATGGGGCCTTGGGCCGCGGGAGCGGTGCCCGTGATGACGATGTTCCACGCGCTGGGGGTCTGCGTCGTGTCTTCCTTGATCTCATACTGCATGAACTTGGGGCTCATGCCTTGCTGACCGACCGACTGGGGCACGTCTTCGATGCTCAGCACCTTGAAGGCCTTGCCGTTGCGGGGCACCAGACGAAGCTGCGAGTTGATCGCCTGCGTGGGAGACAAACCGGGGAACTGCAACTGGCTGGGCATGACCTGAATGTCGCCGATCACTTCACCCATGACGATGGCGTTGAGCGAGCGGGCCGGATCGCTGGTGCGAATCGACACGTTGGCGTTCATCGGGCCGGGCGTCGCGCTGCTGGTCAGACCGATTTCAATCGTCGTTTGCTGCACATTCATGCCATCGATCTGCACGGTCTTCGTTTCAAGAATCTTCGCTTCAACCGCGGGGTTGTTGGGCGTCACGCCAGTGATCGTCAGGCCGTCGACGCGATTGGTCACCGTCACGATGCCCTTGGCGCCCTGGTCGCGGCTGACCTGGCCCATGTTCAGCGCCATCGGCTCCACGCGAAGCTGAGGCACCACGTTGCTCTTGATCTGCACCTGCTTGCTGGGCGCGGTCGGGTCGTTCGTCGTGATCGTCACCGTCGTGTGCTGCGCGCCGCTGCGGTTGGCGGGGTTGTACGTCACCTTCACCACGCCGCTCTCGCCGGGCTGATAGGTGGTCTTCTCGAGCTTGGGCACGGTGCAGCCGCACGAGCCGGTCGCGCTGCGAATTTCGAGGGGGCCGGTGCCGTTGTTGGTGAACTTGATTTCCTTGGTGATGGGCGTGGTGTCGGGAATGTTGCCCAGCTCCACAGAATCGCCGGAGTCCATGGTGATACGACCGCCCGTATCGACGATCGGCTCGGTGCTGGGCATCGGCTTGGTCTCAGGCTGGCCCTTGATCTCGATGGGCTTCACCTGCGCGGGATCAACCTTCACCGGCTTCACTTCCACAGGCTTGGTTTCCGCGGGCTTGGCGGGGCTGGTGTCTTGAGCAAACGCGCAGCCAGCGACGAGTGCGAGCGTGGCAGCAGTGACGGCGAATCGTTGACGCAGCATCTGAGAAACTCCCTTTCGAGGTTGGTGTGTCCGTCGTGGTGCAAGCGGATCGTCCCGCTGCAGCCGAAAAGGCTCGAAGCCCATGCCCGAAGCCCTTGTGCGAGAGTTGTTTGCCATGCGCGGTTTGGTGTTCAGGGGGTGACCTGAAGAAAAACGGACGCTTTGGTAGGCCGCAGCCAAAAGTCGGCAAGCCCATTGCCCGCAAGCCTTTGGCGCGTTAGCCTTCCGCTCATGCCGCCTCGCGACGCCAACCTCGCCCAGCCTCTAACCATCGGCGGCGTGCCCCTGCGCACCAACCTGCTGCTTGCCCCCATCGCCGGATACTGCGACCTGGCCTTCCGCACCGTCTGCCGAGAATGGGACGGCGTGGGGCTGGCTTGCACCGACCTTTTGAGCCCCCAGGGCCTGCTGCGAGGCACCGCGACGAGCCTCGACCTTGCGAAAACCAACGACTTCGACAAACCCGTCGGCATGCAGCTCTACGGGGCCGACCCCGAGATCATGGCCGCTGGTGCACGCTGGGCCGTGGAACACGGCGCGACCATCGTTGACATCAACATGGGCTGTCCCGTCGACAAAGTCACGAAGAAAGACGGCGGCAGTGCGCTACTGACTGATCTGGAGCGTGCCGTGCGGATCGCAAAGCGCGTTCGCGAAGAACTCGACAAGATGCCGCTGAGCGCAGATGAGTGGGAGCGGCGGATTGGCAGAAGCGAGCGAGGAAACGACGCGTCAGTATCGGGACGATCACTCGCGGGCAAGCCCGTGCCATTGACGTGCAAAATGCGCATCTGCTGGCACACGGCAGACTTTGCGGCAGGAACACAATGCTCGCCTCACCTTGCGCGAATGCTCGCCGATGTCGGTGTCGCCGCGGTAACGATCCACGGACGCACCACCGAGATGAAGTTCTCCGGCGTCGTACAGCTTGCCGGCATCTCGCGCGTCGTGCAGGAGATCAATGGCCGCATTCCTGTGATTGGCAATGGCGATGTTCGCACACCCGAAGACGCGGAGCGCATGCTGCGCGAAACCGGCTGCGATGGCGTCATGATCGGCCGTGCCGCACTCACGGAGCCTTGGTTGTTCCGCAGCGTCTGGCACTACTTGCAAACCGGCGAGCACGCGACCGCGCCCACGCTGGCGGAAAAACTCACAACGGTGCGTCGCTACTTCCGCCTGATGCAGGAATACCGCGACGAGCGCTACGCCATGTGGCAGATTCAACGCCGCATCAGTTGGTTCGCCAAGAAGATGGCCGCGCAGCGTCCCGATGGTCGCATGGAAAGCGTCAAGCCGTTTAAAGAAGCAGTTCGCACCGCCAAGACGCCGGCGGATGTCGAAGCATGTCTCGATGAATTCCTCGCAGGCGGCTTGCGCTCATGGGCCGAAGAAGGCGAAGAAGTCGGCACCGACGCATAAGCGCCGCGTTCACCGCTCCGCGCTTTGCACCACATTCAGCAGCAGCATCGCCACCGTCACCGGCCCCACCCCGCCCGGCACCGGACTGATGTGCGCCGCAACCTTGCTGACCTGTTCGAACGCGACATCCCCCACTGTCTTGGTCTTGCCGTCAGCGGTCGCGATGCGATTCACGCCCACGTCAATCACGGTCGCGCCGTGCTTGACCATTTCCTGCGTGATAAGCCCCGGCACACCCGCCGCCGCCACCAGCACATCGGCACTGCGTGCATAAGCGGGCATTTCCGGCGTCCACTTGTTGCAACTGATGACCGTCGCATCATGCCGCATGAGCATGACGGCGATGGGCTTGCCCACGACATCACTCGCACCAATCACCACCGCGACTTTGCCGCGCAGCAAAGGCCCCGGCGCAGGCTCGCCGAAAATGTGATTGGTCGGCCCGTGGACTGATTCCACCATCTTCACCACCGCCAGCGCGGTACACGGCGCGAGACTGCTGCGCCCGTACACGATGTTGCCGATGTTCGCCGGGTTCACGCCCTCAACGTCTTTGTCCACGTGAATGAGTCGCTGCACGCGATAAGGATCAATCCCCGCGGGCAATGGCACGTGAATCATGATCGCGTGACACGCATCACTCGTGCTTAGCGCCGTCACCTTCGCCGCGATGTCTTCAAACGTCGAACTCGCGGGCAAGCGATGCAGGTGATACGCGATCCCGACTTTCTCGCACGTCTTCGCCTGATTCTCGGCGTACACGCGTGCCCCATTGTCGCCGCTTTCCACCAGCACCGCGTCCAACGTCACCGTGCGCCCGCGCTGCTTGAGCGCGGCTGTCCGCGCCGCGATCTGCTCGCGCAAGTTCGCTGCCAGTGCGTTCCCATCGATGATGCGAGCGGTCGAACTCATGCGCGAACGTGACTCGTCCTCTCACCAGCCATCACTCTTCAATGAACAGCGTCAGCTTGCCATCAGGCACTCGCAGCAGCATGGGCTTGCCCAAGGACCCCAGCACGCCTTCGTAGCTCGTGCGATCCGCCGTCACATCCTTCACGACAAGTCCATCCGCACGCACATGCACAGCTTTCGCCCGGGCATCAATCGGTCCCGCGCTTCCCTTGCCAAATGCGAGGTACACGTCCCCGCCGCGCACACGCACCATCGCGCCGTCCTTAATGGCCTTGTCCGTGCGTACATCCACCCGTCCGCCCATGCCATCGGTCAGCCCGTTGTTCACTTGCAGGTTGCCCGACACGCCGCGAATCTCGACGTTGCCGTGCGAGTTGGTCACGCTCACAAACGCCGTCGCCGGCACCACAATGCGCAGATCAACACTTCGCTGTTCGTCCGTCGGATCAACCGCCAGCACCTGCAGCGTGTTGATGTTGTCGTACCGCTCGATGCTCGCCGCCACCCATGTCGGCACCGTGCCCGACCGCCGAGACGCGCGATCGTCCAGACCCGACACCTTGGCTCGCACCTCGGGCACCTCGATCATCGGGTCAGTCAGCAGCGTCACGCTGCCGCGT
This sequence comes from Phycisphaerales bacterium, assembly GCA_035299305.1. GTDB lineage: Bacteria > Planctomycetota > Phycisphaerae > Phycisphaerales > UBA1924 > BJHL01. The sequence continues at coordinate 13,061 of DATGWV010000329.1, read as the reverse complement.
GCGTTCTCGACGATGACGCCAAACAGCGGCGCGATCTTGGGGGTCTTGTCCCCCACCGGCCCACGCTCGGGGACCACGCTGGCCACGTTCGTGATCTCGACCTGCCGCCCCAGCACCCGCCGTTTGGTAGCTGTACAGCCAGCGAACACAACCAACGCCAGCAGCGCGAGCATAACCGACGCGGCGGGCACATATCGGAGCAAGGTCCTCATGGGGACAGGATACCCGCGCCACACCCCGGGCGGATGACCATCCTGCACACACCCGCCCGAGTAGCTACCATGACATGAAGATTGGATTCGTTTCCCGTCCGGGTTTCGGCAACGGGTGCGGGCCGGTCGTCGACAATCCGTGTGACTTTTCACCTTTTCTGCTCGTCGCTCTCATTCCTATTTCATCATCGCGACGTGTCGGCGAGGTTTCAGGCGTTCTCCACCATGCTTTCGCGACGGCTGCGCGAAGCGTGGACTCCCGCATGCAGCCACGTTCACTTTTTCCTCCCGCTCGCACATGAAGCCGAGCGATACTGAACCATGCCAGCCTCCGGTCGCGCAGCGTCGCGCGAGTTGTCGCTTGCATGATTCCGTGGATCACCGATTCAGTTGATCATCAGTGAACGTCGGCCCTTTGCATCCCTTTCGCGAACGCCCCCGTCACACCCGTCGCAACCGAGTCCGTCCGTCGCTGAGCCCCTCTTTCACCCGCGTCGCCACGATGGCACGCGCCAGCAAGGGAGGTCTCTGTGTCCGTACTCCATGTGATGCACGCCACGATGTTGCCCGCGAGTTCGCACGCTCCTGCCGTGCCGCCACTCACGCTCGCGGCCTTTGAAACGCTCGAAGTCATCCTCATCATCGTCGCCCTGCTTGTGGGTATCGCGGTTGGTTTTTTTCTGGTTCGGACGTTGACCAACCAGACCATCGCCAGCGCAAAGTCAGAAGCCAAAAAGCTGGTGGACGACGCCCGCAATCAAGCCCAAGTGGAAGCTGAAAAGGCCCGCGTCGAAGGTGAGAAGGCCCTGCTCGAGAAGAAGTCTCGCATGGAAGCCGAGATCGAGAAGGATCGCGACGAAGTACGCGAACAGGAAAAACGCCTCGGCAAGCGCGAAGATCTGGTGGACCGCAAGGAAGAAACCCTGAGCCAGCGCGAAAGCCAGCTCAGCCGCCAGTCCGAGTCCATCCGCCAGCGCGAAGAACTCATCAGCAAGCGCGACACCGAAACCCAACGCATCTACGAACAGCAGAAGGACTTGCTGACCAGCATCGCCGGCATGAGCCGCCACGACGCCAAGGAACTGCTGCTCAAGCGCGTCGAGGAAGACGCCCGCCACGACGTAGCCAAGGTGACCCGCAAGCTGATCGAAGACGCCGAGAACGAAGCCAAGTCCAAAGCCCGCGAAATCACGCTCATGGCCATTCAGCGCTACGCCGCCGAGCACAGCAGCGAAAGCACCGTGCGCAGCGTGGCCATTCCCAGCGACGACATGAAGGGCCGCATCATCGGCCGCGAAGGTCGCAACATCCGCGCCATTGAAAAGGCCACGGGCGTTGACATCATCGTGGACGACACCCCGGGCGTCATCGTCGTGTCGTGCTTCGACAAAGTTCGCCAAGCCATCGCCGTCGAGAGCCTCGAACGCCTCATCGCCGACGGCCGCATGCACCCCACTCGCATCGAAGAAGTCGTCGAAAAGGTCAAAAGCGAGATCGGCGAAAAGATCATGAAGTTCGGCAAAGAAGCCGCGCTCGAAGTCAACCTCCGCGGCTTGCACCCCAAAGTCATTGAAGCGATGGGCAAGCTGCACTACCGCACAAGTTACGGCCAGAACGTGCTGCGTCACTCCATCGAAGTCGGCTTCCTCTGTCAGATCATCGCCGAACAACTCGGGCTCGATGGCGCAATCGCCCGCCGCTGCGGCTTCTTGCACGACATCGGCAAAGCGATGGACCACGAGATGGAAGGCGGCCACCCCAAGATCGGCATGGACTTCGCCCGCCAGTTTGGCGAGAAGGAACCCGTGCTCAACGCCATCGGCGGCCACCACGCCGACATTCCGTCAACCAGCTTCTACACGCCCATCGTCATGGCTGCCGACGCCGTCAGCAGCGCGCGTCCCGGCGCTCGCCGCGAAAGCCTCGAGAAGTACGTGCAGCGGCTCAACGAACTGCAGGACATCGCCTTGTCATTCAAAGGCGTCAACGAAGCTCACGCGATTCAGGCAGGCCGCGAAGTGCGCGTGATGATCGACGCCGACAAGGTCGACGACGACGAGGCATATCTCATCGCTCACCAGATCGCCAAGCGCGTCAGCGAAGAGATGACGTTCCCGGGCGAAATCCGCGTCACCGTGCTGCGCGAAACCCGCGCAATCGAATACGCCCGCTGATCCCAACGCTCCCACCACTTCAACCCACTCACTCGCCATGACCGCCGACTCATTCCTCATCGCCCGCAACATCTCCAAGCGCTTCGGCATCACCCAGGCGCTCGACGACGTCTCCGTGACTTTCGCGCGAGGCGAGGTCCACGCCCTCATGGGCGAAAACGGCGCGGGCAAAAGCACGCTGGGCAAAGCCATCGCAGGCCTGCACAAGCCCGACACAGGCAGCGTCACCATCGATGGCCGCGAACTCAAAGCCGGCGACATCGATGACGCGTTCGATGCAGGCATTCGCCTCGTTCACCAGGAACTCGCGCAGTGTCCGAATCTTTCAGTCGCTGAGAATCTCTGCCTGCACGACATGCCCTGCAAGGGTCTTGGCGTCGTCAACTTCGATGCGATGCGCCGCCGAGCCGAGCGGCTTGTTCACCAGCTCGATCCCACCATCGACGTGACCGCGCCGCTGGGAGAACTCTCGCCCGGCAAGCGTCAGATCTGCCAGATCGCCGCCGCGCTCGACGATGGCAGCGACGGCCTGGGCAAAGCCAAGGGTGCCCCCAAGGTCATCGTGCTCGATGAACCGACGAGCTCGCTCTCCATCGCCGAAGCCGATCGCCTCATGCAGATCGCCCGATCCCTCGCGAGCCAGGGGATCACCATCATCTACGTCAGCCATCGCATGGGCGAGATTTTCACCGTCTGCGATCGCGTCACCGTGCTGCGCGATGGCAAGTTCGTCGCGACCAACGTTGTGAAAGAAATCGACGAGCCCACGCTCGTCGAGCAGATGATCGGCCGCCGCATCGAAACCGCCAAGGCTCGCCAGTTCGCAGGCAACGCCGGCACCAGCGCGGTCGGCAGCGCGCCGACGCTTGAAGTCCGCAATATCTCAAGCCCGGGCAAGCTCCACGACATCTCCCTGCACGTGCGCGCGGGCGAAGTCGTCGGCATCGGCGGCCTTGTCGGCGCAGGTCGCAGCGAGCTGCTCAGCGCCATCTTCGGCCTCGACACCGCCGCACGCGGCGAAGTGCTCGTGAACGGCAGCGTCGTCAACATCACCAGCCCGCAAGGCCCCATCGACGCCAACATCGGTTACGTGCCCGAAGACCGCCGCAACCAAGGCCTCTTCTTCCTCATGGGCGTGGGCGAAAACATGGTGCTGCCCTTCATGCGTCAACTCGCGGCCGCCGTCGGTATTCGCGGCCTCGCTGGTGAGAACCGCACCATCGCCGACAAGATTTCGGAGTTCCGCGTCAAAACCGCGAGCCCCGCCAGCCTGCCGGGCGAACTCTCGGGCGGCAACCAGCAAAAGCTCCTCATCGCCCGCTGGCTCAGCAAGAACACCAAAGTACTGCTGCTCGACGAACCCACGCGCGGCATCGACGTGGGCACCAAGAACGAAGTCTACCGCCTCGTGCGTGAAGCAAGCCAGCGAGGCCTCGCCGTCTTGCTCGTCAGCAGCGAAATGCCCGAACTGCTCGCGCTCTCTGACCGAGTCCTCGTCATGTGCGCAGGCAAAGTCACTGGCGAACTGACAGGCGACAACATGACGCAGGCAAACATCCTGCGCCTCGCCACCGTCGACAGCACAGCCCGCACCAAGACCGCGTGATGACACCTAGCAGTGAGCGCGTGACGCCCATGCGCCACGCACTCACCACGCGCCCACTGCCGCGAGTTCATTCACAGCTTGAGATCAAAGCCCGTCGCGACCTTCTCGCCCTTGTCATTTTCAACTTCGACCCACAGCTTGCTGCCCTCGGGCATCGGGCTGGGCGCATCCACATGCGTGTGCCAGTTGTCCTTCTCCAGTGAAGCCTTCGCCTTCACCGAGCCCTTCGCATCTTCGCTGCCGATCCAGAAACGCACCGCGGCCACCTTCGCCGTCGCGCTCGTCACCCACGCATCAATCGGCACATCGCTCCCGGCCTTCACATCGCCATCGCGCGATGCCTTCACGCTGAACGCACCGGCGACTTGCTCGCCAAGCTGCGTCGTCGCACCATGCGAATGCCCATCACTCTCCGCATGCTCATGGCCATGCGCATCCGCCTTCGCCGGCGTCGCGGCAGGCGCGGGCTTCGCGGCCTCCTTCTTCTCGCACGCCGCCATCATCACGCTGCCCACCACGCACATCCCGACAACAACCGACATTCGATTCACTTGCATAACCGTCTCCTTTGCACTCTTCACGAACCGGAACGCTTGAACAACTTGCTCGCAAGACGCGACAACCGCCCCGCGCCTTCGCGTGCAGGCTCACCCACTCTGAACACCATCGCGTACCCCGCGGGCACGACAAACAGATTGAGCATCGTCGAAGAAACCAGCCCGCCCAGCACCACAATCGCGAGCGGCGCAAGCAACTCGCTGCCAGGCTTGCCCTTCGCCAGCGCAAGCGGCACCAATCCCAGCAGCGCGGTGAGCGCCGTCATCAAGATGGGCACCAACCGCTCCATCGATCCCTGCACGATGGACTCAGCGACGGACTTGTGCTCATGCCGCTGCAGATGGTCGTAGTGATTGACAAGCAAGATACCGTTTCGCACCGCGATGCCAAACAACGTGACAAACCCGACCATGCTCGCAATCGAGATGACCGGCGCGACGTATCGCTGCGACGACAGCCCGAACAACGACAGCGTGTTGCCAACCAGCGACGGACTCTCCGTGATGTAAATCGCAGTAATCCCGCCAATCAGCGCGAGCGGCAGGTTCAGCATCACCAGCAGCGCGGTGCGGCTCTTTCCCGTCGAAAGCTGCAGCAGCAGGAACATGCACACCGCCACGCCCGCACCCATCACGTAGATCGTGCGGCTCGCCGACTGCTGAGCTTCAAACTGTCCGCCGTATCGCACGGTGTACCCAGCTCGCTGCACGATCGGATCGACCTTCGCCTGCACCTGAGCGACCAACTGCCCGAGGTTGTAACCCTCCGCGATGTTTGTCGAAATCACGGCCTTGCGCTGCGCGTTCTCCCGCGCAATCAAGTTGCTCGTCTTCTCCGGACCAATGTCCGCCACATCGCGCAGCCGCACGATCGCGCCGCCCACACCTCGCAATTGCAAATCCATGATCTGATCAATCCGCTCGCGCTCGGCTTCCGCAAGCCGCACGACCATCTCATACCGCCGCACGCCTTGATTCACCTCCGCCACCGATTCTCCATACAGCGCCTGCTGCACCTGCTGCGCCGCCGCGCCCTGCGAAAGCCCCGCCGCTGCCAAATCCTCCGCACGATACCGAATCGGCAGCGACGTGATCATCACCTCGCGATTGGCCGCAACATCGCGCGTGCCGGGAATGTCCTTGATCGCGGCTTCAATCTCCTTCGCCAGCGAACGCAGCGTGCTCAGATCATCGCCATACACATCAATCGCAATCGCCGCGGGCGTTCCCGAAAGCACGTGTGACAGCCGATGCTCGATCGGCTGCCCGACCATCGTCGTAATCCCCGGAATACTCGCGATGATCCGATCAATGCTCGCACGCACCGCCTCCTGATCAACGCCCGGCTTGATCGTCACTTCGATTTCCGAACTGCTCACCGGCTCGGCATGCTCGTCGCGTTCCGCGCGGCCAGTCCGCCGCGTCACGCTCTGCACGCCGTCAATCTGCGCAAACTGCGCCTCGACACCCATCGCCAGACGATTGCTCTCAACAAGCGAAGTCCCGGGCGGCGCGAGCAAGAACACGGTAAACGTCCCCTCCTTGAACGCCGGCAGAAAGGACGAACCAAACGTTGACAGCAACGCCAGTGCCGCCGCCGTCAGCACCGCCGCTCCGCCCAGCACCACACCGCGATGCCGCACACTCGCTCGCAGCGCAGGCTCATACCGCCGCTTGAGCCAGCGCACCAGCCAGCCATCTTGATGCTCACCCACGTGCCCCACGCCGCCCCGCGCCGAAAATAGCATCTTGCACAACGCCGGCGTCACCGTCAACGCGACGATGAGCGACGCCAGAATCGAAATGATGTACGCCACACCCAGCGGCTGGAAAAAACGCCCCTCCAGCCCCTGCAAAAACAGCAGTGGCACAAACACCATGCAAATGATCACCGTCGCGAACACGACCGACGAGCGAATCTCGTTGCTCGCGTTCGATACCACTTCCACCAGCGTCTTCCGCTCACTCGCGGGCAACGCCGCGTTCTCCTTCAGTCGCCGCAGCACATTCTCCACGTCGATGATCGCATCATCCACCAGTTCACCAATCGCCACCGCCAATCCGCCCAGCGTCATCACATTCACTGACAAGCCAAACGCCCACAACAGCAGCAGCGCAACCGCCAACGAAAGCGGCAGCGCCGTCAGCGTCACCAGCGTCGCTCGCACGTTGAGCAGAAACAGAATCAGAATCACCGCGACGATGATGCTCGCTTCCACCAGCACGCGCACCACGTTGTTGATACTGCGTTCAATGAATCGCGACGCTCGAAACGGATCGCGATTGAGCACCAAACCTGCAGGCATCGACTTCTCAACCTGATCCAGCACACCGTCGATCTGCTTTGTCAACGCGAGCGTGTTGGTGCCCGGACTTTTCTGCACACTCACCACCACCGCAGGCAACGCCCGGTCCGTCGCCGTGCCGCGCTTGGGAGACGGCCCCAGCCGCACATCAGCCACTTGCCCGATCGTGACCGCCGCACCTTGGTGATATCGCACCAGCGTCTTCTCGATGTCGCGCACGCTCGTTACGCGTGCCGATTGACGAATGGGCAGTTCCTGATTCTCCCAGTTGGGCACATACCCCGCGCTCGCCGTCGAGTGCGCGTTCCGCGCGGCCTCCACCACATCAGAAATCGTCAACCCATACAACGCGAGCTGTTCCTGCCGAACATTGATCTGATACTGCGGCAGTTCGCCCCCAATCGCCACCACCTGCGCCACACCTGGCACCGCGAGAATCTTGTTGCGCAGGTCAAACTCCGCAAACGCCCGCATATCAAGCTCGCTCACCGACTTGTCAGGCGATGAAATCGCCAGCAGCATGATCTCACCGGTGATGCTCGTGACGGGCGTGATTTCCGCGTGCGCCCCCGCGGGCAGATTCTCTCGCACGCTCGACAACCGCTCACTGACGAGTTGCCGCGCGCGATAAATATCCGTCCCCCAGTCAAATTCCACCCACACAATCGACAGGCTCGTCGCCGATGCACTGCGTACGCGCCGCGTTCCCGCCAGTCCGTTGACCGCTGTCTCAATCGGAAACGTGACGTTCAACTCAACTTCATCCGCCGCCAGCCCGCCAGCCTCCGTCATCACGACAACCGTCGGCGCATTGAGCTCCGGAAAGACATCCACGGGCATGTCCTTCACCTTCAGCCCCGCGACCACCAGCAGCAGGCCCGCCAGCACAACCACCAGCGACGACTGCCGCAGCGAAAATGCAATCAGCTTTGCAAACATGCGTCAGTGGCTCCCTTCATGGAACGTGCCGTCGGAGTGAAAATGCCCCGCCTTCTCCGTCGTTCCACTCGTCGCGAGCATGAGCTGGTAGTTGCCACCCAGCACAACTTCATCGCCTTCTTTCACACCGCTCGCGATCACAACCCATCGCCCATCCGACAACCCCAAGTCTGCCTCCATGCGAATCACCTTGTCCGCGTTCGCCGGATCGCGGCGGAAAATGACGCCGCGTGTGCCGTCACGCACGACCGCCGATTGCGGAATCGCCAGCTCCTCGCTTCCACCCGCCAGCACCACTTCCAAGTGCGCCGACACACCGGCCCGCGCCCACGTCGCAAGCTCGCGAGGCGTCATCATCAAGTCCACCGTGCGTTCATCCGCGTCCGCGCTCAGTCCGATTTGCAGCGTCCCTTGCATCACATCCTGCAGCGCAATACTCCCACCTTGCGGCGGCGCAATGCTCGCCGCGAGCCCATCACGCAGCCTGCCCAGATCCGACTGCAACGCACGAGCCCGGAAGCGCACTTGCTCGGGCTGTACCACCGTCATCACATGTCCGTTCTCTTCCACAAGGCCACCGGGCGTAACACCAACACTTTCCACAACGCCCGCCGCCACAGCGCACACCGTGAAACCTTCGCCAGGGCTCAATGTTTCATCTGCCGCAGCTTCCGCACAGTGCCGCCCGCGCATCAACGTCTCGCGTCGCGACACCAGCGATCGCAGTTCCGCCTCCACACGCTGCTGCTCGGCCTGCAACTCAGCGTCTTTCTCCATCACATCAGCCAGTTCCGCCTGTGTTGCGTTCAACGTCGCGCGAGCCTCGGTCAACTGCGCCGCACTGCCTCCGCCCGCCTCGCGCAGTTCCGCCAGTTGCTTCAGTCGCTCCTCCCACAGCCCCACTTTCTCCGCGAGGCTCTGCTCATGCCTTCGATGCGCCTCGCGCAGCGGCCCCATCGAGTCCACCCGCGCCCGCATCGCACTGATCTGTTCATGCAGCTCTCGCCACGCCGACGCATCCACGCGATACAAAGGCGTTCCCGCCACCACACGCTCATACTGACTCACCAGCAACTCAACGCGCCCACCCACTGGCGTGCGATACTCACGCCGCGCCGTGGGCAGCAGCTCAAACCTCCCGGGCACACGCAGCGTCTGTGCTACATTGCGATACTCCACTCGCGCGAAAGTGATACCCAAGTTCTGCCGCACCGCCGCAGGTATGTCGACGCGATTTGTCGGACCTTCCTCGCCCTCTTCCTCCATCGCCTGCGTGCCCACATGCTCGTGCGCACCGCGTTCACACGCCGCCAACTTAATCGCGAGTGCCAGCATCACCATCCATGTCATCCACATTCGCGTCGCGTTCATCGTGCGTCCTCCTGCGTGCTTTCACTCGCCGCGCTCACCGGCCCAATCAATTCCGCAAGATCAATCGCCGCAAGTTCCTCGTCGTGCATTGCTTCCACCAGTCCCAGCTTCGCTTCCTGCTGTCGCGTCAAGCTCTCCAGCAGCACCAGCGTGTTCACTTCGCCCATTCGAGCCATCGTGCGAGCATCCGCATACTGCGCATCCACGAGAGGCACCACATCCGCCTCAAAACTCCGCCGCCGCGCCGTCGCCGCAGCAACTCGCTCCTGCGCCGCGCGCACCGCCCACACCGTTTCTTCCAGCGTTGCTTCCACCGCCGCTCGCGCCACTTCGCGCCCCGCCCGCGCCTCCGCAATCGCCCGCGCATTCGCATTGAGCAGTGGCACAGGCAGCGACACCCCCAGCAGCACCTGATCCTGCCCACTTTCACGGCCCAGCCCCGGCGAGAGCTGAATGTCCGGATACTGCTTTCGCACTTCCAGTTCCAGCGCCTTCTCGGCGACTTCATACTCCGCCATCGCAACCGCCATCGCCATGTTCCATCGCTCAAGATGTGCCGCATCCACCCGTGCCGCGTCACTTTCCGCAGCCAGCGCGACCCCGCCGTCCCGCAACTCCATCTGCGCGTCAGGCGACACGCCCATCAACTGCCGCAGCCGCAGCGACGCCTCGCGTCCGCGCGACTCCAGCGCGGCGAGTTCCGCCGCCTTGTTTGCCCGCTCGATGCGAAACAGCCGCGCCTCCGTCCGCGCCATCTCTCCCGCCGCTTCCATCTTGTCCACCACCGCCAGAATCTGATCCACGCGCGTCAAGAACTCGCGCGTCGCGCCCACGCGTGCATCCAGCGATGTCCACTCGCTCCACGTTCGTCGTACAGCCATGCGCACCGCCCACTCACGCTGCGCCACCCGCACCAGTTCCGCCGCGTGCTCCGCCCCCGCTTTCGCCCGCTCCTTCGCAAGTCGCCCCGAGATCGGAATCGTGATCCCCACATTTCCAAACGTCTTCCACGGATCAGGTGTGCTCTCCACGATCTTCGCGACATCCACGTCCAACGTCACGTCTTCCCACCTGCCCGCGTGCTCCGCGCCTGCCTGCCGCACGCCCGCTCGCAACCGCGCCACACGCAACTCGGCGTTGTACACCAGTGCGATCAACTCCGCTTCCCCGCACGACACGCCGTCCACTAAATCAAACTCCACCGTTTCGCGTGCGCCCGCCGCTCGCTCACGCGCGAGTCGCTCAACAAACGCCTGCACCTCCGCACCCGCCGGCGTTCGCGCCACAAACTCCGCATAATGCCCCGCCACGTTCACCGGCCGACGCGAATACGTCTGACACCCGCCCGCCAGCACGACCATCATGCCAGCGACAACACACGCGCCCACACGCGCTGCGCCACTCGCGCAATGCAACTTCATCCCGTGCATACCAAACTCCAGAGTTTCCCCACATCCCCAACACGCGCAACGCAACCAACGACCGTGGTCACTTTCCACGCCGATAGCGCACAGCATCACCCGGCGCACCGCACGACAACTCGCGCAGCACACCCGAGCACGCCAGTTTCAACTTCTACACAAGCAGTCGCGTCGTTCGCAGCGCACCCAGCTGATCCCAGCTCCGCGGCTCGCGTTGCTCCCCATACCTCGCCGGGCCATCACGCCACACCGGCTCCCACTGCAGCACCAGCGCAACCAAGACGGGCAATGCGACCGTCTTGAAATCACTGACGCTCAGTTGCCCCTTGGTGGGCACCCGCTCTTCACCCGGCACCGGCACATGCACATGGCACTCACACGCCGCCTGCCCGCCAATCAATACATCACACGTTCCGCCGCCGTGCTCATGATCATGATCGTGACGGTGCCCAACCCCGTGCACATGGTCATGCCCTGCCCCGCGACAGACTTCGGCTTCACCGTGTGACCCACAATCCCCGACGCGAATGCACATCACCCGCCCCGCCGCGGATGCGACCACGCCCTGCACAACCAGCAGGAGCATCGCCACAAGTTTGACCAGCGCGTGATGCATGATTGGACCGCTCACATCGTTCAATTCGAGTATACCACTCCATCCCCCCGCTCGTTCGCCCTCCACCACATCTAGAATCCCTCCCTATGCCCACCGCCGTCATCAGCGACGTCCACGCCAACGCCACGGCTCTCAAAGCCGTCCTCGCCGACATCGACGCTCGCGGCATTCAACGCATCATCTGTCTGGGCGACACCGTCGGCTACGGCCCCGATCCCCTCGAATGCGTCGATATCGTCCGCCAGCGCTGCGCCTGGAGCCTGCTGGGCAATCACGATTTCGCCGTGCTCTACGAACCCACCAACTTCAACCCCGACGCCGAGACCGCGACCCACTGGACGCGCGAGCAGTTCGAAACCGAACCCGACGAAACCAAGAAGGCCGCGCGCTACGAGTTCCTCAATCACCTCAAAGTCCGCGTCGCCGAGCAGATCGGCGTCGACGGCCCCCAGCCCGTGAGCCCCACGCCCACCGGCCTGCGCCCGCTGCTCGCGGTCCACGGCTCACCCCGCAAACCCATCAACGAATACATCTTCCCCGAAGACGCCGCCAACAACCCCGACAAGCTCGAAGGCATCTTCGACCGCGTCCAAGGAATCTGCATCGTGGGCCACACCCACGTGCCAGGCGTCTTCACCAACGAACCCGACTTCTACTCACCGGGCGAACTGGGCGAAACCGGCTACCGCTTCCGCGACGGCGAGAAAGCCGTCATCAACGTTGGCAGCGTCGGCCAGCCCCGCGACCGCGACAACCGCGCCAGCTACGCCATCCTCCACGCCACCCACGTCGAGTTCGTCCGCATCCCCTACAACATCGACGAAACAGCCAGGAAAATGCGCACCATTCCGCAGCTCCCCGCCCGCCTTGCCGAGCGTCTGTACACGGGCGAGTGATCCGTAAAGCAAATTCCACGCACAGTCGCTGTAGCTCACTCGCTCGCGTGACGCCACTCCTCAGCGTCCGTCCCGTCACGCCCCTTCAGGTTCTACGCTCCCCCATGCGCACCCTCGCCCTCTGCTCGCTGCTGCTCCTCCTCCCCGGCTGCTCCATCGTCCGCGAAGCCGCCAACTTTGAGCCGCCGCAGATGGAACTGACCAAGGCCGCCACCGACACGCTCTCGCAAGGCCCCGCGCGTGACGCATCTTTCGTCGTCGTTCGCTTCGAAGTCCTCGCGCAGAATCCCAACGCCAAGCCCGTGCCCATGCAGCTCGTCGCCTACAGCGTCGAGTCCGCCGGCCAAACGCTCTTCACCGGCACGCGCGACGCCCAGCGCACCATCCCGCCCTTCGGCGCGATGCGCTTTGACCTCCCAGCCACCATCCCCGCGGAGTTCGCCACCCAGCCGCTCACGCTCCGCAGTGCAGTCGGCTACCGCAAGCCCGGCGCGCTCGCCGACACCCTCTACGGCCTCGATCTCGTCAAGCCCGTTCTTCCCGTGATCGGCACCACAAATCCGCAGTAACCCAGCGAATTTGCAGCAACCGCAGCGGCTTAACCCTGACTCACCACCGCCAGCCGCGCAAGCGTCTCGCGCGCCTTCCCACTATCCAGCGCGGCGCGCGCCATCTCCATCCCCGCTCGCATCTCGCTCGCTGCACCACCAACCACCAGCGCCGCCGCGCTCGCAAGAACCAGCATCTCGCGCATCGGCCCACGCTCCCCATCAAGCAGCCGCCGCGCGATGCTCACCGCTTCATCAAAATCCCGCGCGGCAATCGCCGCAAACTCGCCGCGCTCCACGCCAAACTCCCGCGCATCAAACACCCACTCGCGCACGCTCGCGCCATCAACTTCCGCCACCCGCACCGGCGCCGTGATCGTCAACTCATCCAGCCCATCGTCGCTATGCAGCACCC
>DATGWV010000328.1:0-2204 GCA_035299305.1 Phycisphaerales bacterium | reverse complement strand
GGGCCGCTCCACCGCGCGGCTCTCAGCCGACAACTGCGCAGCCGCGAGCCACGGGATCATCTCCACCATGTTGAGCGCATCGGCCATCTGCGCCGCCGCGGCACGATGCTTTTGCGTGGGCGACCGCAACGCCTCATACAGCACCAGCCGCACGTTGTCGTGTGCAATCTGGCCCGACTCGATGTCATCCATGCGCGATCGCAGTCGCTCACGGCAGTTCTGCCGCATCCATTCATCGCGGCCAAAAATCGCATGCCACGTCAGCGTCGCATCACCCGCGTCGCTCTCCGCCGCAGCGAACATATCAAGCATCGCGGTGCGAACGTCGTTCTTCTCTTTCTCGAAGAGTTCGACCATCAGCGGATACAACGCCGGGTCGTCGTACTCCTTGAGCTTCGTGATGCCCGCCTGACGAATCTCGGGCACTTGCATCGTGCCGAAGTGCTTGGCCCGAATGCGTCGCAGGTCCTTGTCCTTCTCCTCGCGCGTCTTCACTTGCGCTGCAAGTTTCTGAGCCGCGTCGCTCTTGGGCGTGATGTTCAGCTTCCGCATCCACTCGGGGCTCTCGCTGCCGTCCAAGCCGCTCAGGCTTTCGCCATCGCCCGTCTGTGCCATCGTCGCCGAACCCGCGCACGCCAAGACACACGCCGCAACGCCCGCGCGAACGCACATACGCATCCAGCCTGCTTTGCCCGTGAAGACTCTCTGCATGATCGGCTCCTCTGCTGCGTCCATGATTCGGCTGCTGTTCATTGCGTGCGTTGCATGCTTTGCCGCTCGCGGCATCCTGCAATGCTCTCGTAAGCCAAGCGGCGGATTCGCAACTATTCGTCGCCAGCGGGCCAGTTTGGCCCACTCGTTCGGCGGTCAACAACGCACCCAAGCGCCATGACCACCCTCGCGCACTCATTGTTGTACGCCCCGCCCCCGGGCGAGTTCCGCAATTCACACGCTACCCCTCTGGCAGCCCGCCCCGGCGGCCCGGCGGTTATCACCGCTGCAATTGCCTCGCTCGCCCCTCCCACGTCGGCACGCAAACGTGTGTACAGTCGGGGAACCCATGATCCTCACGCTATCGGCTCGATGCTTGCGTTCCATGCTCTTGCCTGCGAGCAAGGGCAAAAAGCCCGCCCTCGACATGCTCGACTTGCCGCGCCACACGCGCGAAGTGCTGGGCCTGTCGGGCCTCACGCTGTCCACTGATCTGCTCGCCGGTGCGGATCGCGCCCGGCTCGAAGCCATTCGCGAGCGTGCCGACCGCGCAGGTGCTGCCTGTCTGCTCCTCGTGGAGTATGACCCGCAGAACTTCGGCAGCACCAAGGAAGCCGACGTTGTCGCCGCCACGACCCGCGCTCGCAAAGTCGTCGAAGCCGCACAGATTCTCGGCTGCTCCGCCGCTGCGATCAAAGTCGCTGCCGTCGATGACGACGCCGCCATGGCACGCGTGGCCGCCGCCCTCAAGCCCGTCGTTGAACGCGCCGAGAAGCTCGACATCAACCTGCTCATCTCGCCTCACGATGGCCTGACGGGCAAGAGCGAGCGTGTCACCGACCTGCTCAAGAAAGTCGGCGGCTTCCGCATCGGCACCTATCCCGATTTCCAAACGGCCGCCGGGACCGCCAAGCCCGTGGACTATCTCCATCGCCTCACGCCATACGCCACGGGCGTGTGCGCTGCGACGGTCAAGTTCACCGAGCCGATTCCCGACGAACCCGCGCCCAAGCCCAGCAAAAAGCTCGCCGAGCCCGCCGCTGCCGCCGCGCCCGCCAAGCCAGGCAAGGGCAAGGCCGCCAAGGTGCAGGAAGACGAAGAAGCCACGCCCGGCGGCGTTGCCAAGAAGGGCAAGAAGGCCGCGCCTCCGCCGCCCGTTGAAGTTGTCGAGGCCGAAGATGAGATCGATGACATCGACGATGCTGAACTCGACGCCGAAATCGCCGCGCTCATGGGCGAGGCTCTCGATGACGACATGCCCGCGAAGCTGGTCGCGCTCAAGCACGAGCCCTACGACCTCTTCCCGCTCGTCGAAGCCATCGCCGCCGTCGGCTACGACGGTCCGCTCGCGGTTGATTACCGCGGCACGGGCGACCTGACCGAAGGCATCATAAAGAGCCGCGACACGCTGCTTGCACTTATCGCACGGGCGAAGGACAAGTCTGTCGACTGAGTCGCATCGTCATCGATTGTGTGTACGCATCGCTTTGGCG
>DATGWV010000327.1:0-40037 GCA_035299305.1 Phycisphaerales bacterium | reverse complement strand
GCGGCGACGCTTGAAGGCAGTTTGAAGTTCGCGCCGGAGATGTATCTACGCAAGCTGCTGCGAGCGACGCGTTTCATCACGGTTGGGATGGCGACATATGTGCTT
This sequence comes from Phycisphaerales bacterium, assembly GCA_035299305.1. Taxonomy (GTDB): domain Bacteria; phylum Planctomycetota; class Phycisphaerae; order Phycisphaerales; family UBA1924; genus BJHL01. Next base: position 39,932 of record DATGWV010000327.1, on the reverse strand, counting down.
GGGCTGGTCGCCGTCGCTGTTTTTGGCACGATCATGAGTGGCGGGATGTCGGTGTTGTCGAACCCGACGAGCGGCAACGTGGGCGGCGGGGCGATGCTGCTGACGATCTTGATCTCCGCGCCGGTGGTGATGATGCTGCTGGGGTTCTGGCTGTTCACGTCACCGCACCCGGGACTGCCTGAACTCAAGCAGGCGAAGACGTCGGCAGTGCTGACGCGGGTGGCGGTGGGCATTTCGGCGGTTGCGTGCATCACGAGTTCGGTTGGGGCGGTGGTCGCGGCGACGCAGACGGGGAACACGGCCAACGCATTCGCGTCGATGAGCGGGGTGATGGGTTGCGGAGCGTGCGCGGGCGCACCGCTGCTGCTGGGGCTGCTGCTGCCGCCGCTGGGCATTGTGCGATGGCTGGCGGCGCAGGACGCGACGGACGAGAGTCGGTTGTTGAGCGTGCGGGCGAAGCGGCTGTACTGGCTGCTGCCGGTGCTGGTCGTGGCGTCGCCTCTGCTTGGATATGGCGTGTTTGTGTTCGGCCTGATCGGAGCGGGGTTGGCGGCGGGTGCGACTTCAAACAGTCCGCCCGACACTGCGATCGCGATTACATTTGCGGTGGGCTGCGGCGTGCCGATTGTGTGCATCGTGGCGGCGATGGTGCTGATTTGGCATGTGTTCTTCAAGACGCGGGAGATACTGGTGGCGCGGCTGAAGGAACGTGAGGGGGCGTGAGTGGCGGGAGCGTCGTCGCAAACTCAGGTGGGCGCGACGCCGGCGGAACCGGTTGCGACGTGCCATGCGTGTCGATACGACATTCGGGGTCTCGACATTGATGCGCTGTGTCCGGAGTGTGCGGCGCCGGTGCGTGACTCGCTCATGAGCCCGTTGCGTCTGGCGGATACCGAGAGCGTTGCGAACCTGCAGGCGGCAGCACGCAGACTTGCGGCGGGGTTGGGGCTTATGGGAATCCTGCTTGCCGTGGCGGCGATTGTGGCCACCACGAGTTTGTCTGTTTCGCGCACAACGCGAGATGTCGGCAGTCCGCTGCAGGCCATTGCGTGGTTGTGGACGATTGTCATGATCGCGCCGGTTGCAATGATCGGGAACGGGCTCATGGGATTCGCGAAACCGATTCGTTCGCGATGGCCGCTACCGCCGACGCGGGCGCACGGTGCCGTCTTCTTGGGCGTTGCGGCATTAGTGACGTCGGCGTTCGTGATTCTCGCGTTCGCCGTGACGGGGCCGTTTCGTCTTGGTTGGGGCTTCACTTCGATGTTCGCAGTGTCGGCGTTGCTGCCGCTCATCGCGGCGCTCGCGTTGCTTCCGTCGCTTCGCGTGGTGGCGTGGATGCTGCACCGGGATTACGACGCAAGCGTCCGCCACATTCGGGCGAGTGCGATTATGCTGTGCGGTATCGTGCCGCTTTGTGCGATTTTGCTTCCAGTCACGATTGGCTTGGTATTAGCGGGTATGTCACTGGTGAGTGTGTCGAGCGCGGGCAGGTTGGTTCTGGTGTCGTCGCCTGCTGTTGCGTGCGTACTTGTGCCAGTCGTCATGTTGTGGCGAACGTACAGGCAGTTTGATCGCGTACTGGAAGCGGAACTGGATGCGCGGTTTGGATGGGGAACACATGTACGACAATGACGATCAACCTGTCGAGGAACGGGCAACTCCGCCGCCGATCCTGCTGGCAGCTTCCACATGCGGCAAGTGCGGCTATTCGCTCGTCAATCTTCCGCATGCGGACGTGTGTCCCGAATGCGGCACATCTGTGAACAGTTATCCCGAGTTCGCGCGACTGCGATCGCTGCATAAGGCCGCGCAGATAATTCTGATTGGGTTGAGCGCGACCGCCGTCGGGCTCTTCGGCAGCGCCGCATGCGGCGCATCTGTGCTCGGGAGCATTGGCAATTCGTTCAACTTCCAGGGAAACGATTCGACGCTCGTCGCATTCATCGTCAGTCTGCTGTTGACTTTCGCGTCTTTGATATCTGTGTTCGTCGGTTTCTGGTGTCTCGCCGGACCGCCGCTTCCCGCGTGCTCTTCGTCCAGACGGGACATGCGTGCTCTGCTACGGGGACTCGTGATCGCGACCGCAATCGGACTGGTCTTCTCGATGCCGAGCGTGTGCTTTGTGGGACAGTTGGGCTGTGTACTGACTTTGTTGTCCCCTCTGCTTCTGCCTGTGCTGCTGTTTGTTGCCATGCATGTCACTGGTCAGCATGTGGCGGCGTATGGAGACGCTCCGTCCCGCGATTTGCGCGGGTTGATCCAGTGGTTTCGATGGGTCGGGCCGGTGTTGCTCCTGATCTCAGCGTTCATAGTCGGGGTGGTCTTCGTAGCACTGACGGAGAGCAAAAACAAGGATGAGGCGTGGCTGCTCGTCGGCACGAGCTTCATCGCCATTGCAGCCACGGCATTTCACACATCACGCGTGTTTTGGCTGCTGCGCAGAGTGACCAAGATCCGCCTTGCGTCTGTGTCGCGGGGAGAATGCAACAACCTGTGAGTCGAGTGACGTCACTCGGCGCGGATGTAATCGTCGTGGTACGTCATGGCCTGCACATGCAGCGCAGGAGAGGCACCAAGCCTGCCGAAACGACCGGAGCGGTCGCCCGAGGGTGCCCGTCACTCCCCGATTCACCAAAAAACTTCCATCGCTCCACCGCCCTTTTCACTTGCTTCGGCGCGCAGATGCGTTATCTTTTTGTGGTGGTGACGTTTGCGTCCGCGTTTTGTATTGCGCGTCGCATGTCGATCATCGCTCCGTGCCGGTCGCACCCGCGTTGAACAGCGACTGTCCCGGCAACCGTCTCGCAATCGTCGCGGCACGTCCCACGCTGGGAAAAGACAAACATCGATGGCGACAATCACTTCGCGCAGCGCTTTCATGCACGGTCAATGGACAGTCGGCGACTCCGCACAGCTCTACGGCATTCCCGATTGGGGCAAGGGCTATGTCACCGTGACGGCGGCGGGCACGGTGGCGGTGATGCCGACGAAGAAGGCGGATGCGCAGATCGATCTGCATGAGGTGGTGCAGGGGCTGCGTGAGCGCGGGATTCATACGCCCGTGCTGCTGCGGTTCAACGATTTGCTGACGGATCGGCTGCGGGAGATTCGCAAAGCGTTTGATGACGCCATTACGGATACGCAGTACCAAGGCAAGTATGCATGCGTGTATCCGATTAAGGTGAACCAGCAGCGGCACGTGTGCGAGCAGATCGCGCAGCTCGCGGTGGAACTGGGCTTCGGGCTCGAGGCTGGCAGCAAGCCGGAACTGGTGGCGGTGCTGGGGCTGTCGGCGACGGCGGGCGGGCCCGGCGTGAACGGCATGCCCATCATCTGCAACGGCTTCAAAGACGCTGAGTTCATCGAGACGGTGACGCTGGCGACCAAGCTGGGACGGAACATCATTCCGGTGGTTGAAAAGTGGACCGAGCTTGAGCTGATCGTCAAGCACGCCAAGCAGTACAACATCAAGCCGAAGATCGGGCTGCGCGTGAAGCTGAGCAGCCGCGGCGCGGGGCGTTGGGAGAGCAGCGCGGGCGCGAGGAGCAAGTTCGGCCTGTTCGTGAGCGAGCTCATCAAGGCGGTTGAGTATCTCAAGAAGCACGACATGCTCGACTGCTTGAATCTGCTCCACTGCCACGTGGGCAGCCAGCTCTATGACATTCGCGTGTTCAAGAACGCGGTGAATGAGCTGACGCACGTGTACTGCGAACTGGTGCGCCTGGGAGCGGGGCTGCAGTATCTGGACATCGGCGGCGGCATGGGCGTGGACTACGACGGCAGCCAGTCGGCGTGGTCGAGCAGCATCAATTACACCATCGCGGAGTACGCGGCGGACGTGGTGTATCGCATCAAGAGCGTGTGCGACAGCGCGAAGGTCAAGCACCCGACGATCATCAGCGAAAGCGGACGCGCGATGGTGGCGTACTCATCGGTGCTGGTAATGGATGCGGTGGGCAGCAGCAGCTTCGAGGCGAATCCGGATGTTGCGAAGATCGAGCGGATCATGAAGGAAGAGGCTGAGGACGGCGATGATCGCGATGTGCCGCAGCCGGTGATTGATCTGCTGGAAGCGTACAAGAACCTGACTGATCGCAACCTCAAAGAGACGTATCACGATGCGACGCAGGCGCGTGATGAGGTCATGAGCCTGTTCAGTCTGGGCTACATGAGCCTGGAAATGCGCAGCGTCGCTGAGGAGCTGTTCTGGGGCATCGGGCACAAGATTCTGGAGAAGGCGAGCAAGAAGGGTGACCTGCCTGAGGAGTTCGAGGCTTTGCCTGAGCTGCTCAGCGACATCTACTTCTGCAATTTCAGTTTGTTCCAGAGCATGCCCGACAGTTGGGCCATTGATCAACTGTTCCCGATCTGCCCGATTCACCGATTGGGCGAAGAGCCGACGCGGCGGGGGATTCTCGCAGACATTACGTGCGACAGCGACGGCAAGATCGACAACTTCGTGGACAAGCGCACGGAGAAGAAGACGCTTGAGCTTCATTCGCTGCGAGATCTTCCGGGTGAGGGCGAAGGGTGCGAGCCGTATTACCTTGGCGTGTTCCTGCTGGGCGCGTATCAGGAGATTCTGGGCGATCTGCACAACCTGCTGGGCGACACGCACGCGGTGCACATCTCCATCGACGAAAACGGCGACTGGGAGATTGACGAAGTCATCGAAGGTGACACGGTGGAGGAAGTGCTGCAGTACGTGCAGTACGACGTGGAAGACCTGAAGCGAGCGATGCGGCTGGACGTGGAAGCGGCGTGCAAGCAAGGTCGACTGACGATCAGCGAAGGCAAGAGTCTGCTGAAGTTCTATGACGATGGCCTCGAAGGTTACACGTATCTGGAAGGTTGAATCGCCGGCCCTGAGCGTTAAATGACAAGGTTTGAAGCGTGATTGACGGATGAGCGTTGAGTGAACTCACGAAGGCACGGGCGATGAGCCTGTGCCTTTTTTCGTTGTGGTCCCAGGACGGTGCGAGGTGTGCGGTCTGTAGCGATTATGCCGGGGCGTGAGGGGCGACGCTGCGACTCCCGCGAACGGAGGCTCACGAAGCGGTTTGCAGACACCGATCTCCTGCATGGCGGGTCGCTCAACGCGAACGCCCGGAGATCATCATGCTCACCCCCAGGCTGCACAACACGCGACGCAACGGATTCTCGCTGGTCGAGATTCTCATCGTCGTGGTCATTCTGGGCATTCTGAGCGCGATGGTGATTCCGCAGTTCTCGAGTGCGACCAGCGAGAGCCAGCAGCGCAATCTGCAGGCGCAGCTGCAATCACTGAACAACACGGTTGAACTCTACAAGAGCCAGCGTCGCGGCGCGTATCCGAACTTCGCCACAGACGGCTGGGGCTCAGTCTCGGACTTGACCGACCCCAACACGCGGTCGCTGGTGGGGCTGAAGTATCTCAAGGAAGCTCCGCGGCATCCGCGCTTTCCGGTGGGTGATGCGAATGCGACGGCGATCTCGGTGGTTACCGGGACGGCGCGCGGTCATGCGACCACGGGCTGGGTGTGGAACAGCACCGCGCGTGCGGTTTATGCCAGCTTCTTCAACGAAACTACTGCGGTGATGACTAACACCGCGACTGATTGAATCCGATCTATTCCCCGCCGGTCGCGAGAAATCGCACCGTGCAGGTTTGCGTTCGCGTCGCAGTCCGCCGGGTGGTCCGGCAGGCTACTCGCGGCGGCGACGGACCAAGGAACGAGCCAGAGCCCATCGCTCGACTCCTTGGCAGCACACGGAAGCAACGTGCGGGAAACACGACGCTTTCGGTAGATGGGCAGGAGCGATTCGCATGCGTAAGTCGACCATTCGTAAGGCCTTCACCCTCGTTGAAATTCTGATCGTCGTCGTCATCCTCGGCATTCTGGCCGCCATCGTGGTGCCTCAGTTCACGAGCGCGACGCAGGACAGCCAGGCCGGCAACATCAAGAGCCAGGTTGGCACTCTGCAGCGCCAGATCGAGCTCTATCAGGCCAAGACGAACCAGTATCCGGTTTGGAGCAGTCAGGACCTGGCTGGCAAGTTCGGGTGGGGCGTTCTGGTCACCGGTGGCTATGTGAAGGATGCCCCGGTCAATCCGGCAGTTCCCTCTGACCGCACCGATTTGCAGCGTCGTGGCGTCACCAGCTCCGCTGGCAGCTTCGGCTCCGAAACCACGGGTTGGGTGTTCAACACTGACACCAACACCCTCTACGCCAGCTGGTTCACGGACAACCCCGGCAGCAGCGCCAACGCCAACTACCTGAAGGTCATCTCGGGCACGTATGCCAGCACGGCTGAGTAATGTGACCAAGTAAGTTTCAATTCGACAACGCACGCGAGAGCGTGCGTTGTTGCTTTATGCGGGCGTGGTCGGTGTCTATAACCGCCGGCGTCCATTGCTTGCGTCGAGGGGCGGCGTGAGATGGTCGATGCACTTGTGTCTTGTGCGTGCTTGAGGTACCACCATGCTCACGTTTTCGTCCAGCACCGTTCGCCGAGCGTTCACGCTTGTTGAGATTCTGATCGTCGTCGTGATCCTTGGGATTCTCGCGGCGATCGTGGTGCCGCAGTTTGCGCAGGCGACGCAGGACAGCAAGGCGGGGAACCTCAAGAGCCAGTTGGGCACGCTTCAGCGGCAGATTGAGCTTTACCGCTCGAAGAACGCGCGGTTTCCGGATTTTGCGGCGGACCAGTGGGGCGACACGAGCGCGGCCGGCACGCTGGTGGGCGGCGGGTACATAAAGATGGCGCCGGTGAACGCAGCATGGCCTGACGCGACGGACGCGGCGCGGTATGCGATTGCGACAACGACAGGCGCGGGCGAACGCGGCAGCGCGACCGCGGGCTGGCTGTGGAATGAAGCAGACAGCACGCTGTACGCGAGTTATTTCGATGAGACGCTGGGGCAGGTGACGGCGATCGCGGAAGACTGAGCCGGTCTGCACGCCAACGTGTGCTTCTTCACGCTTCGCGCATGCCTTGGGTGGCAATGCCTTCGATGAGGGCTCGCTGCGCGATGAGGAACATGATGATGACTGGCAGGATGACGATGGTCGTCGCAGCCATGAGCAGGTTCCAAGGCGTGTTGCCCGTCTGGCTTTGGTAGAGCTGCAGGCCCAGCGCGAGCGTGTACTGGTTGCGATCAGTCAGGAAGATGAGCGGGCCCAGGAAGTCGTTCCAGACGAAAACAAAGTGAAGCAGCGCGACGACGGTGAGCGCGGGCTTGCTGATAGGCAGGATGACACGCGTGAATGTCTGCCAGTGATTGCAGCCGTCGATCTTCGCAGCGTCGTTGAGTTCTCGCGGGATGCCCAGGAAGAACTGGCGCAGCAGGAAGATGCTGAAGGCATGGCCAAACCATGCGGGAACCCAGAGCGGTTTGAAGGTGCCGATCCAGCCGAGCTCTTTGAAGAGGACGTAGAGCGGACCCATGATGACGGGGAAGGGGATCATCATGGTCGCGAGCATGAGGCCGAAGGCGAGGTTGCGGCCTTGCCACTGCACGCGAGCGAAGCCGTACGCGACGACGGCGCTGGAGATGACCGTGCCCAGCACCGACAAGATGGTGACGACGAACGTGTTTCGCAGGTAGAGGGGGAAGTCGACGACTGGATCTGTCAGGACGCTGCGGAAATTGTCCGCGGCGTACTGGGGAGTTTGGGAGAGAGGCGTGGGGAGAACGCTCAGGACGCCGTCGCCCGCGAGCACGGTTTGCGAGCCAGGCTTGACGCTGGTGAGGAACATCCAGATGAGCGGCAGGGCGAAGGCGAATGCGAACGCGATAAGCAAGAGCCACGAGAGCGTGCGCGCGGGCGTCAGGCGAGGTGATGTCATGCGCCACCTCCGCGATAGTGGACCTTCTTGCGGCTCATGCGGAAGAGGAGCCACGTGAGAGCCCCCACCATCATCATTTGGACCCAGGCCATGGCGCAGGCGTAGCCCATTTGCGGGCCGAAGAGGAAGGCGTTGTCGTAGAGGTACATGGAGTAGAAGTACGTTGCAGTGCCCGGGCCGCCGTTGGTCATGATGAAGGGGAAGACGAAGACCTGCATGGCGCCGATGATGCCGATGACGACGTTGAAGAGCACGACGGGGGAGATCATGGGAAGCGTGACGTGCCAGAAGCGGCGCAGGCCCGTGAGGCCATCGAGCTCAGCGGCTTCCTGCAGGCTTTCCGGCACTTCGCGCAGCGCGGCTTGATAGATGAGCACGCTTTGGCCGACTTGCCAAAGGCTCACGATGATGATGGCGGGCATGGCCCAGAATCTGCTTTGTAGCCATGCTGGCGCGGCGAGGTTGAAGACTGCGAGCAGCGGGCTGAGCAAGCGATTAATGAGGCCCGCGTCGCTATTGAGCAGCCAGAGCCAGGCCATGGCGGCGGCCGCGGCGGGAACGAGCGTGGGCAGCACGATGATCGCGCGGGCGAACTTCCAGCCGGGCAGTTCTTTGTTGAGAAGGGCGGCAAGGCCCAGTGCGAGCAGCGTGCTTGCAGGGACGAAGACGAGGCTGAAGATGAGCGTGTTCTTGAGGACGATCCAGAAGGTGGGATCGGTGAAGAGGCGTTTGTAGTTCGCGAGCCCGATGAAGACGGGACGCTCAAGCACGGGGTAGTCGCTGAGCGAGTAGTAGACGCTCATGGCAAGCGGCGTAAGCAGAAAGAGCGTGAAGCCCAGCAGCCACGGGCTGATCCAGAGGAGCCCCGTACGGACGGAATCTTCGTGGCGACGCGTGCTCATGCGCGGAGCCTCCGGCGTTCACGCGCGAGATCAATAGCGGATTGCGCGGCGGTCTGCACGTTGGTGAGAGCTTCGCGGGCGCGCAGCGAGAGTTGCCAGATGTCGCGTTCGAATGTACGGCGGAAGAGGTTCTCGTACTCGTTCCACACGCGGGTTTCGGGATAGCCAAAGCCGCGCGGACTGCGGGCGATGGCTTCGTGCACGCCGATGTAGGGATTGGGATGGCGGGCGTAGTAGTCGGGGCTGCAGGTCGCGAGCGGGCTGGGCTTCGCGTGATCGATGCAGAGCTGCTCGGTGTTGGCCTGCTGCTGCGTGAAGGCGATGAACTCCATGGCCTCGGCGGGGTGCTTGCAGTTACTGGGAATGACGAGGACGTCGGTTTCAACGAGGCCCGTGGGCGGCGTGCCTTCTTCGGCCCGCCACTCGCAGGGGAAGGGTGCGACGCCAAAGGGAAAATCCGGCTTGAACTGCTTGATGACGTTGACGAGAAATGGCCCGTGCAGGCACATGGCGACGCGGCCCAAGATGAGCGGCTGCTCGGCGCTGTTGTAGCCGCCCAGGCCGCTTTGGAAGCTCATGACGTCTTGCACGCCAAGCTTGTCGGGGTACGTCTGGACCCACTCGTAAGCACGGACGCAGGCTTCACTGGCGGCGGTCGCGGTATCGGTGTCACGGTCGTAGAGCGAGCCCCCAAAGTGCGGAGCCCAGACGTGGGGCCACCAGCCGGGCTCGCTGGGTGTAAAGCCAAGTCGGACGAAGCGGCCTGCGCCGGGCTTGCTGGCGTCGATGATGGTGAACTCTTCGGCGAGTGCGTCGAGTTGCGAAATGCTGGTGGGGACGACGGACTCGTCGTAGCCGGCTTCGACGAGGAGGCGTCTGTTGTAGTAGAGCGCCATTGTCGAGCAGGTATTTGGCAGACCGTAGAGCTGCGGCGGGCCCAGCTTGCTGTCGGCATCGCGCACGTGAACGTTGCAGAGTCGCCAGATCGCGTCGGCGTAGGTTTCGCGCGTGAGGTTGTGCTTGGCGGCGAGCTCAGCGAGAGGCAGGATGGCTTTGCTCTCGGCGAAGAGCGGAAGGCTCTTGTTGTAGAGGCCGATGATGTCGGGAGGCGAACCACCCGCGATGGCGACCATGGCTTTCTGCTCGATCATGGTCATCGAGAGATAGCGCACGTAGATGCGATCCTGCGACTGGTTGAATTTGTCGACCAGACGCTGCATGGCGAGGGCTTCCTGGCCCGTCCATTTTTCCCAGTAGGTCAATTGCACCCGGCCGCGAGCGAGCGGGTCGCGCGAGCCGCGAGGACCGAAGACGGCGTATCCGACGCCAGCTGCTGCCAGCACGCCTAAGGCCGCACGCCTGGTGATGGAAGTCCGATCGTGCACGGGCACATCCTAGACCATGCGTCAAACTGCGGCGTGTGTGCCGGGGGGGCCGCATGGGCTGCCGGGGCGGATTTCGGACTTTTGGCGGGTGGGACGCGGATTGCAACCTTGGGTGCCGCGGGCCGGTACACACACAGGATCGAAGCGACAGACTGAGGTGCAGATGGCGCGAACTACTGACTGGGTACTACTTCCGATGGTTGCGTGCATCATGAGCGTGGCCACGCCGGGTGCATGGGCTCAGGCGACGCCTTCATTGTCGATTCGCGATAGCAGCTTGGTACCGACTTATCCCAGCACGCGACTGGAGGCGGCGCAGCGGTTGTCGCGCGTGGTGAATGTGGCGTGGAGCGATGCGCCGCTTGCCGAGGTGTTTACCCAGATTGAGGAGACGGCGGGGTTGACCATCGTGTCGATGTGGTTGGAAGAGGGCACGGCGACGTCTGTGACGACACCCGCATCGCCAGCACAAGCGGAGGCACCCGCGACATCGCCGCGTGCGACAGGGGCGTCCGATACGAGGTCGCAGGTACAGACGCCACCGAAGCCTGTGGTGCCGCTTGAGCAGCGCGTCGGATTGTCGCGCGAAGCTCGGATCACGCTGCGGGCGGAGCGTGTGACGCTGCAGCACGCGTTGGAGTTGGCGTTAGCGAAGGCCGATGCGCGATCAGGATCATCGACGATTGGCAGCACGTGGCAGATCGGGACGAGCAACGTGTTGCAGGTGGGGCCGCGCGAGAGACTGGACCGGTTTGTTCGTGTGGACACGTATGACGTCGCCAATGTCATCCAGGTCATCCGCGATTTTCGCTATGAGGGGCCGAAGTTCGTTCGTGAAGCTTCCACGTCAGCATTCCCCGACCACGCAGGCGTCGAAGATACGCGCTCGCACAGCGAACGTGCGGAGGCCCTTCGTCAAATGATCATGGACATCTGCGAGCCAGCATCGTGGATTGAACTTGGTGGTACCTCTGCGACCATTCGCTACGACAGAGGGGCGAAGGCGATGGTTGTTCGTGCGCCGGACTACGTGCATCGGGCCATCGACGGATATCGCTGGGATCCGGGCAGCGAGGCGGAAATCGGCGAGCCGGTACCAGTCTCACCGGCTGTACCAACAACCCCACCGAGCGTTCCCGCCGGATCGTGAGGCACGCCGCTACGCTGCACCGCGTTGACACCACGGGCCCCGTGGCGGAATGGCAGACGCAGCGGACTTAAAATCCGCAGCCCTTTGCTGGGCGTCCGGGTTCAAGTCCCGGCGGGGCCACTTGGTTCAATTTCTTGTCGAGAGTTGATCGCATGGCATCTCGCCCGCGTGTTGTCAGACTAAGCGCTAAACACGGGGAACCTAGGGGCGAGAATGATCTTCACGAACAGTGGCTGGCAATTGCCTTTTCGGGTGCGAGTTGTAAAATTGAACGGACACTAGGTGCGTTTTCGTGCGTCGGGTTGGGCATCACCGTGGTGATCCGGAGGAGAGAGAGCATGTCGAATCGTTCTGTTGCTGTGGCTGCGCTTGCGGCTTTTTCGGGCGTGCTGAGCGTTGCCGCGCCGCGTGCACACGCTGTGATCACGATCCCCACGGTATTTGTTGGCGATGCTGGCAATGTGGGCGGGCCGGGATTTGGCAGCTTCGGCGCAGTGGCGTACTCGTATCGCGTGGGTACGTACGAAGTGACCGCGAGTCAGTACGCCGCGTTCCTCAACGCTGTCGCGCGGACGGACGACAACAACCTCTACAACCCGAGCATGGCCGACATCGGCAATGCCGTAGGCTGCGGAATCTCGCGCAGCGGTTCGAGCGGCAGCTTTTCGTACACCGTGCACCCGGACTTCGTGAATCGGCCCGTGAACTACGTCTCGTTCTGGGATGCCACACGGTTTGCCAACTGGATGCACAACGGCCAGCCCACCGGTCTGCAGAACGCGAGCACCACCGAAGACGGCGCGTACACGCTGACTGCCGGTGGCATCGCTTCGAACACGATCACGCGCAACGCCAACTGGGAGTGGGCGGTGGCGAGCAACCACGAGTGGCACAAGGCTGCGTACTACCGCGGCGGCGGTACAAACGCGGGCTACTGGACGTATGCCACGCAGAGCAACACACAGCCGGGCCGCGACCCGAACGATGTGTCGGGCAACAACGCCAACTGGCGTCCGGTGCCGCTGCTGCCGGGCCAGCCGCTGCAGATTCTGCCCCCCTACTTCACGACTCCCGTGGGGCTGTTCCAGAACTCGGAAAGCGCGTATGGCACGTATGACCAAGGCGGCAACGTGGCGGAGTGGACTGACACGTCCCTCTCGACCGTGTCGACATTGACGCGCCTTTTGCGCGGCGGCGCCTTCTTCAACGACGCGGGCTCGATGCGTGCGAACGTGCTGGGAAACAACTTTCCGACGGATGAAGCTGCGGGCATCGGCTTCCGCATGACGCAGATCCCCGCTCCTTCGGCGGCGGTGCTGCTGGGCATGGGCGCGTTGACACTGGCGCGTCGTCGTCGCTAAGCATCGCAGAACACCTGTCGTGAGAACCGACCACCCATACTCCTTCGACAAAGCATGTCGATGGAGTATGGGTGGTTGTTTCATGCTTTCACGATGCGGGCCTTGGGGGCCTGAGCGCGCGACATGGCGTTGCGGCTGTCAACGACGAGTCTGGCGTGCTGGCCGACGAGTGTCCAGTCGATAGTGCGGTGGTCGGTCACGATGACGACGCAGTCGACGTTCGCGAGCGTGGCGGCAGAGAGCGGGACGCTGGCGAGCGAGATCTGATACTTCCGCATGCTGGGAAATTCGGGCACGTGCGGATCGTGGTAGCTCACGTCGCAGCCGCGTGATTGGAGAAGTTCGATGATCTCGGCGGCCGGGGTTTCGCGGATATCGTCGACATCGGGCTTGTAAGCGATGCCCAGCACGAGCACGCGCGAGCCTCGCATGGGTTTGCGGTCGTCGTTGAGGGCGTGGGCGACTCGATCGACGACGTAGTGCGGCATGGCGCTGTTGATTTCGCCTGCAAGCTCAATGAATCGCGTGGCGTGGCCGAATTCGCGGGCTTTCCACGTGAGGTAGTAGGGATCGATGGGAATGCAGTGGCCGCCCAAGCCCGGACCTGGACTGAAGCGCTGAAAGCCAAAGGGCTTGGTGGCGGCTGCGTCGAGCACTTGCCAGATATCGATGCCCATGGTCGCGAAAACCGGTTTGAGTTCGTTGACGAGAGCGATGTTGACGCTGCGATAGATGTTCTCGACGAGCTTGGCTGCTTCGGCGACTTCGGCACTTGCGACGGGAATGACCTGCTTGACGGCGCGCGAGTACATTGCGACGCCAGCTCGGGTGCTTGCGTCGTCAACGCCGCCGACCAGGCGCGGAATGGTGCTGGTATCGACGCCTTGGCGACCCGGATCTTCGCGTTCCGGGCTGAAACAGAGGAGATAGTCGCGACCGAGAGCAAGGCCCGCGGCGTCGAGAATTGACTTGCAGACTTCGCGGGTGGTGCCGGGATAGGTTGTGCTTTCGAGGCTGATGAGTGTGAGGCCCGCTGCACGCGTGCGGAGGACGTTGGCGATCATGCGCGTCGAAGACTCGACGTACGAAAGATCGGGGTCTTTATGGTGGCCCAGAGGCGTGGGTACGCAGATACAGATCGCGTCGCACACGACGAGCGCGGAGGGATCGCTTGTGGGCGTGAAGCGATCGCTGGCGGCGAGTTCGCGGACGAGTGTGTCGCCCAGATGCTTGAGATAGGCTTCGCCCTTGGTGAGCTTCTCGATCTTGCTTGCGTCGATGTCGAAGCCGATGACGCGGAAGCCTGCAGCGTGCAAGGCGCGAACGAGTGGCAGCCCGACGTAACCCAGACCGACGACACCGATCGTGGCATGTGCAGTCGAGAACTTCGCGAGCAGCGCATCAAGCATGAGGAAGCGTATGAGACGAAGGCGGGCCGCACGTTGACGCGGTGTGCCGCATCACACGGCGACGACCGCGCTGGCCGGTTTGCGATACTGGAGGTCGGGAGCGCGATCGCGGCGGGACTTGACGGCTTCGGTACGCCAAAGACCGACCCAGTGGTCGGGCTTGACTTCGACGAGCGCGTAATCGCCTGCGGGCTCATCGACGCGGCGGAGATCAGCCGGGGCATCGTGCCATGGCCACCAGGGGCGGGCACCGGCGCCCACTCCCATGCGTTCGACGCGAGCGAACTGCTCGGGATCGTCGACGATTTCCTTGATGGTCACAAGGCGGTCGCGCTTCACGCCGACGCGCGGGATGCTGTTGAGCAAGCCGCGTGTGTAGGGGTGCAAAGGGTTTTCGAAGAGGTCGAGGACGTTGGCGTATTCAACCACGCGGCCTGCGTACATGACGCAGACGACGTCGGCATTTTCGGCGACGACTCCAAGATCGTGCGTGATGAGCAAAACGCCCATGCCTCGCGTGAGTTTGAGCTGCGTCAGCAACTCAAGAATCTGAGCTTGGATCGTGACGTCGAGCGCGGTCGTGGGTTCGTCGGCGAGCAGCAGTCGCGGCTGGCAGGCGAGGGCCATGGCGATCATGATGCGTTGCCGCATGCCGCCTGAGAACTGGTGCGGATACTGCTTGATGCGGGTCTCGGGGTTGGGAATGCCAACATCGCGCATCGCGGCGAGCGCGACCTGCTCGGCGCGGTGAGCATCAATGTCTTGGTGCAGCAAAATCGCTTCCATGATCTGATCGCCCACGGTGTACACGGGGTTCAGACTGGTCATGGGCTCCTGGAAGATCATCGCGATTTCGTTGCCGCGAATGTCGCGCATTTGCGACTCGGTTTGTGTGAGCAGGTTGATGACCTGCCCGCTGCGGCGGCGGAACTGGATGGTGCCCCGATCGAAGCGTCCGGGCGGACGCGGAATGAGCTGCAGCATGCTCATCGCGCTGACCGATTTGCCGCAGCCGGACTCGCCCACCACGGCGACGGTCTGCTGCGGATAAATCGTGAGGGCGTTGCCGTCGACCGCCTGGATGCGCGGGCCGCCGCGGTTGTCGAACGAGACGGCGAGGTCGCGCACGGAGACGAGGGGTTGGGTGAGGTCGAGTTCCATATCGCGCTCATGCCGCGTGATCAGACACGCGCCTTCTTGAGTTTGGGGTCAATGGCGTCGCGGGTGGCTTCGCCCAGCAGGTTGTAGCTGAGCACGGTGAGGAAGATGATGATTCCGGGGAAAATCGCGAGCCACCAGTTGAACTGGCCAGACTTGCCGGTCGCGTCGCTCAGAAGGCGGCCCCAACTGGCCTGCTCTTCAGGGCCCAGACCCAGGAAGCTCAAAGCGGCTTCGAAGAGAATCGCGGCGGCGACGGCGAAGCTCGCGTCGACGAGGACGGGCGTCACGCCGTTGGGGAGCATGTGCTTGAAGAGCACGCTGCGGAGCGGCAGGCCCACGGCCTTGGCGGCTTGCACGAAGTCTTGGTTGCGCAGGCGCAGAAACTCGGCGCGTGTGAAGCGGGCGGCACCCGTCCATGTGACGCATCCGATGATCGCCATCATGACATAGGTGTTTCGCGGCAAGACTGCTGCAGCGACGATGAGCAGGAACAAGACCGGTAGGGCCATGAAGATCTCGACGACACGGAAGAGGAGCAGATCGATCCAGCCGCCGAAGTAGCCCATCATCGCGCCGATGGTGACACCAATGACGACGGCAATGCCCGTGGAGACGAGGCCGATAGAGATAGACAACCGGCATGCGTGGAGCAACTGGCTGAGGACGTCCTGGCCGTAGCTGTCGGTCCCGGCGAGGTGGCGAGCGACGCCTGGCGGATTGGGTACTTTGTCTTTGACGTCGGCTTTGGTCAAGCCGCTCGCGGTGCCGGGCGGAACGAAGTCGCCCTTGATGTCACGCTGATTGGGCGAGAAGGGGATGATCGTGAAGACGCCCTCGGCTTGCTTGGCTTGAATGGCTTCAACGTAGGGGAATGTCTGGAGTGGTTTGCGCCACCAACCGGCGATGGAGAAGACGGCGAGTAGGCCCGCAATGGTGACGCATGCGACGCGCAGCGAGACAGCCTTGAGCGGCAGTAGCCACGCGACGAATGCGCCGATGACAGCAGCAACGGCGAGGGCGAGCGGGACACGGAAGCCCAACAGACTTGTGGGCAGCTCGCGCGTGGAGCGGTCGTCACTGCTGCGAAGCTGTGAGAAGACCAGTGTGCAGATGACGAGAGTCAGCGCGACCACAACACTGCACATGAGCAACGTGAGGAGGCGATCGGAACGAGGGATGCGGCGGGCGATTGCCATCCAGCCCAGGCCCAGCAGCGCGCCGAGGGCGAGCGACACGTCGCCTGCAGAGAGATTGCGGAAGAGGGGATAGCTTGTTTTGACGACGTTACCTGCTTCGTCGAGTTCGCGGTAGACGATGGGATGGCCGCTGGCGATGAAGGGGGCGATGACAGCGAAGAAGGCGATGATGCCAAGCCACACGATGGCGAACTTCGCGGCGGGGCGCTTGATGACCGATTCCCATGCGTCGGCCCAGAAGCCTTTGGCTTCCTGCACGCCGATGCCTTGGGCGAGTTGCACGCCCGAGACCGCCGAGAGCGGCTTGGCAGGGCTAGGTTGTTCAGTTGCACTTGCCATCAGTTCACTTTCACAACACGGCAGGATCGGAAGGGATCAGGAGTAGGAAACACGCGGATCGGCGAAGGCATAGAGAAGGTCGGCCAGCAGCAACGCGAGCATGTTGACAGTCGCGATGATGACGGCGTTGGCGAGAATGAGCTCACGATCTTTCAGCGTGATCGCATCGATGATGAGCGTGCCCATGCCAGGGACGTTGAAGATCTTTTCGATGATGACGCTGCCGCCAAACATCGCGGGGAAGATGGTGGCGAACATGGTGATGAGCGGCAGCAGACTGTTACGGAAGACGTGAGCGAAGACGATGGTGCCGCCGTCCACGCCTTTGGCCTTGGCAGTGCGAACATAGTCGGCGGAGAAGTTGTCGAGCATCGCAGCGCGGGTCTGCTTGCTGAGGATTGCGAAGCCGCCGTAGACCATGCAGATAACGGGCAGGCCCATGTGCCAGAGCAGGTCGAGCAGGTAGCCGCGTTGCCAAACTCCATTCACGACGCTGGGCAAGTAGGTCATGCGTTCGGCGTCGTTGTCGTGCAGACCTGCGACGGGGAACCAACCGAGATAGTCGTTGTTCGCGACAAAGCCGACGGCCATGACGCCCGCCCAGACGGTGGGAATGGACCAGAGGGCGACGAAGAGCATGCCCGAGCCTGAGTCGATCCAGGAGCCCTTTCGCGTCGCAGCGACGATGCCCATGGGAATCGCGATCATGTAGATGATCGGAAAGGCGACGAGATTGAGCATGAGGGTGACGGGCAGAGCCTCGCTAATGAGCGCAATGACTGGGCGGTTGCGCGCGAAGCTCATTCCCAAGTCGGGCTTGGCGAGACTGAGGACACCCGGGATGATGGAGACGCCAGCTTGTTCGTAGGGCTTGTCACGGAAGATCGCGGCGAGTCGTTCACGGCTGTCGCTGGCGGCGGCGTACGCGCGCAGCATGACGGCGCCGGCGTCGGCTGCGGGCTTCCATTCCTCTTTCGATGTGTCAGGCTTCCAGCCATCGAGCTTTTCGACGATGGGCAGGCCGCGATTGCTGACGAGACGCTCCTGGTCGGTTGCGCGAAGGTAGGTACCGACGGCTTCGAGCCACTGGGTACGGCGGGCGACAAACGCGGCGCGGGTCTGCGCGTAATCATCCACGGCGCGACGGAGCGCGAGTTGTTTCGTCGCAGCGTCAGCGTCGGCGGCGTAGGGAAGTTTGGGTTCAGCGGGTTCGGGCAGCTTGTCGGTGAGCACCTGCCAGAGCTGCGGATCTTTCACGGGCTTGGGAGGATTGAGCAGGCTGCCGTCGCCTTGAATCTGGTCGCGTTCGCCGAACTTGATGGGGCTGATGCGCCCCAGCCAACGGAAGTACTGCACGATGACAGGGTCATCGAGGCCGTAACGATCTTCCATGTAGGCTTCTTGAATAGCTCGCTGGTTGGCTTCGGTCGCGCCGCCGCCTGCGACGCGGAGGGCTGCGCCCACACCACCCGGCGATAGCGCGACGAGCATGAAGATGAGGAAGCTGATGCCGATGAGAGTCGGCACCATGAGCAACAGTCGGCGGAGGATGTATGTTGCCATCGCGGGCGTCCTTCAGAGGGAAACGGGTAACGTCCGGGAGATGGTTCAGTTGTTGGTGCGAGCGGCTGCGGCATTCTTCACGACAAGTTCGTCGTACTGATAGCCGTTCTTGTACTCGGTGAAGTTGCCGACGCGAGGGCCGACCAGACGCAGCCAAGGACGCTCGACGATGAACGTGTAAGGCTGCTCTTCGTGAAGAATCGAGTGCAGGCGGTGCCAGTACGAGAGGCGCTTGGTAGCGTCGAGTTCCTGACGGCCCTTCTCGATGATCTCGTCAGCTTCGGCGTTGGCCCACTGCACGAAGTTGTCGCCTTGATTCTGGATGTAGCGGCTGTGCCAGATCTGTTGCGGATCGCTTTCCGGGCTTGACGGGCTCCAGCCCATCGTCATGCAGTCGTAGTCGCGGTCGTCGACTGCCTTCATGAAGACTGACCAGTCAAGCGGCTTGAGCGTGCAGAGGATGCCCAGTTTGGCCGCTTGGTCTTTCACATACTTCACCATGCGGTCAGTAACTTCGCTGCCCACGGCGTACGTGAACTCGAAGGTGAAGGGCACACCATCGGCGTTTTCAAGCTGGCCGTCACCATCGCGGTCTTCCCAGCCGGCTTCTTTCAGCAGTCGGCGTGCGGTGGCCATGTCGTACGGCCACGGCTTGATGTCGGGATTGGCTTGCGCGGTGACGCTGTTGAAGGGACCGGTCGAGGGACGCGCGAGGCCCGCGAAGATTTCCTTCGCGATCAGGTCGCGGTCGAGCATTTGCGTCATGGCGCGGCGAACTCGCTTGTCGGCGAAGGGCGTGAGCTTGTCGCCACGCTTGCCGCCGTTCCAGCCGATGAAGCTGTAGCCACCGCGGATGTTGTACCACATGTGGGCGGAGTTGCCCTTTTCCTTCCATTCCTTGTCGACGCTCACAGCGGCGAACTGCGGCGGGCTGGGCTGCGTCCAGTCACCTTCACCGTTGTTGAAGGCAGTGAGCCTGCCAAGGTCATCGCGATTGACTTTGAAACGTAGACGTTCGTAGAGCGGCTTGGGACCCCAATACTGCTCGTTGCGCACGAGTACCACATCGGTGCCGGGCTTCCACTGGCTGTCGAGGGACGCGGTGGCGAACTTGAAAGGGCCGCTGCCAACGACGAGGCCGGTAGCTTGGTTGTACTGCGTGGGCGTGAAATTTTCGTAGAAGTGCTTGGGCAGAATGGGGAAGGTACCCAAGGCCGCGCTGAGGTTGGTGAAGAGCACTTGGTTGAACTTGAACTCGACGGAGTGCTTGTCGATCTCGCGAATTTCGGTGATGAAGTCGGTGATGCTGCGCGGGCGTTCAGCCGTGACCTGCTGGTTGCGCATCCATTGGAACGTCCAGATGACGTCTTCGGCAAGGACGGGTTCACCATCGCTGAAGCGGGCGCGCGGGTTAATGCGAACGCGGAGCCAGGTGCCGTCGGGCGCGAGCTGCCACGCTTGTGCAAGCACGCCGCGGATTTCGAGCGTCTTGGGATCCCATTCCGCGAGATACTCGGTGACGCGTTCAAAGACCCATGCGCCGTAGACATCCTTATACACGAGCGGCATGACGTTCTGCGGCTGGGCGTTGATGATCTCGGTCAGTTCGCCGCCTTCCACGAGGCCTTCAACAGAGCGCGGGTCGGCATCGTGAGAGCGTTCGGGCTGCCACGCGATGGGCACGCCCGGAACCGCCCAGCTTTCGTCGCGGTCAGCGACTGTGGTCTGCGGCGCGGGCTGCGTGGGTGCTTGCTGCGGCTGACCCGCGGCCGAGCCGCTCACTTTCACGCCTTGGGCGATCTGCTGCTTCACCTCGCTCATATCGCGCGCGAGGTTGCCCAAGCGGTCGCGCATGGTTTCGACCTCGGATTTGTCGAGCGTTTCCTGCACGCGTGCGGCTTGGCGTTCGATGGAGTCGATTTTGCTTTCGAGAGCCGAGAACTTGGTCCATTGGCGGTCGGCCTGTCGCATGGACAGAAAAACCAGCAGGCCCGTCAGGCAGACGAGCACGATGATGACAAAGTCCTTCACGCCGAAGCGGTTTTGCATGGTGGCACGTCCTGTGAGGCAATCAACGAGCGCACGAGCACGCCCGTCGGTACGACGAGCGTATGAAGGTTTGGTTCACCGGGCGAGAATGAGTTCGCACGAACGCGAATGCGATAACGGCGTCCGAAACGCGGAATGTGCGGGTGTTGCGCTAGCGACGCGCACGCTTGGGATCAAGCGCTTCGCGCAAACCTTCGCCGACAAAGTTCATCGCGAGCAGCGTGCTGCCGAGCATGATGCACGGGAACGCGAGCAGCCACCAGTTGGATTGATACGGGTTCAGTTCGCCCAAACCTTCCGCCGCAAGGTTTCCCCAACTGGGGAGCGGCGGCTTGACGCCGATGCCCAGGAAACTCAGGAAGCTCTCTTGCAGCATCGCCTGCGGGACGGTGAGCGTCGCGTAGACCGTGATGGGGCCGATGAGATTCGGAAGCAAGTGGCGAAGGAAAATGCGCGAGGGGGGCAGGCCGATAGCGCGTGCGGCTTCGATGAATGGCTGACTCTTGAGGCTGAGGACCTGGCCTCGAATCACGCGGGCCATGGTGAGCCAACTGACGCCGCCGATAGCGATAAGCAGAGTGGCGAGATCGAGGGTGCGCCGCGTGGATTCGCCGACATTTCGCGGCGGGTAGAGCTTGAAGGCGTCGGCCTCAAGGTTCTTGGCGATGGGCTCATTGGCGCGAAGATAATCAAGCACGCGCGTGCCGTCTGTCGCGAGCCCGTCGCTTTGCATCATCGTCGAGGCTTGCTCACGCACCCACGCGGCGCGGTCTTTCTGACGCGAGATGTACTCCCCCACCATGGCATCACTCGCGACGGCGAGCAGCACCACGAGCAGCACATAGGGCAGGCCATACAGCACATCGACGATGCGCATCATGACACTGTCTATGCGGCCACCGGCGTAGCCGCTGATCGCGCCGTATGCGGTGCCTATGCAGACGCTGAGAGCCGCAGCAGCGATGCCGATGACGAGCGAGATGCCGCCTCCTGCGAGGACGCGGATGAGCAGGCTGCGCCCCAGCGCGTCGGTGCCGAGGAAGTAGCGCGGCCAATGCTCTCGAAGTTCGTCCGCGACGGGGCCATCGGTCGAGGCGATAGCAGCCTGCGGCGAAATGTTGTGCGATGCTGCGATGGACGCGACGACTTCGGCGGGCACTTGGGAGTTGAAGCGTTGAGCCTGGTCGGCGGTGGGTGCGATCCATGTGGGTGGGAGCCGTGCGCCTGACGTTTGGCCGGCGTTGTATCGGGGCACCGGGCGTGCATCTGTGCCAGAATCCGTCGCCGGGCCGAGCGTGTATGGGAGCGTGGCAAGACACGCGATGAGCATGAGGGCGAGGAAGCCGAGACCGATGAGCCCGGCGAGACTGCGCGTGAAGGGATTGTCGCGACCGGGTGGCGGTGCCATGATCGCCGGAACTGATCCGGAGCTCGTTGGCCCGTTGGGTGTCGGACTGGGTGCAGACTGCGCCATGTGCAGCCAGCGTACGCGAATGAGGACGAGGTTGGTCGCGTGTCGATGCCGGAAGTTGAGCGGAGCATCATGCGCGGACATGCGAGTTGACGCCACAATACAAGAAAACACCGGCGCACCGCAGAATGCGGCACGCCGGTGATGGGAAGGGTCTGATGAAGCCGAACTCACACGCTGCACGCGCCGCCAGCGAGGACGGTGAAGTAGTCGATCACGTCTTGATCTTCCGGGAAGACGCAGTTGTTGTTGAAGTCGATGGACTGACACGTGCCGGTCGGGCACACACCGCCGGCGAGCACGTTGAAGAAGTCGATGACGTCTTGATCTTCAGGGAAGACGCCATTGCCGTTGAAGTCGATGGAGTCGCAGCCGATGTCGGTGAGCAGGACGCGCACTCGCGTTGCTTCGACGACCACGCTGTAGCCGGGCGGCGCGATGATGTTGCTGAACGTGCCCGTGCGACTGAGATACGTCATGATCGTGAACTCGTGGCAACTCGCCGGGTCGTAGCTGGGCAAGGGGACGATCTCGAGCGTGCCGTTCAGCGTCGCGTTGCCGGTGATGTTGATGCGGTCGTTGAAGTCACCCGGATCGAAGTCGAAGAAAGCGATCTCGCACTTGTAGCGTGAGGTCGGGCCCATGGAGTAGTTGCCCGACACTCGCAGCGTTCCGACGCCGCTGTAGGCGTCCATGGCGGGACCGTCGAAGTTGTCGGGCGAGATGATGCCCGCCAGGACTGACAGCAGCGGCGTCGCGATGCGACCTTCGCCGCGGAGTGTGCGCCCGCTGTTGACGATGAGGTTCGAAGCGCAGATCAATTCGCCGCCGGCAATCGCGGTGAGCGTGCCGAGCGCGAGACCGTTGGAGTCGCGCAACGTGAGTCGCTCCGTGGCGACGTCACTGCCGCCATCGCCGATGAGGGCGGTACCGCTGAGTGTGACGCCAAAGTTGGTGTTGTCACCAACACTGCACGTGCCATTGAAGATCGCGAGTGAGCCGGCATCCTGCGTCCACTTGGTGTTGAAGGTCTGTGCGAAGAAAGATCCGGTCGCGGCACTGCTGAGACGAATTTCGGTGCCGGCGTGCGTCGCCGATGTACCACATGTGAGACGATCCGCGAACGTGAGGCCGAGACCCGTCGGTGCGAGGGTGACGGTGGGCCCAAGTGACACGCGACCGTCAATCGTGCCTTCGCCGCTGAGCTGGGTGCCGCCAGCTTGCAATTTGATACCACTGGGATCCGGCGCGAGCAACGTACCACCCTGCATGACGACATTGCCGAGGAAGGCGGTCTCGTTGTCCAGCAGCGTGACCGTGCCGCCGACATTCATGGTCGCGCTTTCTGTGAAGATGCCGTTCGTGCTTGCTGCGTCGCCAACCGTGGTGGTGCCGGTGAAGTTGAGCGATGAGCCCGACTGCGCAAGTAACTCGGCGTTGACGGTGGCCGTGCCAGCAGTGGAGAGCGTCGCCCCGGTCACAATCACGCGATCGGCGTTGATCGTTCCGCTCGTCATCGTCACTTGCCCGCCTGCTCGCACACCCACGCTACGCGGCACATTGACCTGTGCTCCGGCCCCCACCTCAAGCGTCCCGTCCGCGAAGACGGTCAGACCTTCGAGCGTGGTCTCAGTGACTTCCACGACGCCGTTGTTGCGCACGATGAGGCGACCTAGACCGCCAAGCGATGTATCGCCTCCGATGTTGATCTTGCCGCGCCCGCGCAGCCGTGAGCCAGCGGCATCGACAGTGACGGTGCCTGTGGAGCCAGGATTCGCAGCGATGTGGACGGTATCGAAGTCGACAAGTCCTCCGGACAGCACATCGAGCGTCGCATCGCCATCGAGCCCGACGTTGAGCTGACTCGCGGTGCTGCTTGCCGTGAACGTCGTGCCAGCGCCGACAACGTCCATGTCACCACGATCGTCGGGATCGTCACCAACGGTCGCGAAGACGCTTCCGGAAATCGGCGAGCTTGCAGCGACACGCAGATCGGCTCCGCCTTCGAGTCGGCAATCACCGCTGCCAGGCCCTCCGACGAATGTGCCGATTCGAAGAGCGGTGCCGCCGTTGGTTGTGGCGGCGACATCCATTTGCGCGTTACCGCCCAGAATCAGCAGCGGATCGTTGAGGGTTGTGTTGCCGATGTTGTACGCGGGTGTTTCGTTGACGAACGTTCCGCCCGTGATATTGAGCGTGCCACCGATGTGCTGAAGATCGCCAGCGGTGTCGCACGTGAGCCCATTGGTTGCGAACGTCCCGCCGCCATTGATGCGGAGGACACCTGAACCGCCCGCGGTCGGGCCGCCGCCAATGCGCGTGACGCCCGCGACGGAGACAGCACCGTCATTGTTCACGGTGACGGTGCCTGCGCCACCTGCCGTGCCGACAGTCTGACTCGTGCCGATGTCAAGTTTGCCGCCCACATTCACGGTTGCCCGGATGAACGGCCCAGCGCCGCCAAGGCCCCCCACGGTGAGCGTGCCAACGCCGCCTGCGTTAGCGATCTCGACAGGACCGGCAAACGTGGCCAGCGCGCCATTAGTGACTGCGACATCACTGTCACCTGACGTCGCGATCGTGCTGTCGAACGCGCCAGCAACCGCGAGAGTGGAACGTTCGCCTGAGGTGGCGTTGATGCCGATGACGTTGATGTCGGCATTCGCGACGGCGTTGAACAGACCGGTGCGAAGTTCGCCGCCGACCGAGACGAGTCCGCCGTTGGAGATGTTGAGCGTGGTGTCGTCGACGCTGCCGACGATCAGGTCGCCGGTGCCAACCACTTCCAGTTGCGCAAGGTCGTCATTGACATTGAGGGTGGACGCGTGCGCTGAACCTGTGGCACCGAGTGTGAGCGTTGAACATCGCAATGTGCCTTGCGTCAAGGAGATCGTGGTATTCGCGACGGCGTTGCCTGTGATGGTGACGCCGCCGGTGGTGTGCGTGCCGGGGATGACCGGGATGGTGCCGGTGATCCGCAGCGTCGCTGTGTTCCCGCCGGTCCACTCCATGGAACTGCTTTGCGACACAGCCGGGTTGAAAGTGATAGTCATGTTCTGGTTGAGACCGAAGAACAGACTGTCCGTCGGAACGGGAACTTGATTGGGATTCCAGTTGGCGGCGGTCGAAACTGTGCCCCCGACGGGATTGGACCAGTTCAGCACGGCAGCGGGCGTGCTGCAGGCCGTGCCTGCAAGCAATGCAAGCGCAGCAGTGGACGAGTGACGCAGATTGAAGTGATTCAGACAGTTCATCGTAAGCCTCCTTGAATCCGTTGAGGGACAGGCGGCAATCCCCTTTTGCTCGCCATGACTTCACGCGACGCGGAAGGTGGCGAGGGGACATGCGATTTCAATCTTTTTTGGGCGTGATCGGATCGAGTTGCGGCGCGAGGCTCGCGAGTGCGGCTTCGCAGACATCAACTTCTACCCGGCGATTGCGCTCATTCGCGAGCGCGAGGGCATCTGTCCACATGGCATGAGCAGCGACGACATCACCCGCGATTTGCAGCCCCTGGGCATATGTCATCATGGTCGCGAGCAGGTTTGCATCAGCAATGTGTGCGTCGCGATACGCCTGCATGGCTGCTTCCATCGCCCGAATGCCAGCGTCTCTCTCGCCTTGGAGGTATTGCAGCCTCGCGAGCCGGCCTTGCAATGCGAGCGATACGTCGGCGTGTGTAGAGCCCTCGCCCAGAGCGGCTATTGCTCGCAGGGTGAAGTCTCGGGACTGCACGTAGTCGCCAGCATCTTCGAACTTCTCACCCGCGCGGCTGAGTGATGCGACCAGAAACGGCGGACTGCCGATCGCCTGAGCCCGTTCGGCGGCTTGTGCGAACGCATGTGCCGAAGCCGTGTGATCACCAACTGCATCGAAGGCCTTACCGAGTTCAGAAAGCGCCGCGATCAGCAGCTTGCTCTTGTCACCATACACACGGCGCGTGATTTCAACGATGGTTTTGCTTTCATCAAGGCTCTCACGCAGCTTGCCGACTTCGCGCAGCGTCGCGGCGAACTCACGACGGACAGAAAGCGTGATCGGCTCATCACGGCCACGCAGACGTGCACTGATCGTGATCGCTTCGCGCAGGACGGACTCGGCCTGAGGCAGCGACTTCATCGATCGATGAATGCGGCCCATGCCGAACAGGAGCTGCATCTCAAGTGCTGGATCTTCGTGACTCGCACGCAGATCAGCCAGTGCTTGCGTGAGCACTTCCAAACCTCGACGTTCTCCCGCTTCGCCGTCGAGCGTGGCGATGAGATGCGCGTACTGCGCTGTGGCGGCGGTCGCAGAACGGTGCTTCTCGGCGATGAGAATGGGGCGAGCGAGTTCAAGTGATTGGCGTGCCTCCCGCAGACGGCCTGCATCTTGCAACGACGCGGCAAGGGCATGACGAGCCAAGGCTACCTCGATACTTGATTCGTCAGTGATCTGCAGCCAGAGTGCGAGCGCACGTTCCTTTACTTCGATTGCATTACCGGCTGTCTCGCACACCTGGAAAATGCGGCCCATCACATCAAGTGACTGCGCGTGTTGCTGGCTCGCTTCGCCAAACTCGCTCACAGCGAGTTCACATGCTCGCTTTGCATGAGACATCGCGGGCTCACACTCGTTGGCGGAGATGTACCCATCGGCAAGGGCGATGTGCGTACGCAGTTCAGCTCGTGGCGACTTGGCGAGTTCCGGAAGACGAGCCTCAGCCGCTTCCAGCATCTCGCGCACAGTGAGCTCACGCGTTTCCGACTTCACGGGGCGCACTGAAGCCAGCGTGCGCGAGAGGAAGTCGGCGGTGAGATCAGCATCGAGCGCAGCAGCGCTGGCTTCGTTCGCGAGTCGCTCGGCTTCGTGCTGTGAACGCTTGGCTTGAACAAGGCCGATAGAGAGGCCCGCGGCGCCAAGTATGGTCGCCGCAGTGACACAACCTGTCGCGATCACGCTTGCTCTGTGACGTTTGGCGAACTTGCTCAGCGTGTACATCGCTGTCGCGGGTCGAGCGGTGATGGGATGATCGGCGAGATACCGCCGAACGTCATCGGCAAACTCCGCAGCGGACTGATACCGCTGATCGGGCTGCTTTTCGAGAGCTTTGCCGACAATCGTTTGAATATCGCCTTGGAGGTGAGCGGGTAGCTTTGCCGGATCAGTTGATTCGACCTTTCTCGCGGCAGCAGCGATAGAGAGGCCCTTGAGATCGATCGGCGTCGAGCCAGTAAGCAACTCATGGAGCACGACGCCAAGCGAATAGACGTCGCTGCGAGTGTCGATCGCGACTCTTTCGCCTCGAAGTTGCTCGGGGCTCATGTATGGCAACGTGCCGATCACTTGTCCCGCACTGGTGACCCCGTCGTCGCTGTCTTCAAGCATCGCGATGCCGAAATCCAAAACTTTGGGCTGTATGCCCGCGTGTCGTGTGCCAGTCGCTTCGGCAGTATCAACGATGATGTTGGCGGGCTTGATGTCGCGGTGAATCACGCCCTTCACGTGGGCATGCTGCACGGCATCGCAGACTTTCGCAAAGATTTCGAGCCTTTCGCGCGAGGAAAGCGACCGTGCGTAGGTGAGGAGGTCCGGCCCGGGCACAAACTCCATCGCGTAGTACGGTTGCTGCCGCCCTTGACCGGCATCGAGCGTGCCCGCTTCGTATATCTGAGCGATACCTGGATGACGAAGCCGCGCGAGAGCCGCAGCTTCGCGTTCGAAGCGTGCGACCATGCCGCGCGTCATGACGGGCGAGCGCAGCAGTTTGATCGCAACAGTTCTGCGTGGCGAGTCCTGCTCAGCCAGATACACCGCTCCCATGCCGCCTTCGCCCAGCAGTTCTCGCAGGACGAATGGCCCGAGCCGCTGACCGGCGACAGGCATGGTGTGCATCGCGGCGACTTCGCCCAAGAGCTCCTCTACACCGGCAACAGTCGCTGGACGATCAAGAATCGCCTGCTCAAGGTCGCGTGCGGTGAGCAAGGCTCGCACGGCGTCATGCAAATTCGTATCGCCATCACAGAGTGCAACGAGCGCAGCATCTCGCTGCGGCGGCGCGAGTTCGGCGACCTGATCAAAAACCTCGCGTTGGCGGGCAAGCCAGCTCATATACATTCAACGCGACGGGACGGGACGAATGGGGACACGATTTCAGTCGGCATCTGTGGGGGGCGAAGTATCGGATTCAAACGACGGGCGTTGCACGCCGTGCATTTCTTTCAGCAGCCAGGCACGGGCGAACTCCCAATCTCGCTTGATGGTGCGATCAGAGACTCCCAGCAACTCGGCGACTTGCGGAATGGCCATGCCACCAAAGAAGCGGAGGCTGACGACTTGCGCAAGCCGGGCATCTTCACGTTCAAGACGCGTCAGCACTTCGTCGAGAGCGAGCAGCTCAGCGGGGTCTTCGTGTACGTTCGCGAGGTCGGCGTCGGCGAGATCAACGCGCAACCGACCGCCGCCGTGCCGCATGCGCTTTCGCCGCCGGGCCCGCTCGATGAGAATGCGGCGCATGGCCTCTGCCGCAGCGGCGAAGAAGTGAGCACGGCCCTGCCAGTGACCCGGCTCGTCGCCATCGCGCTCGTTCACCAGCCGTAGGTAGGCTTCGTGGACAAGGGCCGTGGCTTGCAGCGTCTGGCCAGCAGGTTCCTGCCGCAGCCGGTTCTCAGCAAGTTTGCGCAGCTCGTCGTAAACGAGCTCGAGCAATGTGTCACGCGCAGCACTATCGCCCGCGGCGAGCGCTCCCAGCGCGACTGTGACTTCGTGCCGTCCCATACCCATGCGTCCACGAATGCCCGATGATTCAAGGGAGATCATACGGGAACATGTGGCGAACACAAGCTGATCTTGCGGCAAGGATCAGATTGGATCGACCCAATTCGCCCCAATCACGCCCGCGAACGCGTTTGTCGTGACATCAGCGGCAATCATGCCCGCGACCCACACGTACTTGGCCCCGACGAAAAACAGGATCGCAAAGCCAATGAAGCCGATGACCTGCCCCTTTTCCGTGTCCCAGATGCGCCGATAAGCAGGGATGAAGTCGGCGGCGATTCGCGAGCCATCGAGCGGCGGAATGGGCAGCAGATTGAAAACAAAGCCGACGACGTTGATGAGCACACCGGTGAAGAAGAACAGGTGAACGTTTCGCAGCATGTCTCCCGAAACACCAGTGCCGGGACCGAACTTCAGCCACAGGCCGTCAGCGAGAACACTGATGACGGCGAGGATGAGATTCATCGCCGGGCCCGCGAATGCCACACGCGACTCGTCGTACGTGCGGCGATATCTGCTTGGGTCGGTGGGCATAAGGCCCCACGTAAAGCCAAACAGCACAAACGTGATCCACGCCCACGGGAAGGGAATGTGAACAAACGGATTCCACGTCATATGGCCGCTGTGATACGGCACGTGATCGCCGCAGCGAATGGCCATCCATCCGTGGGCAAGTTCGTGGAGCGTGATGGAAATGATGACCCACATGACCCAGGCGATGAGCCAAATGGGGCCGACGGAGTTGAGCGTTTGGGTGACCCACCAAGTGGACATAGGCGTGTTCTAGCAAGAGGAAATGGAATCGGGGCGAACGAGCGATGATAACGGCCAGAGCGTGTGTCAGAGCAGCTTGCGAAGCTCGCGACGCATGATTTTGCCAGTCGCGTTTCGTGGAAGCTGTTCGACCACTTTGATTTGCGAGGGAACCTTGTAGCCAGCCAGATGCGACCTGCAATGCGCGAGCAGTTCTTTCTCTTCGGCTCGGGCGTTCTCTTTGAACTCAATAAACGCGACCGGCAGCTCGCCTCGCATGGGATCTTGGATGCCGATCACGCCCGACGCGTTCACGGCGGGATGCAGATTCAGCACTTCTTCGATCTCGCGAGGGAAGACGTTCTCGCCGCCCACGATGATCATTTCCTTGAGGCGTCCCGTGATGAACAGGTGGCCCTCGTCATCGTGGCGACCGATATCACCCGTGCGGAAGAAGCCGTCAGCCGTGAATGCCTTGGCGGTTTCCTCCGGAAGTTTGTAATAGCCACGCATGACATTGGTGCCGCGCATCTGCACTTCGCCATCCTCGTTGCGGCCAAGCGTCTTGCCGGTCGCCGGATCAACGATGCGCTGCTCCAGCCCCGGCATGGCCTTGCCCACGCTGTGCTCGCGCCACTCAAAGGGCCGGCACCAGTTGGTGACCGGACTTGTTTCAGTCAGGCCGTAGCCCTCGGCGAGCGTCACACCGAATCGCTCGCGCATCGCATCGAAGACGGCCTTGGGCAGCGGCTCTCCCCCACTGACCATGTACGTAATGCCCGCGAAGTCCTCGCGGTTCGCGTCTTTCACATGCAGCAGGGCGTTGTACATGCTGGGAATTGCGACGAAGACGTTGGGCTTGTGCTCGCGCATCAGCTTGACGATTTTGCCAGGCACGAAACGCGCGGTATACACAGCCTTGCAGCCGCACACCAGCGGCACGAGTGTCAGGGCGGTCATGCCGAAGCTGTGAAACTGCGGCAGCACGCCGAGGAACACGAAGTCAGTTGAGATGTCGATCCATGCCCGCACCTGCTCGATATTCGAGCGGATGTTGTTATGCGACAACATCACGCCTTTCGGCTTGCCGCTTGTGCCACTGGTGTAGAGCAGCACGCCCAGATCATCTCCTGACGCGGGAAAGGTCGGCAGCAGCGGTTCGGGGAATGACTTGAAGTCGAGTTCGTCGAGTTTGATCAAGTGCTTCACGCGCGGCGTGAATCCCATGAAGTCGAGCATGGGCTGCGCGGTCACCAGCGTGTCCATGCCGCTGTCGTCGATGACGTACTGCAATTCCTCTTGCTTGAGCAAGTAGTTGAGCGGCACAACCGTCTTGCCCAGATTCCAGCCCGCGAGTGCGCTGATGGGAAAGGCTGCGCCGGTGGGAGTGAGCACGCCCACGGTCTGCGAATCACACTTCGATTTGATTGCACTCGCGACGTGCATGCTCGCGACGAGCAGATCGATGCCGCGATATGAACGCTTGTCGTCGACGATGCGCGTGCGAAAGGGCGAAGCGAGAAGCGAACGCAGGATGGGACCGTGAATTGAACCCAAGAGAGCCTCCGAGCGGAGTGAACGAATCGGCAAGTGTGGCAGTGCGATCGGCGGATGTCACACGTCAGCCACATGTTTGTAGGCACAAACTTCGCGTCACATTGCGGAGTACAGTGTGCGGAGCACGCAGCGAAAACATCCAGCTAGTACGGCCTGTGCGTCGATATTGCGCGGGCCGCTCGCGGAGCGCGGCGGTTGTTCTTTTGGCGTAAGGATGTTGCCATGGCGCAGGGCGTTGTTCGAGTGTGTGCGGGTTCGCTGGTGCTGGTCATGCTGGTCGCGGGTGGATGCTCGTCAAGCCGGCCTCGCGGAGATGCCGCGGGATCGGGTCAGACGACGACCGCGGAAGCACGCAAGAACTTCGTTGCGCTCTATGCGAGCGGCAGCTACTCCGACGCGTATGAAGGTGCCGTCGCGGCGGCTGGCTCAGAAAAGGGGCCGCGACGCGACGAAGCCGCGTTGATTGCAGGGTTGAGTTCGCACGCGCTCAATCGCAATTCGGAAGCGGTGCGTTGGCTTGCGCCGCTGGAAAATCGCAACGACCGGCAGGTCTCGGGCAAAGCCTCGGCAACCATGGGACTCATCGCGCAAGAGCGCGGCGAGCACGAGACGGCGGCACGCCTCCTGAGCAAAGCGGCCTCGCGACTTGAAGGCGACGAAGCGGCCCGCGCGGCGATGTACGCTGGGGATTCGTTCAAGCAACTCGGTCAATCGCAGCAAGCCGAAGAGAGCTATCAGAACGCGCGGCGACTGGTGGTGAATGACGGCGACCTCCGCGTGATGATCGGCGACCGCATTGCAGGCAAGGCGATCACGTCTCGCCCGACGACGACGGCTGGCGCCTCCAAAGGCACGGCGACGACCCGCAACAGCATGCTGACCGTGCAGATCGGCGCGTTCAGCAGCATGGAAACGGCGCAGAAGGAAGCACAGAAAGTCGCAAGCCGCGCCAACGTGCGCATCGTGCCCATTCTCAGCGGCGGCAAGCGGCTCTACGCCGTGCGCGTCGGACAGTTCAGCAACCGCGACGCAGCCGAAACCATCCGCAAGCAGATCGGCGGCAAGGCTGTGGTCACTGTCGCGTCGGGCGAGTGAGCGTCACGACTTCTTTTCGTGTGGCTGGCCATTGATTGTCAGCCGCGCGGGGTGGCCGTACCACTGATTGTCGCCATTGGGGCCTGGATAGTGCTTGTCGAGCACAGCGGTGACATCCGCCATCGTGCCATCGGCCTTGACCCACTTTTCCTTCACGTCGGGGAAGTCGATGGAGCAGTTGTCGCACTTGTTGGTGGATGAAAAACGGATGGGACACCAGAAGCTCTCGACGTTGCGAAGCATCTCGCTGCCCAGCGACCAGATGCCCGTCATCCAGTCGCAGTACAGGCACCAGATGAGATCCCAGCCAACGAGCCCGTTGAACTTCTGCCGCGAGACATTGACCCACTGGGCATCGTCGTACTTGGGCAGGCGAATCAGCCACGTCAGCGGCGGATAGATGAAGTACTCGCCGATGCGAATAAGCGTGAAAAGCGGGACGGCCCACGCTGTCCACCACACTGCGGCGTGATTGCGAAACGCCCCCACTTTGCTGTTGAGATTCTTGACGATGCGCGGACCCCGGCGTGCGTTGCCGTGCCAGATCTCATGTCCCCATGACCACAGCGTCAGCGCCAGCATCTGCGCAAGGATGGACGCGAGCAGATACGCGCCAAAGTTGAGCGGCTTGCTGTCAAACGGGACAGAAGGGAAGTACCACCAGACGATTGCCGCGGCGACCCACGGCGCGTTGGTGTAGTATGCGACGAGCAAATCGAGGCCGGGGGCGCGCCAGAGGATGTCTTGCAGACGCTTGCCGAACATGCCGAGTGCATTGAGTGCGTGCAGGGCCAAGGCCGCGAGCAGCAGCGCGGCAACAACGGAAGCAGCGAAGATGGTGATGATGAAGAAGCTGGCTGGAGGGGGCATCGCGAACCGTACGCGAGAGGTTCATCGTCGGCGACGAAGCACGACTATGGCTGCTGCAGCGACCAGACCGAACGAAGGGGCAGAAGGGATGACTAGGAGCGATGCCGGGGACTGTGTGACTGGCGCGGACACGTTCGCTACACCGTCGAAGATACCAACGGTGTTTGAAGGTCCGGTCGAGCCGGCGGGTTGGAAGACGGCTGAGAAGTCGCGGCGACCGACCGTTCCATCGAGCGTGAGGACGAAGTCGAGCAGGACTATGGGGTTCTCGAGACGATGCGTCATTGCGACAGGCGGCAGTACGCTTATGCTGTTTGACGCTTGCAGTGCGCCGGAGCCGACGCCGGGAGAAAGCAGATCGCTCGCGTTGTCGAGTTTGAGGAAACCGTTGATCCGCTGGGCGTTGTAAAACGGGAGCATCGCGAGGCCCAGCCCCTGCGACTCGGGAATCTGGCTCTGCACGTTGCGTTGCACGAGAATGTTAGATCCAGTGTCGCCTAAACCGCCCGTGGCGGCGAAAACGACTGCATCAAAATTGGCACTTACGAAGCGCGAAGGGGGTGAAGTAGGCACTACGTGCGACCAAGCGGCCAACATGCGAGCCCGCACGGTGCTGGTGCTTTGTGGGACGCTCAGTGAGTTGGGAGACCAAGCCACGCCGTCAGTTGAGAACTCCCAATGTGTATTCGCGACTGTCGCCGACTGTGCGAGTGCAGGAGCAGCAAATGCAAGAACGAGAGAGGTGAGGAGGGTCAAGGGCGAAGCTCCTAGATTGGTACAGACTACCGAATCTGGACATGGGTGTCCAGCCAAAATCACACATTTCTGTGCGAGACGTACTTACGCGGTGTGTGCGTCCGCTTTATCCTCCTTCACCGTCATTCTTGCAATCCATGCGCGATCGCGGAGGTTGGGCTGTCATTCTCATCAACCGCCCGCAGGCTTCGCGGAGTAGCCCAGCTTCACAAAGTGCTGTACAAGCTTGTCGCGATGATCGCCTTGGACTTCGATGTCACCATCAGCGTTCAGCGAGCCACCCGCCCCGAGCGTGGGCTTGAGTTGCTTGAGAAGCGTCTGCTTGTCGCTGTCACGCATCGTGAGGCCCGCGATCACAGTGACAAACTTGCCGTTGCGCTTCTCGCGACGAATGCGCACGCTCGCCTGTTTGGGGTCAACAACTTTGCCCTGTTTGTCGCGTGCACATGCGCAATCGCCAAGCGGCTTGTTGCAGCGTTCGCACGTGGCGGGGAGTTCAAATTGAGTACCGGAGAAGAGACGTGACATAGTAAGTGAAAACTGGCGGAGCGATGCGGAGTGCGTCGAAATTGCAGGCTTGCGGTATCTGCTGGGATGTGTGTACGTAGAGTAGAATCGAACGTAGGAGAGATTGCGCGATGGCGAAGGGACTTTGCACGCGAGGGGCACAACGCCCCGGTTTCACACTCATTGAACTGCTCGTCGTCATCGCCATCATCGCGGTGTTGATCGGTGTCTTGCTGCCCGCTCTTGGCAGCGCTCGACGCAACGCACGCACGCTGGCATGTGCCGCAAACCTGCGCGGCAGCGGCCAAGGGCTGGTGCTGTACAACAACGACCACCGCGAAGTCGTGATTCCCTCGTACAACATGACTGACACCAAGGGCGCCACGCCGCTTGATGGATGGGGGCCGATTCTTGATCGTGATGGCTACATGAGCAGCGGCGCGTACGCCAGAAGCAATCCGTTTTACTGTCCCGAGACGGTCGACGTCGAGGGCGTTGCTACTGGTCAGACGGGCACTGATCCGCGAAACCCCAAGGGCTGGCTGGAATGGCCCTTCATCCGCACTGGCAGCGCGAACATCACTACGCTCATCGAAGATCGCGGATTCACGAAGACCATCCGCGTGTCGTACTGGATCAACGCGGCCAATCCCATCGGTGGCTCCACAGCCATCGTGCCTGATGAGTTCTACACCTCATCGGTCGGCTACGGCCCTTCACCCACCGGCGAGTTCATGAAGCCAACGCGGCTGAGCGCATTCGCTCGCCCCTCCCAGCTCATCTCCCTCGCCGATGGGCTGTACGCAGGCCGGCAACGCGACAACCAAATCGGCATGACCAACTCCCGCATTGGATACAGGCACCCGGGCAAGAACAGCACAGCCAACACCGCCTTCGCAGACGGTCACGTGCAGCAGATCGGCGGCAAGGACTTCCCCCGCGCCCTCGGCGGCAGCAACGTCGTTGCGGAAGTGAACGCCGAAAACAGCAACGGCAAGCCGAGCGTGTACGCGAATCCGGAAAAGCGGCTGGGGCTGTGAGGCTGCGCGCAACCCTTAATGAGAATAAAAAAACACCGGCGCGTCGCCGGTGTTTTCGTTTGATCGTGATTTCTCAGCGAGTGATCGCTGCACGAATCACTCCGGCTTGCCGCCGCCGAAGTCGTAGATCCACTTGTCGCCCGCGCGTTCCCAGTTCAGGACTTCGCCTGCCTTGAAGAACAGGCCCAGTTCGCGCTCAGCGGCTTCGGGGCTATCGGAACCGTGAATGAGGTTGAAGCTGTTGCTGACGCCGAAGTCGCCGCGGATAGTGCCGGGGTTGGCCTTGCTGCCGAAGGTCGCGCCCATCATGTTGCGGGCGATGGTGATCGCTCCGTTGCCGCGGATGGCGAGCACCAGCACGGGGCTGGAGGTCATGAACTTCACGAGACCGGCATAGAACGGACGCTCCTTGTGAGCGGCGTAGTGCGTCGCGGCGAGGTCCTGGCTGATCTGCATCAGCTTGCAGCCGACGACCTGCAGGCCCTTGCTTTCGAAGCGGGTGATGATCTGGCCCATCAGACCGCGTTGCACGGCGTCGGGCTTGAGAATGATGAGGGTGGTTTCCATAGTCGTTCTTCCTTGTGACTTGCGTCTGAAAATGCGTCCGCCGCCGCAGTTTGCGTGGGCGCACGCGTGGGGGCCGATGGTAGGTCACAGATGGGGGAGAGTCGAAAACGGACGTTGCATGTGTAAGTAATGTCACCGCATGTCCTGTAATTTCCGGCTCTCCTGTCAATGGCGATTTCGTCCAGCAAAACAAGCACTTTTTTGCGTCAGGTTTGCATCGCAGACGGTATATTCCGCGTCGAGGAGAGAGCCGCGAGAGTTTCTACGTGCGTGGAACTGCCAGTGGCTCAGGAGTGAGAGACATGCTCGTTCAGATGTCCGCCGCCGCGATTGCGATCGCGACTTTGTCCGGGGCTGCGCAGGCCGCGCTTGTGCAGACCACCATGACCGCCGACAACCACTACGCCATCTACGCCGACAACGGCGGCGTGATCACGTTCATTGACGGCAACGAACTCGGTCGCCTAGGCGACCCGGGTGACTACAACTGGTCGCTTCCCGAAACGATGACGTTCAACGCCACCACGGCGATCTACATCGCCGCGTGGAGTGACGATGCGTACGCGCAGGGCCTGCTGGGCGACCTGACCATCGACGGACAGGACTTCAGCACGGGCAACCCCGCGTGGCGAGTGTATCGCACGGGCCTTGATCGCGATGACGATCAGAACTACCCGACCTCGGCTGATGTCGCCACGCAGCTTGGTATCGCCAACTCAAACAACCTGTGGGAAGTGCCTCACGTGGGCGGCCTCAACGGCATCCAGCCGTGGGGTGTCATTCCCGGCGTGAGCACAAACAACGCCCGCTGGATGTGGGCGACGCAAACGGGCGACACCGACCCGCTCGTTGGCGGCATCGACGTGGGCGAGTATCTGATCTTCTGCATTCCGGTGCCCACTCCGGGTGCACTCGCCCTTGCCGGCATGGGTGGGCTGCTCGCGATTCGTCGCAAGCGCTGAACAACATCCAACTCGCGTGGCATAAGAAGAAATTCATCAGAGAGCCCGTCCTCACAGGCGGGCTATCTTCATTTCATGGCCATTTACAGGCAGAACACGTCGCGTGAGAACGCTGTCGGGTTGCGAATTCCGCCACGGCTGTTCATCGCTGTCATCATCGGGCTCATCAGCGTGGTAACGTACTGCAGTCGTCAGCAGATGAACACCGTGACGGGACGAACGCAGGCCATCGCACTGACACCCGAGCAGGAGATCTATCTGGGTCAGCAGATGGCTCCACAGATGGCGGCGGAATTCGGCAACGAGCTGCGCGATCCGCAGGCGCAGGCACTGGTCGATGCCGTGGGCGAACGACTGCTGCGGGCCATGCCTGCGGAATATCCGGACTATCCGTTTGAGTTTCACCTGCTCGCGGATCAGCGCACGGTCAACGCTTTCGCTCTTCCAGGCGGACAGGTCTTCATCACAGCCGCGTTGTTCAGTCGGCTCGAAACAGAAGGGCAATTGGCGGGCGTGCTCGGACACGAGATCGGCCACGTGCTGGGCAGGCACAGCGCAGAACGCATGGCGAAGACGGAACTGGGACAAGGAATCGTCGGCGCTGTCGGCGTTGCTGGCAGCGATGTCATCGGGCAGCACGGCGCGACGCAGATTGCCGGTGCCGTGAGCAACATGATGCTGCTGAAATACGGTCGCCAGCACGAACTCGAATCGGACGCACTGGGGTTGCAGTTCATGGCGAACGCGAAGTATGACCCGCGCGCGATGATTCGCGTCATGGAGATTCTGCGCGAATCAAGCGGCGGTGCCGCGAGCCCCGAATGGTCGCGTTCCCACCCCGACCCAGGCAATCGCATCATCAAGATTCAGGAATGGATCGACCAGATGTATCCCAACGGTGTTCCGGCGGGTTTGACACCATGAGCAAGCGGCGACTGCTGCTCACGCTCGCGCTCGCAGGTATCGCATGTGTCACGTGCGTCGTGACCTACTTCGTCGCAACGGACCGCGGCTTTGTCGCGCCGTTTGCAGGCGTGGCGACCGCTATCGCCGTGCTGTGTGCAATGGTGCCAGTGTGGATGCAGCACAAATAGGTGGCATCCAAGTGGCACGTCACGACTTCAGCTTGCGATAGTCGGTCGTGAGCATGCCTGCAAAGCCCCAGTTGTCGGTCTCGACTTCGTCGATCACGATGTGGGTGTGTTCGGGCTTCTTATTGAGCACACGCTGCAAAGTCGCCGTGATTTCAGCGACAATTTGGGCCTTCTGCTCGCGAGTGACGCCGTCTTTGGTAACTTTGACATTGACGTAGGGCATCTGTTCTGGATGCCGACAGGGCCTGCGCGTCACGCAGTTTTGGATTGGTGCAACGCAATCTGAACGGGAGACGAACGTTGAACGTGGTCAGTCCGTGCAATCGCGCGGACGCGAGAGGACATGGTGCGGTATGGGACATTGCAAGACACGGCGAATGACGTTTGCGGCGATCGGAACTCTGGCGGTTGTCGCCGGGACTGTGCGCGCAGGCACGGTCACTCTGAGCGCCAGCGCCGACAACACGCTTTATCAGGACGCGACCGGCTCGTTGAGCAACGGCCAGGGCGAGAGCTTCTTCGCGGGCAACACCGCGTTGGAAGAACTGCGTCGCGGACTGATTCGATTCGACTTCTCAGCGATTCCCGCCGGGTCGACGGTGACGGGTGTCACGCTCACACTCAACTGCACACGATCTATTTCGCTTGCCGAGAACGTTTCCCTTCATCGCTCGCTGCAAAGCTGGGGCGAAGGCGCGTCGAACGCACTGGGCGAAGGCGGACGCGGTGCGACCGCTGAACCCGGTGACGCGACCTGGGTGCATCGCTTCTCCGACACCTCGTCTTGGGACGCGCTTGGGGGCGACTTCGAGAACACCGGGAGCGCGACAAGCGCAGTCGCGGGCATTGGTGCGTACACATGGTCGTCCAACGACATGATCAGCGATGTGCAGAACTGGGTGAACGACGCATCGGGCAATCATGGCTGGTTTGTGCTCGGAGCCGAGAGTGTCGCGGGCAGTGCCAAGCGGTTTGCGAGCCGTGAGAACACCGTTCTTTCGCTGCGGCCGTCGCTTGAGGTGACCTATGTCATCCCCGGGCCCGGTGCGCTTGGCCTGTTCGCAGTGGGCGCTATCGCGGCCGGTCGTCGCCGGCGGCGCTGAAACGACCCCGCATCGACAACAGAATTTCTCCAAGTTGCAGAAATAGTCTTGCATTGCGAGACGTTTGTCGTCATACTCGGACGTGTAGTCGCTGGCGGGCCTGAGAGGGGTCACGCTGGCGTTGGACGTCCGAGCGATGGACGCTTTAGCGCAGATGCCGATGATGCCTCATACTGGTGCGATGGTTCCGTTGCAGCGATGCGAACGGGTGGCATCGTGTTGTCGTCACGTCACACCGCGAGAACTCGCTCCGTTCGCCTCAGCTTCCATGCGTCGGTTCAACACGTACCAGTAACAACAGCGTCGCACGTCCGCCTGCAGGTTCATGGGAAGGAATCGTCATGATGCATCCGGCCATCGTCGATGAGCACACGCCGAGCACGAGTCAACAAGCCGCGAGGACCGGTGACGTGCGCGGCAAGAGTCGGCGCGGCTTGCTTGCTCTCGCCACCGGCGCAGCGGCGGTTGCAGCCGCAATGAAAACCGTCAGCGCACAGCCGGTGCGTGTGAAAGGAGACGTTGATCCAAGCTCGCTGCTGGAGAAGCTTGTTGATCGCATCACATTCGGCGTAACACCCGAAGAATTGACACTCGCGCGGCAACTGGGATATCAGGGATACCTGGAGTATCACCTCAATCATCTTGCGATCGACGACAGTGCCATGGATACGCGGCTCGCCGCGCTCACGACGTTGACGATGACGTATCCGCAACTTCTGACGCAGACGTTCGGCTTTGTTCGCAACGAACTGACCGAAGCGACGCTCGTGCGGGCGGTCTTCAGCAAACGGCAACTGTTTGAGCGCATGGTTGAACTGTGGACCGACCACTTCAACATCGAAATCGCAACCGTGCAGTACTACAAGACTGCGGACGACCGCGATGTGATTCGTCCGAACGCATTGGGCACGTTCCCCAACCTGCTCAACGCCAGTGCCCGCAGCCCGGCGATGTTGTATTACCTGAATAACGACGTCAGCACAGCTGCGAATCCGAACGAAAACTACGCACGCGAGTTGATGGAACTGCACACGCTGGGGGTCGATGGCGGCT
>DATGWV010000326.1:0-5955 GCA_035299305.1 Phycisphaerales bacterium | reverse complement strand
GGTGACCCAATACATCGTCCCTGCGCCGCGAATGACGCTGGTCGCGCCCATGTCCAGATCGCCCACTTCGACAACCGCGTTGTTGCTCAGCGTGACGCTACCGCCTGCGGTCATGTCCAGATCCCACTCATCCAGCGTGAGATCAGCGTCGTTCACGATGAGTTTGCCATCTGCCCCCAGCACGATGCGGCCCGTATCAGTCGGCACGCCGGGCGGATTGGTTTCATCGGTCATCAGAGCGCCGTTGAACAGTCCCAGCGTGCCATCACAGGCGATGTTGTCGCCGATGCGCACCAAACCATTGTCTTGCATCCGCAGGATCGTGCCAGCGTTGCGGAAACTGAGATTGCCCACGACGCCGGCCTGCAGCGACGCGACAAGCAACTCGTCAGGCTGGAAAGAACCGGAGTTGACGCTGACAGTCGCGCTCGCGGCAACACCGCCCACGCGCATGAGCGGCGTGACGTGCGGCCCGCCAGTGTTGAAGACGGTGACAGTTGCCGGCGCGTTGAAAGCAAGTTCAATCGAGCCATCGGCGGCGGGAGGATCGAACGTGACGGTGTAGGCCGCAGCGATTGGAAAAATCCAATTGTCGGTGATAGCGGGGGCGCCGGCCGGCGTCCAGTTTCCGCCCGCACTGATATTGCCGATCAGCGGCGCGTTGTAGTTCTTCACCACCGCAAGAGCCGAACCCGACACGCAGATGCCCGCCGCGCACGACAAAACCGTCGCCCATGTGATTTCACGCTTGGTCGTCATACCAACCTCCACTTGTGTCCCCTGACAACGAGCGCAGCGAGAGCCGTGCCCGACGCGGGTCAAACGACGGAAGTGGGGGGTATATTGCACGCCCAGCGATGCAGCAATAGAAATTATCCGGCACGAAATGTTCGTTTTTTCAGTCGGGCCCACACGTCACTGCAAACTCGGCACTCCTGCACCGCATCAGCAGTCACCACCCGCAAGCACGTTGAAGAAGTCGATCACGTCCTGATCCTCGGGGAAGACACCGTTGTTGTTGAAGTCGATGTCACCGCACGTCGGACAACTGCCGCCTGCGAGCACATTGAAGAAATCAACAACGTCCTGGTCCTCAGGGAAGACGCTGTTGTTGTTGAAGTCGATCGAGTCACATCCGGCAGCCGGCGGTTCACACACTGGCGCGAGCAACTCGCTCACGTACACGCTAAAGCCACGCACCGTCGCTGCATCGGCACTCGCGAACGCATCGCGCAGTTCCAGATTCCACGTGCCCAGCGGCGACTGGCCGTTGAACGCGCTGAGCGGGCTTTCAGGCCGCCACGCGCCGGAGAACAGATTGGTCAGCGTGGTGCCGACGCTGGCGATGGCGGTGGACGCGCTGTCATCAAAGAGCGTGTTGCACAGGTGGTTGCCGCTGCCGCCACGCTGGTTGAACAGCGTCACACGCGTGCCCGCGGGGCTGATCAGCGTGTAGGTCATATCGCCGTTCCACGTCTGCGAAACGCCGTTGGTAGTCGCGGCGTCAGCGGCGTTGCACGCAGTGCCATCAAAGCTGAAGTTGATGTCGGCGATGGTGCCATTACTGCGAGCGACGACTAGCGGCACATTCACAGGTCCCGCATTGCCTGTGCCGAGTGGCACAGGCGAGCCTGCGTAGATGTATCGATTCGCCGGCCCCGGACCGCCCGGCACACCGGTCGGCAAACTGATGTTGAACGAGCCCGACCCTTGCGCGCTGGTGACCGCGAACTGCAACGCAATCGGTGAGCCGCACGGATGCGAAGGCGACACCGACACCACGAACGCTGACGCGTTGTTGGCGTTCGTGAGGCTCGTGATCGCGGGATACGTCGCCGTGTTGCTCACAACAGTCGCGGTGGGCGTGAGGCTCGTCAGCGTTCCCGTCACATTGGTCGCGGTCGTAAGCCCCAGATTGGAAACCGGGATCGTCAGTTGAATCGCGCTCTCGCCCACGTCGACGCGCGTGTTGGCGTTGCCGTTCCCAACATTGTCAGCGATGGTCACCGCGCCGCCGCTGCGAAGATCAACCCCTGCAACCGGCGCGAGCACCGTAATCGTGCCTCCTTGGTTGATGTTGAAGAAAATGTTGTTGACCGCCCGCACCATGATGCGGCCTTGCGTTGTGTTCACCGAAGGAACGGTGATGGTCGCTTCGCCGTCGTTGGGCGTGCTGGAAACAAGCTGCGTGGGCCAGGTCTGGCCGTTGTCCGCGCTGAACCAGATGGACACGTTGGCCGTGTTGATCGGCGCGCTCGCGGTGTTGCTGACAACCCACGTCACCGTGCGCGTCTCGCCACCGATCCAGCTCTGCGCCGTGCTGGGCGATGTGACGCGGAACGCGCCCGTCGCGCTGGGAACAACTGTGACAGTCATGTCATCAAAGTTGAGCCCGCCCCCGCCCGCGCGGTTGTCGCGCACCACCGCACGGAAGTCGAGCACGCGACTGGTCGTGGGCAGAATTTCGCCGAGAAAGAAGCTGTTGTTCGCCAGCGACGAAAGACGCGGAATGTACCGCACCGGGCTGGTCGTGGGCGATTCAAACCGCACCAGCGGATTCGTGCCGTTGTCAAAGAACCCCGTGATCGGCGTTGCCGTACCGCCGTCGCGCTGTTCCCAACTGAATGTCACGGCATCGCCATCAGGATCGCTGCCGCTCGCCGTCAATATGAACGGCGTGCTCGCTGGGATGACAAAGTCGGGCCCCGCACTCACCGTGGGAGCGTTGTTGCCCGTTGACGATTGCGGCCCGCACGCGCCAGTGCTCGTGACGTACGCGCGAATCTGGTCATAGTTGATGCTTGCAAAATGCGGCACGCTGTTGTTGGCGAGATCGTTGTCGCCGCAAATGCCCGCGTAGCCCATGATCGTGATGCCCGAGCCCGGCTCATGCGCGATGTCGGCTGCGTCGCCCGGACCACCAGAGCAATTGTTGAAGCTGTGCCTGCCGCCAAACTGGTGCCCCAGTTCGTGCGCAACGTAATCAACGCTGAACGGATCGCCCACAGGCGGCTCGGTTTGCGAAACCCCGCGACCCTTCGTGGTACTGCACACCGTCCCGATGCCGCCCGCAACGCCTGAATTCGCAGCGCGGTGGTACAGGTGCCCCACGTCGTAGTTCGCGCTGGTCAGTACCGCGATGAAGCGGTTTTGCGCCGACGTCATCGACGCGTCGTTGGGACCGGGCGTTGTGAAGATGTCCGTCGCGGCATTGGTGTAAACAAACTGATCGTTCTGCGCCACAAGCGTGAGGCGAATGCCCAGTTCAGCTTCATACACGCCCGTCACGCGATTGACGCTGGTGACGATCGCCGCGAGCCCCAGCGGCACCGTGCCGCCATGAAATGCTGTGTATTCGCCCGTCGCCGCGACCGCAAGCCGGTACGTGCGCAGCGTGGGCCCGATCGTGAGTGCATCAACGCCCCCTTGCGGCGTGACCTCTTCCTCGCTGTTGGGCACGCCGTCATGGTCCGCCGTCAAGCAGCGAAAGACACCGCGCGGCCGCAGATCGCGCTTCCAATAGCTCGCGTAGTGCGTCGTGTCGTTGCGCGAAACCGGATCGATATACCACGAGCCGTGCGTGCTGAGCACCTGCGCATGGAACCCGGCGGGCGTCAGATCAAAGCGGGCAACCTCGGTCGCGTCGTCCACACCTTGCGCGATGTACGTGCGAATCTGCGGATACCGGGCTTGCAGCTCGGGCGCCATCACGGGCGACTCAAGCACGTGAAAGAACGCCAGCGTGCCGTCAGGCCGCGGCAGTTCCAGCATCAGCGCATTGCCCCGCGCTCCGGGCGTGGTTTCCAGCGGAGCGTTGGCAAGCAGTGCCCGCATCGCTCCAACATCAAGCGCGA
This sequence comes from Phycisphaerales bacterium, assembly GCA_035299305.1. Classification (GTDB taxonomy): domain Bacteria; phylum Planctomycetota; class Phycisphaerae; order Phycisphaerales; family UBA1924; genus BJHL01. Next base: position 2,101 of record DATGWV010000326.1, on the reverse strand, counting down.
CCGGCTGCATGCGCGAAGGCCGAATCCACGGCTCCGCCGCTTCGACATCCGCCGGCAGCTTATCAAGCACGGTCCATGCGGAAGGCAGCTGCGCAAGCTGTTGCTGCTGCGCGTGCGCGGTGAAGGAAAGCAAAACCGACAGGCCGAGCATGCTGCCTGCTGCGAGGCGAAGAACCGTTTGCCGCATGAGTCACTCCGCGAAGAAAGCCACGAGTGTGAGAGCCTACCGGAAACCGACGAACGAGGGAAGGGGAAATGGGAGTTATTGACACGAAATTCGCCGGGCTACCGTGTTTGAAAGATGTTCGGACGCGGCACATCTGCGTGAACGCCGCGACCGAACCGCACACCGGGCGAAAGCAGGATAACTCACATGGTGCGTTGGATCACGATTATGTTGGCGGTAGTCGGCTTTGCCATCGGCGTGTACGCAGTGGCGACTCAGGAACAGACCCAGGTCGTCCCGCCTCTGGCGAGGCCTGCCGCCGTCAACCCCTTCCAAAGCGGCGTCGCAGCACTGGGCATCGTCGAGCCCGCCACGCGAAACCTGCAAGTGGTTGCACCAGAAGCCGGGCTCGTCACGAGCGTGCTCGTGAACGTCGGCGACCGCGTGAAGGAAGGCGACCCCCTCTTCACGCTCGACACCCGCACGCTCGAGGCCGACCTGCTTCGGGCCGAAGCCGCGGTCGTCGCCGCCCAAGCCGCGATTGATCGCTGGCACGCCCTGCCGCGGAAAGAAGACCTGCCGCCATTGGAAGCCAGCGTGGTCGCTGCCGAAGCCGTGCTGAACGACCGCACGGATCAAGTGCGTGTGACCGAAGATGCCGTCCGCCGACAAGCAAGCACGGAACGCGATCTCGCGATCGCAAAATTCGCCCGCGACAACGCTGCTGCGGAGCTGGCCCGAGCGCAAGCGGCATTGGCGAGCGCCAAAGCGGGCGGATGGAAGCCCGACTTGGTCATCTCCGAAGCACAGCTCGCACAAAGTCAGGCTCAGGTGCGCAGTCTGCGGCTGCTGATGGATCGCCTGACCGTGCGCGCTCCGCAAGCGGGCGTCGTGCTCCGCCGAAACATCGAGCCGGGTGAGTTTGCCAACACCTTGCAAGGCTCAGGCGAGCCAGCGCTGATTCTGGGCGACCTCTCGAACCTCGCCATTCGCGCGCAGATCGATGAGGAAGACATCGCGCTCATCGCTGGTGCCGATGGCAAGGCGATCGCTGGCATTAAAGCCGTCGCCCGCACACGCGGCGCCCAGCCCACGATGCTGCAACTCGAAGTCGTCCGCATCGAGCCCTTCGCAAGGCCCAAGTCAGACCTCATGGGCGCGAACACCGAGCGCGTGGACACGCGCGTGATTGACGTGGTGCTGCGCATCACGAGCACCGTCGACACGCCCATTTTTCCCGGCCAGGCGGTGGATGTGTTTGTGGGCAAGGAGTGAGGCGGGAGGGCGTTGATTGCCAGTGCAAAGTGATCAAGTGAGAGTGATCAAGCTACTGCGAGAATCGATGCGCGAGTGTGCATCACGAGCGATGCTGCCATCCGGTCAGCCGATGCAAGAAGCCATCGACAAGGTGATAGATAGTCCGGTGATTCATCAGCAGTTTGTTGAGTTTGCGAAGACTCCAGAAGGCGCAGCCGCGTTGGAGGCGTTCGCCCGCGCGAGTGTGCATCTGTACTTGAACGATCTGCTCATTCGCATGGATCAAGGCCTGACACCGCTCGGTTTCGCACTGAAGTCACACGCCAGCTTGGCACCTGTCTCAACCTCAGGAATCGCTGACTACTGGCCTTCCCAGATCGAGCCGGAGGACTGACACGTCGGTGCTTGGGCGCGTTTATCATCGCCCATGAAGTTCCCCCGCGCGCTGCAACTCGGCATGATCGCATCAATCGCTCTCGTCACCGCATGCGCCTTGCCCGCGTGCTCCACGCCCAAGCGCGACGCGTCCAATGTGCGTGTGTACCCCCAAAACGTCGCACGCGGCGAAACCCTCGACGTGCAGGTCTTCCGCGACGGCCGCATGATGACCGCGACCAACACTTCCACCCGCGTCTTCGGCGAGTCCACGCTGTGGGTCAACAAGCGTTTCGGCCACCC
>DATGWV010000325.1:0-8614 GCA_035299305.1 Phycisphaerales bacterium | reverse complement strand
CAGTGACGAGACGACCTCTCGCGTTGTCGCTGCCGTTGTGTTTTCGCTGCTTCTGCTCACGCCTTGGACGCTGGTGACGGGATCGCTCAGCTACAACGAGCAAGGTGTCGCGTTGTTCACGGCCTGCGCAGGGTTGGCGTTGCTGCTTCCCATGCCTCCGACACGCAGATTCCTCACGCTCGCGCTGCTCATCGGCGCAGCTGTCGGCGTCAAGCCCACGGCCATTCTGTTTGTTGGCGTGCCAGCCGGTATTCTCGCCCTAGGCATGCTGTGGCGCGAGTGCTCGCACGCAACATCAACGCGACGCGACGCGACGAAGGCCATCGCGATCGGGCTGCTCGCAGGCGTGTGCATGCTCGCACCGTGGATGATCCGCAACGCGACTGCGACGCGCAATCCAGTCTTTCCGTTTGCGGCGAGTGTGTTCTCGCAAGGAGCAGGCGGCACAGGTTGGTGGAGTGAGGAGCAAGTCGCGCGATTCAAGCAGTCGCACACGTTCACAGGCAGCGTGAGCGAGCGAGTGAAACTTGCGTTCGTGCCCGACATGCACGACCCTGTGCGGCCGTCGTGGCGCGGCGTGACGAATCCGCAGTGGGGCCTGTTGTTGCTCGCAGGAGCACTCGCCGCCGCGACGTGCGTTGTGCTTGCAAAGCGGAATGCGAGCACAACTGTCGTCCCACTCGCGCTCATCGTGACGTTGTGCGTGCAGGCCGCGATGTGGCTGTTTGCCACCCATATTCAAAGTCGGTTCCTGCTGCCCCTCGCGCTGCCCGCCGCACTCGCACTTGGGCTGCTCATCGCTCTCATTCGCCATGTACCGATCCGCGTGCTGGTGATGTTCGCCCTCATCACGACACAGGGACTCTTTTTCGTGCGTGCGTTGCTGATCGAAAGTGATCGCGGCCCGGCGTCGGGATTGCTCGCGTTGCCGAGCGACTTCATGGGCGTGCCTGCGAACCCACGACTGTCCCGCGAAGACCTGTCACCTGTCGCGTTCGTCAATCGTGAATTGCCTGCAGACGCCAAAGTGCTGCTGCTAGGCGATGCGACTCCGCTCTACTTCGCTCGCCCCGTGCTGTACGCCACGACGTACGACACCTCGCCCTTGTTCACGCTCGCAAACGTCGATGCCGCGAACACGGCGACGTGGAGTCCCGCGCTTAAGGCAGTTGGCGTGACACACGTGCTCGTGAATCTGGGCGAACTTGATCGATACCGTCGTAGCGGCTTCCTCGATCCGCGACTGGAAATGGGCCGCGTGCAGACATGGGCTCAGGGGCTGGGCCCGCCAATCGCGGTTTGGCCGGGCGGCGTTGCACTCTTTGCGGTGCGATGACGCACTCCGCTCGCGCCTCACGGCTCGCCCGTCCTGCGTTCGTCACTTCTTCTTGTGCTTCGCCGCGTTTACGCGTTCCGCTCGCGGAAAGAGTCGCGGCGTTGCAACGCGCTTTTCGAGAATCACGATTTGTCCTGTCGGCGTGGGCGCGATCGTGTTCACGACGACTTTGATCTCGTGCAGAGTCTTGCTCGCCGCTTCGACTTCCTGCTGTGCCTGCGCGCCCTTGATCAGCGCAACAACGCCCCCCACTTTCGCGAACGGCACGGCCATTTCCGCGAGCGTGTCGAGTTGTCCCACCGCCCGCGCGACCACCGCGTCAAACTGTTCGCGCCAGCCGCCATCTCGCACCACGCGCCCCGCCAAATCCCGCCGCACGCCGATGTCGTGCCCAAGTTGCTCGGCTCGGCCCGCGACGGCATCGACGTTGTTCAATCCAACTCTTGCAGCAGCCGCTTGCACAAACGCGATTTTTTTGGCCGTGCCGTCCAGCAGCGTGAACTTGAGATGAGGCATGCAAATTGCAAGCGGCACACCCGGCAGGCCCGCGCCCGTGCCGATATCGAGCACGCGCGCGCCCTCGGGCAAGTCGGCCAGCACGCCCATCAGCGTGAGCGAGTCGAGCACATGCCGCTGCCACGCCTGCTCGACGTCGGTGATGGCCGTCAGGTTCACGCGTTCGTTCGCCGCTGCGATGCACGCAAGAAATACGCCCAGCCGCTCGATGTCGCTCGCGTCAAACTCCACGCCCATCGCGCTGGCGCGTTCCGCGAGCCACGCCGGTGCGGCGAACGGCGCGATGGCACTGAAGTCAAAAGTCATTTGCTCACGAGGCGGCGCCGGCGGCGTCGCGGGTGTGTTCGTCGCGGGTTGCGCGGGCCTCGAACCTCGACGAGCGGCGGGGCGTGGACCTGACTTGGAACCGCCACGCGAAGCAGGGCGGGCGGACGGGCGAGCGGAAGAAGCTGGACGACGAGGAGCGGGCTTGGTCACGCGGGGAGCGTAGGAAAGCTGACGAGTACCTTGCTTTGCGCGTTTGCCGACGAACAAACGAGATTGCTCCTCGCATACGTGACAGAAACCACGCGATAACAAAAGAACACGGGACGCTCGACGCGTCCCGTGTGAAAATCCATGTGCTTCACAAATTCGCCGCTACATCAGCGGCAGACTGCTCACGCCTCCGCGGCAGCTTGCGTCTGCTTCTTGGCCTTGGCTTTCGCTTCGCTCTTGGCGATGTCTTCGGCGTTGGCGCGGTCCTTCTTGGGGGTCTTCGCGGGCTTCTCGCCCTTCTCCGCCTTCGCCTTGGTTGCGCGGGGAGCCTTCTCAGGCTTGCCACCGTTGGCCATGCGCTTCGCGTCGTCTTCGTCAATGTACAGATAGCACTGACAGCTCGCGCACTTGGTCACGCGGCCGACCTGGCGGACGCTGATGGCTTGATCGACCGGGATGGCCATCATGCACACGCCGCAGCTGAATTCCATGCGCTTGAGGTCGTCGATTTGAATCGCGCCCATCGCGTTCTCGCCGCGCTGCTCGACAACGCGCTGGAAGTCACGCAGCACTTCGGGCGGAATGCCGGTCGCCATCGCATCGCGCTGGGCCGAGAGAGCCGCCAGCTTGTCCGCGACTTCGCTGTGGCGCGAATCGCGATCGCCAGCGGCGACCTTGCGAATCTTCTCGCGTTCGTCGCGCTTGCCGTCGAGCCCGCCGATCTGCTTCTTGAGCTCTTCGATCTTGACTTGGAGCTCTTTCGCCGCCGTCTCGTTGCGATCACGCTCAGCTTTGAACGTGTTCATCTCGGTGAGAGAGGCTTTGTATTCTTTGTTGTTCTGCGCGTTGTCCATCACGCCGCGGACGGATTCGAGCCGACCATCAAGCCGCTTGACTTCACCCATGTGGTTGGCGGCCTGAGCCGTCAGCGTCTTGATCTGCGACTCGAGCGCCTCCTTCTGGGAACGCAGGGCCTTGAGGTCCTTGTCCTGCTCCGCCAGGAATCGCTCCGCTCCGTTCAGCCCGCTCTTGAGCGTCCGAAGCTGTTGTTCGATGTCAAAGACTTTCCGCAACTGGGCCGTCACATCCATACGCGCAAGTTCCCAATGGGCGAGCAGCCGGTGTGGCCGATCGCTACCAGACAAGTCTAGCGGAAAAACACTCGCTCGGCATCCCCAATCATCACCTTCTCACAGGAATTCCTGTTCTTGGTCGCAGAATGTTGGGGAAAGGGGCCGCTTCGGGGCATCGGGCGCGTGCAGATTCGCGGTTTGGCGTAGTGGCTGTATCCGTCCTCGGATTAGGGCCCTTAAAAATACCCGCGTTCGCCCAGCATCCGCAGCCACCAGAACGCGACCGGAGCGGCCAGCAACGGCGAGTCCAGCACGTCGAGGATGCCGCCAAAGCCGGGAATGCTGCCGCCACTGTCTTTCTTGCCGGCATCGCGTTTGAGCAGGCTTTCGAGCAGGTCGCCCGCTTGGCCGACGACCCCCAGAGTCGCCCCGAAGAGCGCACAGGCCCACCACGCCGGGACATCGTCACCCGTGACGCGTGCAACCAGCATGGCACCGAAAACACCAACGAGTGCGGAGAGTGTCACGCCGCCCCACAGGCCTTCCCACGTCTTGCCGGGGCTCAGCCATGGAATCAGTTTGTGTTTGCCAATCGCCTTGCCCGTGAAGTACGCGCCGATGTCGCACGCCTTCACCATGAGAATGACCCAGCCCAGCACGACAACTTCAAACTCGCGCCGAATTGCGAGCAGGAAGCCCGCCATAAGGCCCAGATAGACAAAGCTCAGCAGCACGCCGCCCGTCGCCGCGATGACGCCCTCAACACTCTTGTGCCGCGAGTAAAACGCCATCGCCGTCACGAGCACGGCAACTGCAGCAGTGCTCACTATCGCAACCGCCGTGGTGACCGTGAATGCGGCGGGCACAAGACAACTCACCAGCACGCCCACCACTGCGGCAAACGTCGCCATGCGTTTGCTGCCCTCGATGCCCTCCGCTTCGAGCAACGCCGCCATCTCGCGCGCAGCGAGCGCAACAAGCGCGAGCACGATGGGGAGCAAAATCGTGCCAGGTGGCCAGTTGCCACTGCTCCAGCCTTCGGGCAACACGCCAGCAACCGCCGCTGGCAGTGCGCGGCTGGTCACCATGTGATCGAGGAACAACCCCGCGATCAGCAGCGCGATCATGACCGGGCCGAAGAGCAGTCGTTTACCCATCGCTCGCCGACGCTCCCTCTGCCCCGTCCTTGCTATCACCCAAGCCGCCAAACTTGCGGTTTCTGCCCGCGAAATCACGAATCGCGGCGTGCAGATGCTCCCCTGTGAAGTCTGGCCACAGCGTCTGTGTCACGTGCAACTCGGCGTAACTGATTTGCCACAGCAGGTAGTTGCTCACCCGCATCTCGCCCGCCGTGCGAATCAGCAAATCAGGATCAGCAAGCCCCGCTGTCGTCAGGCGTGACGCAAGCAACTCCTCGTCAATCGCTTCCGGGCTCAATCGCCCTGCGGCGACATCGCGCGCCAAGGAGCGTGCCGCGTCGGCGATCTCCGCCCGCGAGCCGTAGTTAATCGCCAGGCACAACGTGAGCGCCGTGTTCTTCGCCGTCGCGCCGGTCACGCGATCCATGGTCTCCAGCACGCGGGCCGGCAGGCCTTCGCGCCGCCCCAGGATGCGCAGCGCTACGCCGCGATCCATCATTTCCTGATGTTCGCCTTCGAGGTAGGCGATGCACAGTTCCATGAGCGCGTCAACTTCGGCCTTCGGGCGTTTCCAATTCTCGAGACTGAACGAATAGAGCGTCAGCGTTTCAACGCCCAGCCGCACGCACTCCTCCACGGCTCGACGAACGGCGATCGCGCCGGCCTTGTGCCCGAACTCACGCGGCATACCGCGCTGCGTGGCCCAGCGACCGTTGCCATCCATGATGATGGCGATGTGCCCGGGGACCTTGCACGGATGCACGTCAGGCAAGTAGCGCATCGGGTCCGCCAGCGGTGCCCGCTGCCGCAACGCCGCCACACGAGCGATTGCCCGCGTGTCATGCGAAAACGGGGATGGAGCGAGAGAGGTCATGGAAGCGGGAGTTCGCCACGTCACATCGCAATCATCGTCTGCTCGCGACCCGGCCCCACGCTCACGATCTGCACGGGCACGCCCAGATAGGTCTCAAGGAAGTCCACGTACTTGCGTGCGTTGTCCGGCAGGCGATCGCGGCTTGTCACCGTCGACAGATCCTGCGACCAACCCGCGAGCGTTGTCAGTACGGGCTTGGCCTTGCTGAGTTCGATGGCATCTGGCACGAAATAGTCATACTTCTTGCCGTCGATCTCGTAGGCCGTGCACGCGCTGATCTGGTCGAAGCCCGCGAGCACGTCAAGCATGGTGAGCGCGACGCCCGTCGCGCCGTTGATCATGACGGAATACTTCGTCGCGACCAGATCAAGCCAACCCACGCGACGCGGCCGGCCCGTCGTCGTGCCGTATTCGCGTCCGCGCTCGCGGATGCGATTGCCTGTGTCGTTCTTGAGTTCGCTGGGCATGGGCCCGCTGCCCACGCGCGTGGTGTACGCCTTCATGACACCGATCACGCGCGACACGCGCGTCGCCGGGACACCAGTGCCCGTACCAATGCCGCTCGCGATGCAGCTCGAACCCGTGACATACGGATACGTGCCGTGATCGACGTCCAGCAGCGTGCCGTTGGCGCCTTCAAACAAAATGCTCTTGCCCTGCCCCAGCATGCCGTGCAGAAGCTGCGTCGTGTCCTGAATCATCGGTGCCAGTCGCTGCCCCACCGCTAGGCACTTTTCCGTCAGCGCATCAATCTCCACATCGCTTGAGCCCTCGCCCAGCCCAAGCCCGCTCAGCAGCGGCTTTTTGACCGCCAGCGACAGGCCCAGCCGCTCGCGCAGCGCGTCGCGTCGCAGTAGATCGCGCATGCGCACCGCGCCCGCACGCTGGCACTTGTCGGCGTAAGCAGGCCCGATGCCGCGGCGCGTCGTGCCGATGTTCCCGCCGCTGCCTTCGGCTGTTGCGGGATTCGACCGATTCAGCAGGTCTTCGCGCAGGCCATCTTCCAGCTTGTGATATGGCAGCACCACGTGCGCCCGATCGCTGATGACCAGCCCCCGCGTGTCCACACCCTTTGCCGCCAGGCCATCAACCTCTTCCACCACTTTCCACGGATCGACCACCACGCCATTGCCAATCACCGCGGCTTTGCCCGGATACAGAATGCCACTGGGAATCAGGTGCAGCGAATACCGCGAGCCCGCCACGACCACGCTGTGCCCCGCGTTGGCCCCGCCGTTGTATCGCACGACAGCGTCGTGTGCTGCGGCCATCAAGTCGACGATCTTGCCCTTGCCTTCGTCGCCCCATTGCAGGCCGACAACCGCCGAACACGCGGGCTTGCGTGCCGAAACGTCCGAAAATCCGCTCGCCGACGATTGCTGCGTGGTCATGCGAGGCGAGGGTAGGAGCGGCACGTCCGATTTTCGCGCGTCAGGCGACGTGTAACCGGCACGCCCTGAAATTGTGCCCCTCCTTCACCCGCTTCCGCGTCAAGCAGAGCACCGTTCCACCCGATGATTCTCGTACGTGCCCTACTCGGCACGCTTGGAACTTCGACCATATGGCCGCTCAGAACGTGCGCATCATGTGTCCAAATCTCGTCTGCCGCAAGGTTCTGGCCGTGCCCGAATCTGTGCGTGGCAAGACCGTGCGCTGCAAAGCCTGCGGCACGAACATCAAAGTGCCCGCGAAGGAAGCCCCGAAAGCAACCGACTCGAAGAAGAAAGACGCGGCGTAATCCCTCGCGGCACGCTGCTGATCTCGCCTGCGTGAAATGAACTCGTTTTCATAGATGGTGCAAAGTCAGCCGTACCAGCAGGCGGCGTTGTCACATGCATGAAATCAAAGTAACCGTCGCGGCACACATCGTGCGCCCCGCGCTCTCGCACCACCACACGTAAATCGTCGCTCGCTTACCCAGCCTTCGCGCTCACCCCGGGCCCGCTGTGCACAATCGGCTTGCTGCCGCTCGGCTCGTCGACCAAGGGCAAATCACGATCCGGCGCGAGGAGCACGGGCACGCCGTTCACTTCGCTCGCTGCCTGCATGCGGGCGGCCATCATGCCCGGGACTTTGCCCGCGCCGTACCACCAGCGCAGGAACTTGCTCAGGAACTTCACCTGCCATGCGGGCGGAGCCTTCACCATTTTCGCGATGCCGGCCTTGCTCGTCGACACATACATGGGCCGCGTCAGGCCCAGCAGACCTTCTTCGCCGCGCGACACGCCCATGCCCGACGGCCCGCGACCACCGATCGCCGCGGCAGGATGGCAACTGGGCATGATGATGTCGTTGATCATCACGTTGGTCGCGCCCAGGCGATCCGCCAACAACTGGCCGCTGCGGACGTCTCGCGTAAACACGCTCGTCGTCAAGTGCTGATCGCACCGGCGATGAATGTTCAGAGCATCTTCGAGATTCACACACCGCACAATCGCCGTGAGCGGGCCAAAGTGCTTGCCTTCCACCACTTCCATGCCCGCGGTGCAGTGCAGCAGCGCAGTGGGCCGGAATCGGCGGGAAATCATCTCGTCTGCAACAGTGCCATCGCCTTCAACATGGCGCGACTGCGCCTTGTCGCCATGCACCATGGCCGCGTCCCACGCCCCCTTGGCAATCGCCCTGCTCGTCAGTTCCTTGCACAGCGTCGCGGACTTTTCGTCAATCAAATCCACGGCCTTCGCCGTCGCCGCGAGTTTCGCGAGGTGCTCGCAGAACTTGTCATACGCCTTGTCCAGAACCAGCACGCGGCGCGGGCCCATGCAGGTCTGGCCTGCGTTCACATTCATCGCGGCCCACACTGCCTTCGCGGCTTGCTTCACATTCGCGTCTTCAAGCACGAAAACGGAGTCCCGCCCCGACAGTTCCAACGTGCCAGGCGTGAACGTCTTCGCAAGCTGCTGCGCGACTTTTTGACCCGTTTCCGTGCTGCCCGTGAAGATTACGTGATCAAATCGCTGGGTGGACAGCATGTTCTGTCCGGCTTCGCGCGTCGCGCCTACCCACGTCAGCGTGTTCATGGGCAGACCGGCTTCCATCGCGATTTCCAGCAGCCGATTCTGTGTCTTGGGCGTGCGTTCACTGGGCTTGACGACAACCGTGTTGCCCGCCGCGAGCGCGTGTACCAACTGAATACCCAGCAACTGCACGGGATAGTTCCACGTCGCGATGATCCCAACCTTGCCGACCGGCACGCGCC
>DATGWV010000324.1:0-9079 GCA_035299305.1 Phycisphaerales bacterium | reverse complement strand
GGCGCGATGTCACGAGCGAAGGCATCGGGATCGTTCCGCCATGTGTATGACTGCGCCGCGATGCCGCCTCGGCCCGCGTAATCGAGGTTGTATGTGTAGCTCGCTTCGTGCATGCTCGCAACCGGCTCGGCGATGATGGTCGCATCGCGGTCACGCACTTCGACGCGCTCGCGCAGCACGATCGGCGCAGGACTGGACCCCGGCGCGAGTGCGGGCAGTATCGACGCGACGAAGTCTTTGGCGCTGCCGTCAAGAATCGGTACTTCCGCCGCGTTGATCTCGATAGTCGCGTCCCACACGTGCAGCCCCGCGAGGGCGGCCATGGCGTGTTCAATGGTCGCAGCGACTTTGCTTGCGTCGGGCGCGACGACATTGTCCGGCTGCGCGCTCACGAGCAGCGTGGTATTGCGCACGAGCGGCGCGGCAGGGCCGGCCCACGTCGCGTCTTTGCTCACGTGCTGCACCAGCGCTCGCTGCGTCGCAACCTGATCAAAGCTCAAACGCTGCACGCGCAGTCCCGCGCCGGGCTTTCCCGGCAAGAATCGCAGCGAACTGCGGCAGCCGGAGAACAGGCCCAGCCCTTCAAAGGGTCCGACGGTTGCGGTCAGCGTCGCCATGGTGTACTCACTGGTTGTGTGCCAGGTGCGGCACGCGATGCTCGCCCGGCGGGCTGGCGCTCGCGCTTACTTGTTGCGGCTGAGTCGGCGCAGCTGCACTTGCATCCGCCGCCACTCGCCCGCGCTCATCGCCGGCGCACCAGCGTATGTCGCGCCAGCGGGCACGTCGGTCATCACGCCGGCCATGCCTGCGATCTTCGCACCGCCGCCGATGGTGAGGTTGTCGGCGATGCAGACGCCGCCGCCCAGAATCACGCCGTCGCCCATCGTGACGCTGCCCGCGAGGCCCGCGTTGCCGCAGATGATGCAGCAGCGACCGATGACGCAGTTGTGGCCGATCTGCACGAGGTTGTCGATCTTGGTGCCGCCACCGATGCGCGTGGCACCGAACTTGCCGCGATCGATGCACGTGTTCGCGCCGATTTCCACGTCATCGCCGATCACGACATTGCCGATGTGCGGAATCTTGAGCAGGCCGCGTCCATCAGGCCGCGGGCGATAGCCAAAGCCGTCAGCGCCGATGACGACGTTGGCGTGCAGGATGCACACGCGGCCGACTTCGCAGCGATCCAGCACGCGCACGCCGCTGTGGAGTGTGGTGCCGTCGCCGATTGTCGCATGCGTGGCGACTGTGACGTGTGACATGAGCGTCGCGCCTGCGCCGATGGTCGCGTGGGCTTCGATGACGCAGCACGCACCGATGTGCGAGGTCGGTGCGATGCGTGCGGTGGGATCGATGACTGCTGATGGATGCACGCCGGGGCTGCGCTGCACCGCGGGCGGCGCGAACGCCTTGAGTAGTTCGATCATCGCGAGATCGGTGTCTTCAACGACCAGCAGCGCTTTGCCTGCGAGCTGCGGGCCTGCGGCATCGACCAAGTCTTTGGTGATGAGTGCGGCGGAGGCCTTGCACTGCGTCCAGCGCGAAGCGAAGCCCGACGAGCGGATGAACGTCAGGCATCCTTCTTGCGATGAATCGAAGGCTTCCAATCGCGAGATTGCGAGCGAACTATCGCCCACGATCGTCGCGCCCGTGAGCGCAGCGATGCGCGCAAGCGGCAGGGCCGAGACGGCGGGCTGAGCGTGAGCGGAAGTGGGGGAGTCGGCTGGCACGACGGTTTACTTGTTCTTGCCGGCGGCGTACTCGTTGTTCATCACCGTGGCGATGCGCTGCGTGATGTTGATGCTCTCGTCGGCGAAGAGAATCCGCTTGTTGAGAATCACCTGGTTCACGGCGTCGCTGGACATCTGCGGCGTGAGCGAAATCGCGCGGTCGTCGAGCAGCACCAGCGTGTAGCCTTCGCGCTTGGCCACATCTTCAATCGCCTTGGTCACCTTCGCGTACAGGTCGCGGATGATCTGCGAGTTGATGACGTCGATCTGCGCGCTGAAGCCTTCGCTGCGAATCTTGACGAGCTGGCGCTTCTCGGCGAGCTCAGCCATGAGGCGCACGCGGGCCCCCATGTCGTTGGCGGGCACGGTCGTGCCGAGCTGGGCTTCGAGTTCCTTCACTTCATCGCTCAGCTTGGCGCGCTTGCTGACCATTTCATCGCTGATGATCTTCACTTCCGCGTTGCGGTCCTTGAGTTCGTTGAGGTTGTTCATCAGGTCTTCGAGGTTGACAAGACCGATGACCGCCGGCGCGGGTGCGGGCGCGATGGCGGCGGGGACGGCGTTCACCAGCATGGCGCACGCGCCGATGGTGGCGGCCCCGACGATGAGAGCGGAAGTGAGCCTGCGAAACGATTGAATACGCGCGTGCATGCGAAAGTCCCTCAAAACGCGACTCCCATCGCGTTGTTAGTAAGCAGTATACGTGGGACGCGCGAGGGGCGTGATGGTTCCGCGACAGAATTCGCGAGCGGGCATGCGGCCCCGTTGGCATCGGCTCGTCGGGCGGCGTACATGCGTGCAAAGTTGGTGTGTGCGGGTTTTCGCGTCTGCGGCGGCGATTTCACCCGGCGTGTGCGCAAGAACATGACAATTTCCGCCGCTGCGGACGCCGTCCGCGCGCCGCGCGTGGCCGCGTGGACGGAGTTTGTGGCATCGGGAACGGTTCCCGTGGCACGCGGGACGGCCCACGTGCCCGCGGATGCGGTTCCCGTGGCACGCGGAACGGCCCACGTGCCCGCGGATGCGGTTCCCGTGGCACGCGGAACCATTCACGTGCCCGCGGATTCCGTTCCTGTGGCACGCGGAACGGTTCCCGTGCCCGCGGATGCGGTTCCCGTGGCATACGGAACGGCTCACGTGACCGCAGAATCCGTCCCCGCGGCGCACAAATCGCAGGCTGATGCCACGTGCGCAGTGATACTTGCGTTCGCCCCGCCTCCCTCGACCCGAACACACAACACCACATCTCCCACCGCGTCTCTCCGCTCGTCTCCTGCGTCCTCCGCGACCTGCATTTTCGGTGGTCGGGTGTTGCGGGCGGCCCTCGCTGGCGCTCGGGTTCGTAGGGAGCGGGTTCGTAGGCGGTCAGTTGAACGGCAGTTCGAGCGTGAACGTGAACAGGCGGTCGCGGTCGGTGTCTTCCTTCAGGATCGGGAAGCCGAAGTCAAACGCGAGGGGCACGTTGCTGAGTTGCGGGATGACCAGGCGGAAACCGAAGCCCACGCTGGCGCGATACTCGCTGAAGCCAAAGTCGCGCTCGACCGTGCCCGTGTCGACAAAGAGCACGCCCGCGAGGAAGTCCTGATAGAGCGGCTTGGTGAGTTCGGCGCCGGCGAAGAAGAGCCAGTTGCCGCCCACCGCGTCGTCGGAGACGCCGCCCGTGTCGTTGCGAATGCCGACGGGACTCGCGCCGCGCAGAGCGAAGCCGCGGAAGTTCTGGCCGCCCAAGTACAGACGTTCGTAGAAGGGCGCGACGTCTTCAGCGCCGGGAATGTAACTGGCCCGCGTGCGCAGCAGCAGCGTGGTGCTGCGGCCCAGCACGTCTTCTTCGAGTTCAAAGTACTGCGCGAGTTCGCCGTTGAGCACGGTGAACTGTTCATCGCCCAGCAGACCGAACTGCTCGATGCCGCCTTCGATGCGGTAGCCCGCCGTGGGGAAGGTGTTGCGGTCGACGCTGGTGCGCGTGAGCGTGATGCCGACGGAGTTGAGGAACGTGCTGTCGGCGTCGTCAAAGTACTCGGTGGGCGCGTCGGCGTCGATGTCGCTGATCTCGACTTGCTCGAGGCGAATCGGAGCTGCGACCGTCCACAAGCTGCCGAAGCGACGGCCCAGCGTGAACTGGCCGCCCATGCGTTCTTCGTCGTACGCGCCGTAGATGCGTTGCCGCAGATACACACGGCCCGACCCCGAGAAATCGGTGTCGAACATGCTGGGTTCGGTCAGGCTGATCTGAAAGTTGCGGACGCGGTCGCCCGGGCTCAGCAGAATGTTGAACGTCTGCCCGCCGCCGCGGAATGCGTCGCCGCTGAAGAACTCACCCACGGTGTCGGGCGTGTCGCTGACATCGAAGTTGCGCTGCGTGATGCTGAAGAGACCGGCGATGCCGCCGTCGCTGCCCGCCGTCGCGCCGATGTTGAATGAACCGGTGTTGGTCTCGGCAACTTCCACGACGACATCGCGGTAGCCGGGATTGTCGGGATTTTCAGGCTGAATCGCGACTTCCACGCTGCGCGGCGCGAAGAGATTGAGTTTCTCCAGGCGCGTCTGCGTTTCCTTCGCGACGGTCGCGTCCAGCGGGCGATCGGGCTTGAGCAGCACGTGCCGCCGCACCACATCGTCACGCGTCAGGCGATTGCCGATCACTTCGACGACGCCCGTGCGGAAGCGCCGGCCTTCATCGATCTGCAGCAAGAGGTCCACCTGATTGGTGCCGTCTTGTGCGCGCAGTTCGCGGCGATTCACCTTCACGTCGGCGTAGCCGAGCTTGCCGTACGCCGCCTGCACCGCTTCGATGCTCTTCTTGAGCAGGTCATCGCGATAGATGGAGCCCGGCTTGAGCGGCATAAGCCCCACGAGCTGCGCGGGCGTGTACACCTCGTCGTCACCCTGGGCGTACACGACTTTCACATCGCGCAGCACGCTGACCGCGCCTTCTTCGATCACAAACTCGACGATGGCCTGCGTGCCATCCTGACTGGGCGTGACGATGGTGCCCACGCGCACGTCGATGTAGCCGCGATCCTTGTAGTACTTCACGATCTTCGCGACATCGTCCTCGAGCTTGTCGTTGTCGAGCAGGCCTTTGCGCAGCAGCAGGCTCTTGACGTTGCTTTCAATCTGGCCGTCAAGCTCGTCATCGCTGATGCTGTTGTTGCCCACGAAGCGAATGGCCGTGATGGCGGTGCGCACGCCTTCGCGCACGCGGAAGACCACCGCGCCGGTGTCTTCCAGTTCCTTCTCATCGATGGTGACCAGCGCGTTGTAAAAGCCTTCTTCACGATACAGGCCTTCGATGCGCCTTGCTGCGCGATCAAGCTGTGTGCGATCAACCGCGGTGCCTTCCAGCAGCCCGATCTGGCGCGAGAGTTCCGCGTCGTTCAGTTCGGTGTTGCCCACCGTCTGCACTGCCGTGATGACCGGCTGCGGCCGCACCGTATAGACAATGGTCACGCCGCCATCGGCGAGCGGCTGCACATCTGCCCGCACCGTGCGGAAGCGGCCCAGCCGGTTCAGGCGCGAGAGATCGTCGGTCACGATCGCGGGATCGAACGCGAGGCCCTCGCGCAGACGCAACTGGTTGCGCGACAGTTCCTCCAGCGACACATCCACCGCGACGGGCGCGCCCGCCGAGCCATCGGCGTTGGCCGGGCCGGGCTTCTGAAAAATCACCTGACGCACGGGTCGGCCTGCGAAGGCTTCGAGCGCGGGATCGATGCTCGCTGGCGCGGGCGGTGCGGTCTCGACGGTCTGAGCGTTGAGCGCGTAGGGAAGCCCCGTGCACGCTGCCAGCGCGCACAGCACGCGCCACGTCGCGCTGCGAGCAAAGACGCTGCGGAGAAACAAACGACCAGTCGCCCGGGCGGGCAGAGCCAGAGGTGACGCCATGAGGATGGAAGATAGGGGGCTTTCGCGGCAAATGCCCGATGAGCGGCGTGCGGCTTGCAATGAGCGTCAGTTCCGCCGCAATTCCTCGCGCGTGACCAGTCGGTAACTGCCCCGGCCATCGCCGTGACGTTCCGCGATCAGTTGCATGAGGCCTGTGGGATCATCCTCGATGAACTGAATCGTCTTGATGCGCGTGCTGCGCGAGCCGTTGAGCATGACGGGGTTGATGCGGTCGAGCGCGTCGAGCACGTCGGCGTTGCGCATGTCGATGTTCACGCCCGAACGCATGATGCCGCGCGAGAGCACGAAGACGATGTCGGGCTGAAACCGCATTGCTTCGGTCAGGCCCACCGTCAGATCGCTGCGCCCCACAGGCAGAATTTCCTGCAGCCACGGCACGATGGACGTCTTGTTGCTGTCATTGGCGTTCACCATGTCGCTGGGAGAAAACGCGACCGTTGCGGGCTGGCCCGAATTCGCGGGCTGGCGAAACACGATGATCTGAAATCGCTGATCTTCCTTGAGCCGGCTCACCGAACTGACTAACTCACTGCGCACAAAGTTGATGCTCGCCGCCATGCTGCCTGAGCCATCAACTAAATACACGATGCGCCGCGCTGGCGTTGCCTGCACGCCCGCGAACGACGCTGTCGGCTCCACGCTGGGCGCTGGCGGCGGTGGGGGCGGCGGCGCGGGTGCCGGATTCACCGCCATGCCGGGCGGGCCTTTGCTTAGCGCGCTGCGAATCAAACTCTGCACCATCTCAGGCGAAGGCTGCGGCGGCGCGACATCATCTGTCTGGAGCGATGCGGTGCTCGCCACCTGCACTGGCTGAGGCGGCGCGGGCTCGGGCTCCGGCGCGACTTCCGTGGGCGCAGGCTCGGGTGGCTTGAGCGAGGTGCCCTTCTCATCGCCCGTGGGCAGCGTGGTCAGATCGAGCTCGGTCTCTGACGAGAAGTCGGTCAGCCGAGCGGGCAACGTGCGACCCCACAACCCGAACACGCCCAGCGCGCCCGCGACACCCAGATGTACCGCGAGCGACAGACACCACGCCTGCGTCAAGTGCCGACGCTGGCGACGGATCGTGCGAACATGAACAAGCCGGGGCACGGGTGTAGTTTACGAACCTCGTCAATCAATGTGCGTGTTCACTGCGGTTTGGCTGGCGTTTGCAGGGGAGGCATCGAGATCGCGGGCGGCGGGGTCAGCGTTCGCCAGTCCGTCTCGCCACGCTCGAAGTCCGACCACCTCGCCGCTTTCGCGTACACCTCGTTGATGACATAGAGCCAATCTGTCAGCGAGTTGTCGCTCTTCTGCTTGATGGCTCTCTCTTCCATCGCCGTCTCTTTGTACGTCCACGTGATCGGCGCGATGTGCTCGCTTTTGAGCTTCGAAACAATCTCACGCGTCGACCGTGCGCGCAGCACGCTCGCTGTATGCGTCGCCGGCACGTTCATCGCGAGCGGCAGGTCCGTCCCGTCGAACACACCCAGAGTGTTCACTTCTGTGCCGTCCTCATCCATGCGCGTCACAAGCGTCGTCAGCGGCATCTCGGTCGGTTTGCCACCCACGCTCAGCGTCAGCGGCCTCGTCCACGTGCCGCTTTTGCCGAACTTCTCGCGTGGCAGCGCCTGAAAGAGGCGACTGATCCACTCCTGAATCTCGCGCACGCTGGTCTCTTCGTTGATCTGTACGCCCGGTGCAAGCTGAGGGGCTTCAAACACAATTCCTCCGTCGCGGTGCAGCGTGCACACGCCGCTCGTATCGCGCAGGTTGCGCATCAGTTCCGTGAACTGCGCCGCGTACTTCTGCTGGTCTTCCGTCGCACCTTCCGGCAGCGTCGGCACGCCGCCCAGGAGCGTCCAACGCAGGTTGAGAAATGGCGGCTGCTCGGGATCGGGTTCAATGGACGAAATCGCCGCGGGCCATTGATACTGCAGCGAGATCACAAACGTGATAGGCACGCCCACGACAAGTTGATCTTCCGCGCGATTGCCTTGCGCCTGTCGCTGTTGCACCGTCAGCGTGTACACCTCGTACTGATCTTCCGAAATGGTGTATCGCACGTCACGCAGAGGCTCGTCACCCGCTTTGAGCAGCTTCAAATCCTTCCATGATTCCCGCATCGTGTCGCGCTCGAGAGGGACCATGTCCGCCGCCGTCGGTGTCGCCGGTTTCTCAGGCAGCTTCGTTGAGAACTCCGTTTGTTTGCCCGTCACAATGGCCCGCCAGCTCTGCAGCGACGTCGCATCCACATCCTGTCCGAAGCGTTTCAGCTTCGCCAGGAGCCGCTGCGAGTGCAGCAGTTCGCCGCGCACCGGGCTCGCGGAATTGCGCGACCACGTCACCTCGCCGCGCACGCTCGAGTCGATTTTGGTCGCGTCACCCTCGGTAAACGCAGGCAGAAACACACCGCGAATCGCGAATGACTCCGCTTCTCCCATCAGCACCAACTGCGACGATGAGCGAAACCTGATGGTGAACGTTTCATCGTCCATCGCCATCAGTTCCGCATCACCATCCTGCCACGTTGGCGCGCCGGTGCCGCTGTCAATCCAAGGCCGGCTGAAGCGCCACGTCGCGCCCACCGCCACTGGTTCGGGCGGCAGCGGAATCATCCACGAACTCGTCAGTTCCAGCAGCAAACTCGGGTTGTTGGGCCCGGGCTCGATATCGCCCAGCATCGTCGCTTTGCTTGTAATGCCCATCTCCTGCACGATGTGACGGATCGGCCGCTTGGTCGCCATGCTCGCGATGGTCTTCAACTGCGTGAGCGTCTCGGCGGGCGTTCCTTCGCCTTCCACGCGTGCGTCCTTGCCCATCCACACGATGCCGCGCTCGTCATAGTTCACGTCAAACATGAATCGCATCGCGGGCAGCAAGCCGCCCTTGGCATCCAGCGCGCCCGTCTGCTCACCCACCGCGGAAATCAGCACGATCTCTGCCGAGTCGGCCCCGCGGCCGTACACCAGCTCTCGCGGCGTGTCACCGTCCGCCGTGCCGTCTTCCACCAAGCTGATATAAGTTTCGGTCAGCGCGCCGCGCGCGATCGTCTCTTCAGGCGACAGCTCCGGCTCGCGATACACAATCTTGCTTTCATCCTCCTGCAGCGTCGACGTGATGATCGTCTCCGCCTTGAATGTGCGGTCCACGCCCCCGCGGGTGTAGTCTGCATCCAGCGAGATTCGCACTTCCTGCGTCGCGCTCTTGGGCAACGGCTGCCGTACGTGATGCGTTGATGTCGTCACCGCGCCAAATCGCCGCTCGGCTTTGCGATTAACTGAACCCTCCAGCAGTTCGGGCAACTTCTCGATCGTCACATCGATGTATGACTCGCCCACCGCACGCAGCTTCATCACGTCAAACTCATGAGATTCCAGCGTCACTTTCAGCGGCCAGCGAATACTCGACGACCCCAGATTATCGACGCTGTCATATTCCCATTGCCCGCCCACACCCACCGG
>DATGWV010000323.1:0-19209 GCA_035299305.1 Phycisphaerales bacterium | reverse complement strand
AAGACGCCGGGAATGTTGGTGTAGCTGTTGCGCTGCTTGAGAGCGACGTAGCCCTTGTCGTTGAATTCGATGCCTGAGTCTTTGAGGAACTTGGTCGCGGGGGTGTGGCCAATGGCGATGAAGAGGCCTTTGACATCGAGGCGGGACTTTTCGCCCGTCACGGTGTCTTCAAGCAGCACGGCTTCGATCTTTTCGCCGCCCAGCACATCCGCGACGGCTTTGTTGAAGAGCACTTTCGCGTTGGGGCGGCTGAGAAAACGCTGCTGCATGATCTTGCTGGCACGCAGCGAGTCGCGGCGGTGGATGACGTAGACGGTGCTTGCGAACTTGGTGAGATACGTCGCTTCTTCCATCGCCGTGTCGCCGCCCCCCACCACTGCGAGCGGCTGGTTGCGGAAGACAGGGAGCGCGCCATCGCACACGGCGCACGCGGAGACGCCGCCGCCGGTGGTGGCGAGGCGCATTTCGTTGGGCAGGCCCAGCCAGTTGGCGGTTGCGCCGGTGGAGATGATGACGGAGTGAGCGTGGATCGGCTTGCCGTCGGCGGGGTGGAGCGTGTGGGGCTTGCCGGGCGTTTTCGAGAACTCGCAGCGGGCGATGTCGTCTTCGATGACTTTGGTGCCGAAGCGTTCGGCCTGCTTGCGGAACTTCTCCATCATCTCGGGGCCCATGATGCCGTGTTCGAAGCCGGGGTAGTTCTCGACTTCGGTCGTCAGCATGAGCTGGCCGCCCGGGAGGACGGGGCCAGGATCCTGCTTGGGCACGCCGCAGTAGACGATGGGGTCAAGCTGCGCGCGGGCGGCGTAAATCGCGGCGGTCCAGCCAGCGGGACCGGAACCGATGATGACGACTTTGTGTGCGGAATCGTGGGACATGAGGCTTTCTGATTGGATGCTGTCGAGCGTGGGCGGTGGCGGAACGCCGGTGGGCCGAGCCGAAATCACTTGAGCAGATCAAGATCGACCAGGTGCTGGCGATAGAGGCTGATCACGGGGGGCCAGATGAGATAGTCGGCGCCGCGCACGACTTCGGGCGTGTTCTGCACGTTGCGGACGACGTTGTTGGCGTTGTCACTGCCGACGCTGTAGACGAGCATGGTGTCGTCCTTGAACGTCAGCGAGAAGGTGGCGTTGGTCGCGTCGGGAACGAGCGCGACGATGACGGACTCGACGCCCTTTTCCTTGTCCTTGCCGCCGTCGATGCCGGGGCGAACGTAGTTGAATGCGGGCTTGGTGAAGGTGTCGGCCGCGCCGGTGTTGTACGGATCGATTTCCTGATTGTGGATGAAGAGCGGGCGCGGGCTGGCGAGGCTGGGTGGGAAGGAGTTGTTGCGGTAGGCGAAGGCGATTGCGGACAGCGCGGAACGCGTGCCGCCCAGTTCGACCTTCACGAGTTGGCGCTTGGTGCGCAACTGAGAGACGTCGGGCAAGTTGCCCATGACCATGGTGCGCGGGCGATCAAGCTGCGTGAACTTCTGTTCGATCGCTTGCAGGCGGTCGTACCAGTTGAGCGACCAGCGGTTGGACCAATCGTTGTAGACGCCTGAGATGAGTCGCGAAGCGTCTTCTTGATTGACCTGGCTTTGGGCCGAGCCGCGCCAGCGGGCGGACTCGCTGAACAGACGCAGCGGGCGACCGGCGGTGCCCACCTTCGCCATGGTGCGAGCGAAAATGTCGGCCTTCACGCCGCCCTTGGGTTCGTAGACGCGATCGATGATCTGCTCGATAGCGATGCGATCATTGTCGGGCATGGGCAGACGCATGATGTCGGGATAGCCGCTGCCCTTGGCTTCTTTGCTCGCGCTGGCAGAGAGTCGATCGATGATGCTGCGCATCTTCGTGAGGTCGGCCTTCTTGCCGCCTGAGCGGAAGTCCATGTAGACCACGTCGCGCAGGCGCTCAAGCGAGCGGAGCATGACATCGAAACCCCACGAAGCCTCGGCGTAGAACTTCCGGTCGGCGATCTGGCGGCCGAAGAAGGTCATGCGGAGCATGAGCTCGGCGGCGTCATCCACCTTGCCTTCGCTCGCGAGGCGCGTGGCTTCGACGTTGGTGAGGATTTCGAGGCGGTCGAGCGCGGGCATGTAGAGATGCTGCGCGGCCGCCAGCGTCGGCGGATCGCCCAGTTCGGTATAGAGCCGGGCGCGGATGAGTTCGGGGCTGATGCCTTCGACGCCGTAGGGCTGGGCGAAGACGAAGGCCTTCTTCCAGTCGGTTTCTTCCGTGACCTTCTTGAGTGCTTCGATGACGGCCTGCTGTTCGGGAGCTTTGGCCCAGTCGGCGGCGGCTTTGAAGTCCGCCGCGTTGGCGGGCAGCAGACGAGCCTTGTGAATATCGCTCACGGCGGCGGGCGCGGCGGCGCTCTTGGCGAGCAGCGGCAGCAGCGCGAGGTCGCTGCGGCGCGACTCGGGAATGCCCGCGACCGAGGCGTTGGCGCGAGCGAGGAAATTGTCCGACTGCGCGAACGCCGCAGGCGACGCAAACAGCCCCGCGGCGAGAACGAGCGACGAAAGCGACAACGTGAGCATCCGGCGGTTACGCATAGGTGGGCATGATAGCGGACTTGGGCGGAAGTGGGTGGAGGATGGGGAGGCGTGGTCGGGGCGACGGCGTTCTCGCGGCGGAACCGCAGCACGGGAACAATGCCAACGTTTGATGGTGCCTGCAAGAGGTAGAAACCGCCTGCGGCACCGCGACGACCTGCGGGAGGTTTCCGGCGATGAAGCGAGATCGCGGTGAGCAGTTGATGTGTCTGGTGCTCGTCTACTTCAAAGACACGCCCCGCGATGCGAAGTTGCTGGGGTCGCTGGTCCGGGCAATTCATCCGGAAGTGCCCAAGTCGATGAAGTACTTTTTTCTCGATGCCGGGGACGGGCGCGACCAAGAGATCACCGCGTCACTCCCTGAAGTTGAAGCCTTTCATCGAAAGCACCTAGCTACTGCTGATATCTACTGCTACGGGGTTGGTCGGGGACTGACTTGGGACATTCATGTGAATCGAGCGGAAAGCAGTATCCGTCCCCTTCCTCGACCTGCATACATGCGCGCGATCTGCAAGATCGGGAAGTCAACGGATCCTTTTTTGATGACTAACCGTGTTTTCGACGCGGTCGATCGTGACCCTGCGGTCCTCCATGGTTTCGCTGTCATCGGTACGCTCGATTGGTTGCACTATGGTCGTCGGTTCACCGAAGCCGTGCAACCTCTTTCGTGGCAGGAGACGGTCGAAGCATTCGCCTGGCGATTCACGGAACCACACTGGACCACACGGCTGCGAGATGTTCAGTGGGGCACATACATCGGCCCATCGCTCGCATGCAAGATCCCGGACACGCTTCGATCCCAAGGAACGGAGCTAGTGCGTGCCGAGCGGTTCGACGAGGACTTTATCTGGAACACGCATCCGTCCGGCGGCACCAGCGTGTTCGTGAGTCGCGACCCGCTGCAGACGGCGAATGTCGATCTGCTCATGCCGGACGATTACTCGACGATCAAAGCGGGCTGGCTGCGTGCGAAGTTGCGCGAGTGTGACTTGCTGTGAGTGCACCTTGATTGACGAAGGGCGCTTCACGTTGATGGGTAGAACAGTCAGTTGCAGCCGCGATGAATTCATCGATTGCGCGATGCTTGAAGGGAGACGATCAGTGCAGCTGCGCCAAGTTGTCTTGATAGCGGCGATGGCGACACTCTTGACTGGATGTTCGCTCTCGGCTCCAACCGTGGGTGCTGTTTACGTCATCAAAGATGAATCGGTCAGGTCTGAGGTTGCTGAGATCGATCTTGCCGGGCTGCCAGTTAAGAGTGTGGTGCCGGTGCGTGTGCGTCGAGTGAATGAGTCGTGGGTGATCGTTGACTACGCGTTTGTTTCGCCCGACGACGAGTTGCCGGAGTCGAAACGGTCGGTGGTTCGGGCACACATGCAGCGGCTTGCGCCGGCAGGAGACGGCATCACGATGCGATCACGCGAAACGTCGCAACGCATTCGACTGCTGCCGTACACATATCGAGATGCGGTCGGCATCGCGAGCGAGCATGGGTTGCTCGGAGATGAGCAAGACTTCGTCAAGTCGTCGATCACGCGTGACGGCGCAGTGTCGTATGTCGATGTGTATGGGATTCTGTATCGATGCGATCGCGCGCCAGGCGCTGGCACGCAGGTGCGGTTTGAGTTCGATCGCGCGATGATTGGCATGTACGGGCAGCCCGCCAATGAACTGATTCTGGATGTTGTGGCCGCATCATCATGAGTTTGTGGCGGGATGCAAGTACAAGCTGGCACATCACCGTTTGGCAAGGTTCGTCAGATGTGGCACGAGATCGTGAGCGTAAAGTCTGTGCGATCGCTGTCAGGTGTCGATTTGCCGAGTGAGGGTGTCATGCAGACTTGCTCTCGTGCGCTAGCCATCGTCTTTGTCGGCGTCGCGATCGCTGCGTTGGTGATGGACCGTGGATCGGTATTCATCATCATCACGTGCTGGGTGCCGCTGTTTGTCGTGGGCGCGATCGGGTTGTTGCTGGGTTTGCGTCAACGTGCGGCGGCATCCGTGTGTCTGTGCGTGGCTGCGATATCGGGATACGTCGCACTGATCGCCGCAACCAGGGTTCAGGCGTGCGTGTTAGCTTTGAGCACATTGCCGCCGTTTCCGTTTGCAGTGCTGCCCGTGTATGTTGCGTTCGTGGCGGGGGTGACGGGTTTGGGGACATGGGCGGTCGTGCGGCATGCTCGTAAACCCGCGTGAGCCCAGGTGCTTGGATTGTCATGCACGCTGCCGCAACCACTCCCAACGTTGTCTCACACGCACCGACTGCGCGAGCTCACTTGATGAACTCAGAGGCGGGGAGATTTTGCAACTTGTGCGTTGTGATTTCGTTCTCCATGGTGCGATCAAGTTCGGTTCGGTTGGATGCCGCCGCGGTCAGATTTGCGAGCCAATTGACGGTGCCCCCTACGAAGTCGTTCACGCGTTGCGGCCATTGCGATGTCAGACGCTCAACAAGGCGAAGGTGTGCTTGCCAATCTGATCCGCACCACGCGCTGAGCAATACGATGTCAGCCAAGACTGGGGGCGACAGGTCCACGCGTTGTCTTTGCAGCCACGCGTCACACACGGCCTTGAACTGACTGAGCGACAAGTCACCGTCGAGGGGAAAAGACGCTGAACTTCGCGTCCTAGTGGCGATCTCAACAAACCTCTGCGCGTGAACTCGGAGGCTCACGTATTCGGCGCTTCCGTGCGGCTGGCCGAGCCGAGTGGCGAGCGAGAGAGAAATGTCGGGCCAGGGCCGTAGCAGACAGTGATAGTGCCAAGTCGGGTAGTAGTTGTCTCCACCGCCGCGATCCAGACACAACCCGATGAGAACCGGACCACATCGGCGAGCGAGCCACATTGGGCGATAGACCGCGAGTGTGGGAAACTCGGCCTGCCAATCGTTGGTGATTGCCCGTTGTTGTGCCCGCGAGATCATGGTGAATCTACTGGTGTGATGCAGTCAACTCGCAACAGATTAGCAACGAAACAGTCCAAAGAGAGCGACCACCGCATGGTCGCGGTGGTCGCTGGAGAGAGAGCGGGGTGAGTTGTCGAATTCAGCGTTCGTTGATCGCGGCTTTGGCGAAGATTGATTCGCTCTTGCGCATGAACTGCGAAGGGGTTTCGTGGTTGATCTGTTGATTGAGCTTGGTGAGAGCTTCGTCGATGACCTGACGCACGCGTTCGCGGCTGATGCCGACTTCTTCGGAAATCTGCTTCAGCGTGAGGGGTTCGCAGCCGTCGAGGCCGAAACGCATGCGGAGGATCTGGGCTTCGCGCTCGTCGATGCTCTCGAGGAGTTCGCGGAGCAGACGCAGGTCTTCGCTGGCGAAGGTGCGTTCTTCGGGCGTGCCGACGCGCGGGTCGGCCAAGATTTCTGACATGCTCATCAGTTCGCCGCTCGCGTCACGCGGAGCGATCTGCGGAGCCTGAAAGGCCTTGATGGCGCGACGAATGACGCGGACCTTGCGAAGCGGCAGGTCCATCGCCTTGGCGAGGTCCTGCAGGCTCGGGGGCTGGCCCAGTTCGGCTTCGAGCTTGCGGTGAGCGATCTTCCACTTGGAGATGAGCTCGACCATGTACGCGGGAATGTGGACCGGCTGGCTGGCGTTGATGAGGGCCCGCTTGATGCCCTGCTTGATCCACCAACTGGCGTAGGTGCTGAAACGCGCACCTTGTGCGGGGTCAAAGCCTTCAACTGCGCGGAGCAGGCCAATATTGCCTTCTTCGATGAGATCGCACAGGGGCAGGCCGCGGCCCGTGTAGTTCTTGGCGATGGCGACGACGAGGCGCAGATTGCAGCGGATCATCCGCTCGCGGGCGACGGCGCAGTTTTCGTTGATAATCTTCCAGCCCAGCTCGCGCTCTTCCTCAGCGGTGAGCAGCGGCATTTTGGTCAGCTCGCGGAAATAGAGCTGCATCTCCGACTGCACTTCGGTGTCGCGACGACGTGCGCGACCGACGGGCTGTGCACCCGGGATGGACGTGGCCGTGTTGTCTTGGTTACTTGCCAACTCTCGTCCCATCCTTCGGCGGAAGACCGCCGTCTCCTCTCCACCACGCAAGACACGCGCCAAACAGAACAGCAAGTCTCTCGAGGAGCTACTTACCTATCCGCTGCGCCCCGTCCTGGGGTTTCATCGACTAGGGGGATGGGGACCTGAAGGCCCTGTCTCTCGCGCATCCTCCCAGTATGAAGATGTCACCGAATTTGCCGTGTGCAAGGAAACTAGCGAGAATTTTTTCAAGTTCTGCCAAATCCCGCTCACTTCTTCTGCATCTCCAGCAGAACATGCGGCATTCCTTGCCTTTGCGGTCATCTATCATGGCCTGTCGGTTGTCTTTCGCAAGGGCCAATAACCCGCTACTGAGGTATTTCACGCATGAAACGCGACATTTCCGCCTTGCTGAAGGAGTGGGCTTTCAAACCTGGGCAGGTCAATGCCCGGTTCGTGACCGGTAACGACGGGGCCGAACGGGTGCAGGTGCGGCTGGACCTGGGCATTCTGCAAATGCATGCGGATGGACGACCAGACGGGATGAAGCCGTTTGGGTTTGCTTCGCTACTCGAGTATTTCGAGGCGAAGATGGATGAGACGGGCGGGGAGCGTGCGCAAGGAATGCGCGGGGAGCCGGAAGAGCCGCGTGAGGAATTGGGCGAGGCGGAGGAAGTGTCGCTGACGGGCGATGACTGCCGGGCTCTGCGGGAAGAGGCGGCGCAGTTTTATCAGCGGTATGTCGCGTGCCTCGCGCTGGAGGATTACGAGCGCGTGATTCGGGACACGACGCGCAACCTGCGCGTGCTGGATGTGTGCGCGAAGCATGCGGCGGAGGATCAGGATCGGCAGGTGCTCGAGCAGTTCCGCGCGTACATCGTGATGGTGCGGGCGCGGGCGCTGGCCAGTCAGTGCATCAAGGACAACGAGTTGAAGGCTGCGGTGCTGGCGATTGACAACGCGCTGGATCATCTCAAGAAATACTTTGCGACGACGGACAAGCCGCAGCAGTTTGAGTTGGCGGATGAAGTGCGCATGCTGCGGAGCATGCGCGAGGCGCTGGCCCCCAAGCTGCCCATCAGTCAGAAGGCGGAACTGAAGCAGCGGCTGCAGCGTGCGATTGAGACGGAGAACTATGAGTTGGCGGCGATTCTGCGCGACGAGTTGAAGCAATTGAAGAACAATGACGCTTAGCGCGGCTGCGTGTTGCTGTCGATGAACGCGAGAATGTCGTGCGAGAAGTCGCCTTCCCAAACGTACGGAAGCTCGTGACCACTGATCTCGCCGTGATTGAGCAGCAGCGTCGCCGGCACGTGGGCGCGGAGGGCGGCGCGATGCATGCGTTTGGCGTTTTCGACGGGCATGACATCGTCGTCGGGGCAGTGCGTAATCAGTAGCGGTGTTGTGCCGAGTTGTGCGACGCTGTCGATGGGGTCGCGGCCGTCGGTGTAGGCGATGAGTAAGCCGACGACGGGCACGACGGCATCAGCGGCGCGGCGCCAGGATGAGAAGCCGCTGGCGGCGACGACGGCGCGGAGTGGCTGGCCGGCGCGGTTTGCGTCGGCGCCCATGCTGAGTGCGTATGCAGCGCCCATGCTGTGACCAAAGACAGCGATGCGATCGGGATCGATGTCGGTGCGTGAGCGCACGTATGTGAGTGCGGCCATGGCGTCGCGGGCCATGCCTTCGTTGGTTTTGCGTTTTAGAGTCGAGTTGCCGAAGCCGCGGTAGTCGAAGGTGAGAACGCGATAGCCGGCATCGACGAGCAAGTACGTCGAGAGACCGTCCTGGCACTCGCCGACGCCGTGGCAGTAGATGACGACGACGTTGCGGCGGCGGTGAAATGCGGCGAGTGCTTCGGACGAAAGCTCTGCGTCGGGCTTGGGCTCGTACCACCAGCCTTCAAGTGTGATGTCGGGGTCGCCGCCCGGGAAATGCACGACAGTGACGTTATCGGGAATGCGGGTGGAGAGCTTGCCTGTAGGCACGCGCGAGGGGGCGTGACAGGCGGGGAGGAAGATGCATGCGACGAGTGCGAGCAGCGCGATGAGTGGGCGAACCATGCGGTGAGTCTCAACCGAATCCGCGAAGTATGCCCTTGACGGGTCCTGCACCTTCTGGTAGGGTGCGTCGCGAAGGGAGTGCTCTATGTTTAAAGGTGTCATTGGTGCGGTCATCGGCGGTCTCATTGGTGCTGCGGTCTGGGCGGCGGTTACGTACTTCACGGGGTACGAGTTGGGATTCGTCGCGTGGATTGTCGGCGGCATCGTCGGGCTGGGCATGGGCGTGCTCGCGAAGGATGATGCGAACACAGCGACGGGCGTGATTGCCGCGCTGGTCGCGGTGGGCGCGGTGGCGCTGGGCAAGTTCGGCGCGATTCACTTCATCATCGAAAAGGAAACGGCGAAGATGCTCGCGAGCGAAGGACCGGTGACGATGGAGGACGCCAAGATCATCATGGCGGACCAACTCGTTGAGGAGTATGAACGCGCGGGCAAGACGCTGACGTGGGCCGAAGGCATGTCGATGCAGGACGCGACGACCGTCGCGGACTATCCGGCGGATTTGCAGAAGGACCTTGAAGTGCGATGGGCGGCGGCGCCTGCGGAGACGCAGGAGCAGTATCGCCAGACGTATGAACACAATCGCACCGAGGGGATTGCCGCCTTCAAATCGGAAATTCGCGACAGCGCGTTCAAAGAGAGCTTTGGGTTGTTTGACATCCTGTGGCTGGTGCTCGCGGTGGGCACGGCGTTCAAGCTGGGCGCGGGGCTTGATAATGACTGAGTGAACGCAGGCTGCACGCGCTTGTCATACGCACTTGTCATCACGGCTTGCAGAGGTCGCGAAGCGCGTCGTCGAGTGATGCGAACGTGAACGTGAAGCCTTCGTGTTCGAGGCGTGCGGGTTTGATGTAGCGGCCGTATATGGCGAGTTCGGGGTCGGTGCGAAACACGAGCGGCGCGGCGAGACGGACCATCCATGCGAACGCTGGAGGGGCGATGCCCAGCGCGCCCAAGCCGCCTGCATGGCGGCGGAGGGTGCGCATGAAGTCGCGCTGACTCGCGGGATACGGGGACGTGGCGTTGTAGATGCCCTGCATGTTGGCGTCGAAGATCGCGCGAGTGAAGAGCTCGTTCATGTCGCGCTCGTGGATCCAGCTCATGCCTTGCTTGCCGGATGCGACGGTGCCGCCTAGACCCAGTCGCGCGAGCGCGCGCAGCGTGGTGAGTGCGCCGGTGGTGTTGCCGCGATCTCGGCCCAGGACAAAACTGGTGCGGAGGACGACGCCGCGTTGGGTGGGGAGTTTGGCGTGGGTGAAGGCTGCCTCCCATGCCTGCCCCACTGTCGGGGCGAGGCCGTAGCCAGGCGGGCTGGTTTCGTCGCAAAGGGCGCTGGGCGGATCGCCATAGATGTGGGCGGTGCTCATCTGGACCCATGTGGGCGGTGGATTGCTGACAGTGCGGCAGGCTTCGCCTAGCACGCGCGTGGCCTCGACGCGCGAGCGGAGGATTTCGTCGCAGTGGTCGGGCGTCTTGATGCAGTTGACGGAGCGGCCGGCGAGGTTCACGAGAGCGGTCGCGCCGTCGAGGGTGGCGGCCCAGTTGCCCAGCGTGCGGGCATCCCAGGGCACGTGCTTCCACGGGCCGGCTGGCTTGGAGCGCGAAAGAATGGTGACGTCGCAGCCTTTGGCGGCAAGGAATTCGGCGAGGGAGAGCCCGAGGAAGCCAGAGCCGCCAGCGATGACGATGCGCGGAGTCATGCAGGATCGTATCGGCGATCTATCAAGTTTTCAGAAGTGATTGAAAGATTTGTAAGCATCAGGCGGCGAGAGCGAGGCCCGATAAAAATGCAGGCTCATCTGCGGGCACAAAGACGCCCGGACGGTCGGCGGAACGCTGCAGAGCGGCAAGCATGCCTCGGCGGTACGCCCAGCGGCGGAGCGAGAGGGAGCGTTCCCACGCGTCGTGAGCGAGTTCTTCGGCGAGGGAGGGGTCGGCGTGGACGGTGCGGGTGTGGAGCTGTTCGAACCAGCCGAGCATCTTCTCGCAGATGACGGAGTCGTTTTCGATAGTGCGGCGGAGGTGGGCGGCTGCGTCGTCATCGTCGACGGGGCAGGGGTGCCAGGCGCTGCGCCAGAGGTTGCTGGTGTGCCAATGGTGCACGCTGGTCCAGCCGCGGAGGTAGTCGCGGCGGAGGGTCGTGGTGGGCGTGGGCAGGGTGTCGAGCCAGGACTTGGCTTCGGGCTGCTCGAGGAGAGTGACGCCCAAGCGGGCGCGGAGTTTGCAAATGAGGTCGGCGACAGGTTCGGCGGCGGCACTGGCGAAGGTGGTGAAGCCGCCAACGCGACGGAGGGACTCGGTGAGGGTGCTGATGTGCGTGGCGTCGCAGGGATCGGCTTCGGGGCGATCGGGGCGACGGAGCGATTGGCTCCAGCGCGCGAGCATGGCGTCCCAGAGGGTGGGCTTGCTGGTGGACTTCACGAGGACGCGGCCTGTGACGCAGGAGGCGCCCGAGCCGGTCAATGCACCGTGGGATTTGACGTGGGCGGCGAGCAGGTCGGGCTCGGCGAGCATGCCGGGTTGGAGGAAGAGGGTGACATGGCCGCCTGCGGTGGCGAGGGCGGCGTTGGCGTAGTGCATCCAGGTGCCGGGGGCGGTGAAGGTGGGCTGGATGAAGCGAAGGGTGGAGCCGCGCGGGCCGCCTGCGCGGGTCCATGCGAGTTCGGCGGTTGCCGAAGCGTCGGTGGTGAGGGGACAGGCGAGGAGGACTTCGAAACCATCGCTGGGGAACTGCTGGCGGGCGAGGCGTTCGAGCATGGGGGCGATTGCGGGCTGCCAGGCAGCGGCGGCGATGATGACGGAAATCTGCATAGAGGGGGGATATCGACGGGAAAGGGCGGGCGATTTGGTGAGTTATCACATTCGCGGACGAAAGTGGCGCGGCGGGCAGGTCGATGTTTGATGAGGAGTCGTCGCGACAGATGCGCGGCTTCGAGCAGACTTGCGACAACCGCAGAAACGAGTACGACATGCACGCCAATTTCATGCCTGCCAGTTCGGTTCAGCCTGCCCGTCCCAGCGATCAGCGGAGCAGTCCGCGCGTGCTGACGACGCGGCCTGTGAAGTTGTTTCATCCGGCGACGGCGCGGTTCATTCCGGCGCATACCTGCGACATGAGCGGCGGCGGCGTGCTGCTGCAGGTGGCGTGGCCTTGCAGCATCAAGCCGGGTGAGCCGGTGGATGTGTACATTCCGCCCGATGCACATGTGGTGCTGAGCGACAAGCACCGTGTGCCCAGCATGGTGGTGCGGGTGCTGGCGAGCGGCGACATGGCGATGGTGGCGGTGAAGTTCAATGAGGCCCGGCAGGTGACGAGCGGGCGGGCGGCGGCGTAAGGCGCGATTTGCCGCGAAAGACAGCGTCGGGATGAGGTTTGCGGCGGATTGGACGACGCGACTTGTCCGACGGGGGGCACGCATCTACTATCCCTTCCCGCGTCCAACGGCTTTCGGGCATTTGGGGGCGGGGACAACGTGGATTCCCCTTGATTTTCCTTGGGGGCATAGCTCAGTTTTGGTAGAGCGCATCCATGGCATGGATGAGGTCAGGGGTTCGAGTCCCCTTGCCTCCACGTCTGAAAACCCTGGGATAAAATCCCGGGGTTTTTCGTTTGTGGAGTTTTGGGTTTTCGGAGCGTCATGGGTCAGCGGGTGTCTTGTCGCAACTGGCGGCGAGGCGGGCCGTCTGACACTGTGGCGGAACAGACAACCAGCGGGACAATCCCGCGACAAGGAGCCAGTGGACATGCGGACGAGCATGAAAGCGTTGATGGTGCTGGGCGTGGTGGGTGGCATGGCGATGGCGGCGTTTGCTCAGACGACGCCGGCCAGCGAGCCCAAGACCGAGCCGGCAAAGGTGGAGCCGGCGAAGACGGAGCCGGTGCCCGTGAAGGCGGAAGCGGCGAAGCTTGAGTACGTGATGCTGTCGACCACGCAGGGCGACATTGTGCTGGAACTGAACGCGGAGAAGGCGCCGATCACGGTCGCGAACTTCCTGTCGTACGTCGACAAGGGCTTCTACAACGGCACGGTGTTTCACCGCGTGATTTCGAACTTCATGATTCAGGGCGGCGGCTTTGACGGCGACATGAAGCAGAAGCCGACGGAAGCCGCGATCAAGAACGAGTCGAAGAACGGGCTGAAGAATTCGCGTGGGACGATCGCGATGGCGCGGCTGAGCGCGCCGGACAGCGCGACGGCGCAGTTCTTCATCAACGTGGTGGACAACCCCAACCTTGATCCTGGTCCTTCGACCGGCGCGGGGTATGCGGTGTTTGGCAAGGTCATCGCGGGGATGGAAGCGGTCGACAAGATTCGCTATCTGCCCACGGGCGTCAAGGCTCGCATGCCTGACGTGCCCAATGAACTGCCGGTCATTACGACGGCGAAGCGGCTGACGAAGGATGAGGCGGACTCGAAGGTAAACGCTGGCAAGGAAAGCAAGCCGGCGGAAACCAAGCCCGCTGAGAAGAAGCCGGAAGAGAAGAAGTCTGAGTAAAGTCAGTCTTGCGATGTCATGATCGGGCACGGGCTGCACGCTCGTGCCCGGTTTTTTCGGTTCGCGGCGCGTCGAGCGTGACGGCCGCGTGTTGCTTCAACTCCCCCACTGCGTCTGTCGACGCAGCACAGAACGGAATCAGTCAATGCCCACGCAAGTTTCGCTGGACACCAATCACGGTCAGATTGTGCTTGAACTGGATGATGTCGCCGCGCCGGTGAGCACGGCGAACTTTCTGTCGTACGTCGACAGCGGCCACTACGACGGCACGATCTTTCACCGCGTGATTGAGAACTTCATGATCCAGGGCGGCGGGTTCACGGCGCGGATGGAGCAGAAGCCGACGGGCAAGCCCATCAAGAACGAGTGGCAGAACGGGCTGAAGAACAAGAAGTACACGGTGGCGATGGCGCGGCTGGGTGACGGCAAGCCCAACCCCAACACGGTGAACAGCGCGACGTGCCAGTTCTTCATCAACGTGAAGGACAATGATTTTCTTGATCAGCCGCAGCGCGATGGCGGGGCGTATGCGGTGTTTGGGAAGGTTGTGAAGGGCGCGGATGTGGTGGACAAGATCAAGAACGTGCCGACGGGTGATTACGGCCAGCACGGCGATGTGCCGACGAAGCCGGTGATCATCAACAAGGCTTCGCGGCTGTAAGGCGCGCGAGGCTAGGCATCAGGAGTTGGCGGCGACGCGCTGGCCAATTTTGGGCTCGGTGCCTGCACGCAGGCGCGCGATGTTGGCGCGGTGTGTGTAGAGCACGAGGGCTGCCAGCAGCAGTGTGAGACCAAGGTACCACGGACCTGAGTCGCGAGTGAGCGCGGCCGTGGCGTCGTTGGCGCGGGTGGCGAGCAAGAGCGCTGTGGTGACGGGCAGACTGCAGCCGGCGAGCATGCTGGAGATGCTGACGATGCGCGTGCGCCAGAGGCACAGCAGATAGATGCCCAGCGCGATGACGCCGACGATGGTGAGAACGGGGAAGACGCCCAGCAACGCGCCAAATGCCGTGGCGACGCCTTTGCCGCCTTTGAACTTGAGCCAGGGCGTGAAGACGTGTCCGAGGACGGCGGCGATGGCACAGGCGAGCCAGACGCCGGTGGGCGCGCTCGCGCTCACGAAGCGGCCGATGGTGTGGAGGAGCAGGCCTGCGATGACGACGGGCACGAGGCCTTTAAGCATGTCGAGCGTGAAGCCGATGAAGAAGTACTTGCGGCCGAGTGCGCGGCCCAAGTTGGTCGCACCGGGATTGCCCGAGCCGACTTTGCGGATGTCGACGCCTTTGAGTTTGCCCACCAGCAGGCTGAAGGGAATGGAGCCGCTGAGAAACGATGAAGCGATGAGAATCGGCGCGAGCACCGGGAGGTCCATGGAGGATGCTACGCGGGCGGCTGGCGGGACGTGCCTGCGGTTTCGCGTTCGAAGCGGCTCCATTTCTCGCGCAGCTCGGTCATGGTGAAGGCTGAGCCGCATTCGGGGCAGATGCCTTGCTGCTGGAGATCGCGGAGGTCGTAGCCGCACTTCCAGCAGACTCGGTAGTCTCGAGCGTGGACTTTCGCAACGAAGCGGCGCGACCAGAGTGACATGGCGTAGATGAGCACGGGAGCGGTAATGGCCGCTAGAAGAAGAACGAGGAAGGTGGACATGCCGCGTCGCGATGCGGAGAAGGCCGGCAGGAAGAACGCGGCGGCGAGTGAGATGATGACAACGGCAAGCGAGCACCAGATGGCGCGACGCAGCAGGAATCGCGGGATGGCTTGGAAGTTTGCCATACTGATCTAGACACCGCTGCGGGACCAGTCGCTGAACTGATGCCAGCGCGTGCGGAGCGTGTTTTCGTCGTAGTGCACGCCGCACTCGGGACACTTGGACGTATCTACCAAGCCATCGATGGCGTAGCCGCACTCCCAGCAGCGCAGGCCGAGCCGCGTGGTGGCCTGGTGGCTGATTTGGTCGCAGCGGTTGAGGAAGAGAATCCAGACGATGGTTGAGATGAAGGCGCTCGTGAGGAAACTGAGCATGAGCAGGAGATCAAGCGTGCGATCGAGCGGCAACGCGAGCATGAGAGCGAGGATGCCGTTGAGTGCGAAGGAGGATCCGAGGAGAAGTGCATAGCGACGGCGAATGAAGCCGGGGAGAGAGCCCTGGGACGTGAAATCACGCAGATTCACACGGTTTGCTCCCGCACGCGGCGATAGGTGATTTCGACATCGCCATCGAGTGCCTTGACACGGCAGAGTTGGAACTGGCGCGCGTTGCTGAGCTTTTCGGCGACCCGCCCCACCGCTGCGCTGCGGGCTTGTTCGTCGGCGAGGAGCATGGGAGCGATGTAAACGACGGCTTCGTCGACGAGGTCGGACTCGAAGAGAGAGCCGAGCAGGCCCGGGCCGCTTTCGATCATGACAGTGGCGACGTGATGATCACGTGCGAGAGCGGTCAAGAGTTCGCGGAGATTGAGGCCGCCACCGATGCCTTGGTCGGCGATGGGGATGATCTCGACGCCGGCTTGATCGAGGGCGGCGCGTTTCTTCGCGGTGTAGGTGCCGCTGGCCATGCTGCGTTCGCAGGCAACGAGCGTGGGCAGTTCGCGCGCGGTGCGAACGAGCTGCGAGTCGAGGGGGATTTCGAGGCCTGTGTCGGCGATGACGCGTTTGGCGACGCGGCGCGGCGAGCGCGGAAGTCGGGCGTTGAGGAGCGGGTCGTCGGCGACGACAGTGCCGATGCCGGTGAGGATGGCGTCGACGCGGCCGCGGAGTTGGTGGACGCGCTGGCGGGCCCACACGCCGCTGATCCACTTGCTTTCGCCCGTGCGCGTGGCGACGCGGCCATCGATGGTTTGGGCCCATTTTGCAATGACCCACGGCAGGCCCGTGGTAACGCGTTTGATGAAGGGTTGGCTGATAGCGGTGGCGAGCGGGCTGGCGGTTGATTGACGGGCGATGATGCCGGCTTCGCGGAGGCGGAGTGCGCCGCCGGCTTTCATGGGGTTGGGGTCGGTGACGGCGTAGACGACTTCGCGCACCTTCGCGGCGACGAGGGCGTCGCTGCAGGGCGGATTGCGGCCCCAGCTATTGCAGGGTTCAAGGGTGACGTAGGCAGTTGCGCCATCGATGCGCTCGCCGCGGGCGCGGGCGTTGGTGATGGCTTCGACTTCGGCGTGTGCCGCACCGAAGCGGCGATGGTGACCGATGCCGATGACGCGGCCATCGCGCACGAGCACGCAGCCGACGAGCGGGTTGGGCTCGGCGCGACCTTGAGCGCGGAGGGCGCAGCGAGCGGCGAGCCTCAGGTAGAGAGCATCGTCGGCGGATGAGACGAGAGGGGCGGTCACGGGCGATTGTTGCACGTGAGCGATGCGATGATGGTGCACGATGCGAGTTTGCGACGCAGCAGGAGCGATCAGGCGACTTTGCAGCGACCGTTGGTGCAGGCGTCCTTGCGACCGGTGAAGCGAAGGCGGTGCTTGGCGAAGAAGCGATAGCCGGCGTCGGCAAGCGGGCGGAAGATGGGCCATGCGGTCCATGCGAGGAGCCAGTTGCACCCGATGGCGGCGTAGGCGCGGCGGAAGACTTCCATGCCAGTGACGAGCGTGCCGTCGGGCAGAACGCCGTGGATGGTGCCCATGACGGCTTCGAAGGTGGTGTTGTACTTGGAAGCGTCGAAGGCGGGGTCGGCGATGTCGATGAGAATGAGGTTGCCGCGTCCCTTGTCGAGACGGGCCATGAAGTTCGCCTCGCGCTTGCAGAGCGGGCAGTCGCCGTCGATGAGGATGCGGAAGGGCAGTTGGCTCACGACATGGATTCGTCGCGGGCGCGGGAATGGATCAGTGTTACAAGAGATGCAGGTGCGAGAATGCGAAAGGGCAGCCCCTCCAGGCTGCCCTTTGGGTCCGGCAAGCCTCCCTCCGGAGCTCGCGGACGCACGCAAACGCGGGAGTCATTCAACCACATTTGGGGCGATGACGCAAGCCCTCGTATGTGCTATTCGTCATAAAGGCAGGCGGAAGAACGAGCGGTTTGGCGTTCATTCGGTTATGTTGCAGGGATTTTGAGCCGAATGAGAGGGCATGGATATCGCTGGCATTGCAACGTCATTGTCGAACGCGCAGCTGCAGAGCAGTGTGGACATCGCTGTGGCGAAGAAGTCCATGGACGTGCAGAAGCAGCAAGGCGCGGCGATTGTGCAGATGCTCGACGCGGCGAAGGACGTAGGCCGCACCGAGTCCTCGAACGCGGGCGTCAAGGGACTTGATCTGTACGCGTGACGCGGCTGATACGATTGCGGCGTGCACGAGAACGCGCTGCTCACGCATATCTACTCGCGAAGTCGATCGCTGATGGATGCCTTTCCGCAGGTGCTGCTGGGGCCGGGTGATGACTGCGCCGTGGTGGAAGTGAACGACGGCGGGCCGATATTGCTGAAAGTTGATCAGCTCATTGAGCATCGGCACTTTACACTCGGGACACCTTTGGAACTGATTGCGCGCAAGGCGCTGGCGCGGCCATTGTCGGACATTGCGGCGATGGCGGGGACGCCTATCGCGGCGCTGGCGGGATGCGTCATGCGGCGCGACTATCCGCAGTCGCGGGCGAATGCCCTGTTTGACGCGATACACGCGAGCGGGATGGCGCTGGGCGTGCCTGTGGTTGGAGGCGACATCGCGAGCTTCCTGGACGATGAAGGGCCGCTGACGCTGAGCATTTCGATGATCGGCCGAGTGCATGCGCGGCGCGGGCCAGTGCGCCGCAGTACGGCATGTGCTGGAGATGATGTGTATGTGACGGGAACGATCGGAGGATCGTTTTTGGAATCGCCCAATCGCGAATTCGTGTTTGTGGGAGGCGGGAAGCACTTGACGTTTACACCACGGGTGCGTGAGGCAACATGGCTGGCGGATGCGCTGGATGGCGACTTGCATGCGATGATGGATGTGTCGGACGGCCTGGGCCTGGATGCAGCGCGACTGGCCACGGCGTCAGGCGTGCGGGTCGAGTTGGAGAGTTCACTGATTCCCCTCTCGGAGCCAACGCGACGCGTCCTGCACGCGATTGCTGATGGTGAAGATTACGAGCTGCTGTTCACGGTGTCGCGCGGCACTGCGTTGCCGACGCATGTGCCGGGCGTGGGCACGCCGCTGACTCGCATTGGCACGGTCGTCGCGGGCGCGGGATGCGTGCTGCGCGAGGGTGATCGCGTCATTGACGTGTCGCAGAAAGGATTTGAGCACGCATGATCTCGTTCACGCGCGTGAGCACGGATGAAGAGATGACGGCGGCGCTGGCGGGCGGGCTGGCGGATGTGTTGTCGGCGGGCGATGTCGTGCTGCTCGAAGGCGATCTGGGCGCGGGCAAGACGACGTTTACGCGAGCGCTTGCGGAAGCGCTGGGTGTGAAGCCCGGGCATGTGAGCAGTCCGACGTTCATCATCGTAAACGTGTATCCGGTGACGACGATGGTGCGAGGTATTGCGCGACTGGTGCACGTCGATGCGTATCGCGTGACGAGCGATGAGGATCTGGAGCCGCTCGGGTGGGATCAGTTGTTTGATCCGCAAACGAAGCAGGCGGCGGGCGATGCTGTCGCGCTGGTGGAGTGGCCTGGGAATATCTCTCGTGCGTTGCCGGATGTGCGGGCGTGCGTGCAGGTGCGCATTGCGGCGACAGGGATGCAAAGTCGCAGCTTTTCGGTTACGTTGCCTGATGCAGTCGCCGCGAGGCCTTTGGCGGGATTGCTCGCGGAGCGGCCTCCGGCAAGATGCCCGAAGAGCAAACGCTGGACGAAGCCCACGGCGGCGACGTATCCGTTTGTTGATAAGCGAGCGCAGGACAGCGATCTTTTCGGGTGGCTGACCGATAGCTATACGGTGCCGGCGCCGCGAAAGGAAGATTGACGTTTTGCGTGCTGGCACGTGTGCGACTTTTCAACACGGCTCGTGCGTGGAAATCGAGGCACGTGCTTTCCGAAGATAGAGTCACGACGAGCAGGCGCGTGGACGATCAGCGATGGGAACGCATGACATCATCTTGATCATCATCGCAGCGGCCGTGGGGCTGGGGATTTTCATCGGCATCATTTATGTGTTCGCGGGTCCGGTGACGCGCGGGATGGGATGGATGGGGCGGCG
>DATGWV010000322.1:0-2046 GCA_035299305.1 Phycisphaerales bacterium | reverse complement strand
GCAGTACCCCTCGAAGCAATTCAGATTGCCCCAGTTCGCCACGTTGCGTGCAGCCGTCGCGAGCACGGAGAGATCGTCCGACGCGCACACCGGTTCCGCCGCGAAGCCCGTGCCCGCGATGGCGGTGTACCCCACGCCGCGCTGCCACGTGTACACGCGGTACTCGCCGACTTGCGGATCAAACAAGTAGCCCACAGCCTTGTTGCCATCGGCGGACATGTCGCCACCAGCCAGACTGTGCAAGACCAACACCGGCTGCGCGACTGCGCCAGCCGAAGCAACCAGAAGAGCGAGAATGGACGCACGAATCGACATACAGACCTCCGATAGAATTATCCAGAGAAAGGCGTGATCGATGCAATATACCCGCTTCGGCTGTTCACCGCTCCATAATTTTCAGGAGTTTGCGTGTATTTTTGTGTTTGTTTGGATTATGTAAGCACGACGCCGCTCAGCACGCTCCGCCCGCAAGCACGTTGAAGAAGTCGATCACGTCTTGGTCTTCGGGGAAGACACCGTTGTTGTTGAAGTCGATGTCGTTGCAGGTTGGGCACGTGCCGCCCGCGAGGACGTGGAAGAAGTCGATCACGTCCTGATCTTCCGGGTAGACGCTGTTGGCGTTGAAATCGATGGAGTCGCAGCGGGCGTCGTCGGGGAGTTCAATAAGCCACGCGGTGGTGCGGCCATCGGGGGCGATGCCGTCGCCGCAGAGGAAGCGGCCGTTGCGCGAGATGTCGCGCACGGAGTTCAGCGTCCAGCCGGTCATGTTCACGCCGCGTGCGATGAGGAACTGGCGGAGGTCGGTCGTGCCCCGTCCTTGGAGCCAGATCCATGCGCTGTACTCGTTGGAACCGGCTTTGCGATAGCCGACGATGCGCGATGCGTCGGCGGACATGCCGGTGACGACGGGCACGTATGCGCCAGTGGGCGGGTTATCGCCAGCGATGATCTCTTCAACGCCCGCGCGCGTCACGCGGCGGGCGACTGCGCCGTATGGCCCGAAGAGCGGCACGCCAATCGAGCCCACGCCGGCAAAGACCTGGCCGTCGGCGCTGATGCCATTGACGACGCCAAACTCACCCGCGAATCCGGCCGGCGACGCGACGGTGCCGGTCTGGTTGTCCCACACTCTGCCGCCGCCGCAGCCGATGGTGATGTGCAGGCCGTAGTCGCTGCCGCCGACGTAGCGTGCGTCAGGGCTCACGCAGGTGGCGGTGAATCGGCGGACGGAGTTGTAATACGAATCGGTGCAACCTGTGGGGAAGAGCAGCGCGTTGCTGGACCATGTGTACCAGTACGCGGGGCGGCCTTCGCCGGCGATGGGCGTGTTGTCGGCTTCGCCCACGATCAGCAAACCGTCGGGGCTCACGGCGTTGACCGCACGCACCTCGCCGCACCATGTGCAGCCGTTGGGCGGGCACATGTCGATACATGTCGCCGCGAGAAGCGGTTGCCATGCGCCGGTGAGAGCGGACCAGCGACCTGCCGGGCCGACCATCACGCTGCCGTC
The DNA here is from genome assembly GCA_035299305.1 of Phycisphaerales bacterium. GTDB lineage: Bacteria > Planctomycetota > Phycisphaerae > Phycisphaerales > UBA1924 > BJHL01. The sequence continues at coordinate 536 of DATGWV010000322.1, read as the reverse complement.
GGCGCTCATGTCGCGCACGGAACTTGCGCCAGCAACGGTCACGAAACCTGCGGGTGTCCAGCGGAAGACGGTGCTGCCTGCGATGCCAGCGACCAATCCCGTTTCAGTCACGGCGAAGGCCCGCGTTGCGGTGGATGGGCCGTATTGCCCGAGAGACGTGAACGTGTACTGCGCGCTCGCGATGTGCGCGTACATGAAGACCACGCCGCCGAATGCGAAGTGAAGAACGCCCGACTTTGCTTGTGCCATGACCGACTCCCCGAACACCCATCTCGCACGGGCATTATATGAGGAGCGGCGCGCACACAATTCTCATGCGAACGGCACGCGAACGCGTTGTCTCAGCACGCTCCGCCTGCGAGCACGTTGAAGAAGTCGATGACGTCTTGATCTTCGGGGAAGACACCGTTGTTGTTGAAGTCGATGTCGTTGCAGGTTGGGCACGTGCCGCCTGCGAGGACGCTGAAGAAATCAACGACATCTTGGTCTTCGGGGAAGACGGAGTTGTTGTTGAAGTCGATGGAGTCGCAGCCGGC
>DATGWV010000321.1:0-2814 GCA_035299305.1 Phycisphaerales bacterium | reverse complement strand
CCTTGGCGGGCGGGCCGCCTGCCATCAGCCGCTGGGAGATTCTTGCTGACCACGGAACCGAGAATGTGAGGACTGATGTATCAGGCTCAACGGAGTACACAGAGTCGCGTATCGAGGCGGTGCGCAAACTTGCAGTCTACTTCTCTCGTCCGGCAAAGTCTGAAACAGTGACCGCCGCGGCGCTAACGATCGTGGGCCGCGATCTGTTGGGTAACCCCGTCGATCTGAGTGACCTTTCTTGGACGACTGAACTTAGCTTTGATCAGCGCGTGGCCACAATTACGTTCTCGCGGCCGCTTGCAGACCGAGTGCGATACTGCTTGACGCTGGGGAACGTAGTTGATCCCTTCAATAACGCATTCATGGCAGGAAAACGTGTAGTATTCACAGTACTCGAGGGCGACGCCTTCATGGACCGGAGAACTAACAACTCCGATGTGGGCGCCGTCCGTTCCCTTGAAGGCGTTGTCTTTGATCGTCAGAATGCCCTCCACGTGCGTGCCGACATCAATCGGGACGGCCTGCTGAATCAGGTCGACACAGGGATCGCGATCGCTAGACGGGGAGTCGACACCAGAGCGATAGTGAGCCCCTGCGAGAGTCTCATCATCGGTCCCTCGGGACAACCTGGACTCGTCGTATCGATTGCGGAGTCAGCAACGCACAGCGGTTCAGTTCCCGATGCTCTCGTTGAAGAGCCTGAATCGAACCCACACGAACCAGATCCTGCTGATCCTGCGGTGAGGTTCAAGTCACCTGCGGTGGTTGATCGCGACGGATCGCCAGCATGGGGAGAGTTGGCCTTTGGCGAGACGGTGCCGGACGACGCCTTGGCATCCATGTCAAGAGTCGTGGGTTTGCATGCAATCTACTACGCAACTGACGTTCAGGAGCTCGAGAACGCGGCTTCAGGGCTAGGCCTTAAGCTGGCGAGGGGCGGAAGCTCCGGATGGTGGTTCGTCTGGACAGAAGATGCACTCCAGTTGAAGAAGCTTATCGGTGCGCTTCACACGGACAAGATGTCATACAGCAGCGTTTGGAGGTCCAGCGATTCAGATTGGATCTTGATCGAACGCCGCATGAGAGTCGATGAAAGTGTTGAGGCAGAAGTGCGCCTGATCGCATCTTCACTCATCAACGACGTATCACGGATCTCACCAATCAGATCCGATCCTTGCTGTGTCTTTGAGCTCTCAGCAGGTTCCACTGATTCGCTGCTGCAGATGGCGCAGTCGCTGCGAAAGCCGGGTACAACCTCTCCGGCAGTAGAACTCCGCGTGTTTGTCCGCGAGACGGTGCGTGCAGACCTGAACCGTGACGGCGTTGTATCGGTTCTAGATGTTGACGAATGCGCTCGGCTGCTTCAGAGCCTAGATCCACGCGCGGACGTTAACGAGGATGGAGCTGTAACTGGGCAAGACGTTGTGACCGTGCTCAAATCCGTCGTGCCTTGATCATCACGGACAACCATCTGGCTTGCTGAACTGGTGCTCCGACCCCAACGCCGCCTGCGTCGCGGCGGCGATCACGCCCAGCAGTCGCCGGAGCAGCTGGAGCATCGTGACATTGTGCCGAGCGAGGTGACATTTGTGTAGGAGCAGCGTGCAGAGACCCGCCAAGTGACATCATCTACACCGCTGAGTCCGCGGTCGCTTGCTGGATTCTCTCCAACCCACTGGTTAACGCCTCGATCTCGAACTCATCCCCCAGCTGGACATAACCATTCTCTCCACCCCGTACCATCTGATGGTCGAGATGCCGGCCGTTAACCAGTTTCCGAGCATCAATCACCCTGCAATTTGGACGGCTGGAGTATTTGAACACCGCTGGCGCTGCGCCAGAGCCGTTTTTGGCGTGGTGCGATCTCGCGGTGACGCCTTCCGCGTGACCGTCCATCCCGGGTGTTAACCAGAGAATCCGCCCGCCTCCCCCACCGCCACGGCTAGAGAATTTGTTCGCGGGGGTTGTGGATAGGGAGGCTGGCTGCTCGTCCCTGTGCTCGTGCCGGTTGGCGTCTTCTTGGTGCCGTTGTCCTTGGCACCACTGGTCTTCTTCGGCTTCGCATTCGCGGTCTTGGCGTTTTTGGTCTTCTGGGTGACGGGCATCGTGGAGATCTCCTGATGGTGGATTCGAAGCCCCAGCACACATCGCGCTGGGAAATGAACGCACGCACGCTTTCGCATGCGGCGGTCGTCGGCGGTTCATTTGCCGAACACCGTCTCGGCCAGCCCGCTGGCGAGCACATCGACGATGGCCTTCGCCAATTCGCTGGTGGGCGTGACTTCCCATCCTCTGTCAAACGCTGCGGCGGTGCGCTTCGTGATCTGGTGGGTCAAGTGGAGCTTGCTGATGCGGCTGTTGCCGAGTTCGTAGCTGGAGCTCTCCGCGTGTTCAGCGAAAACCAATGCTTCAAAGCTGTGGCCTGCAATCGTGCCGCTTACCCAGTTGCCCCCAGTCGGTCGGCCATCGCGCTTGCTGATGTGCATGCTCGCGATGATCGCTGCGGGGTCGGTGCTCAACACCGGGGCGGGCTTGCCGCTCGCGGCGTTGAGCCCAGCGTCGAAAGCCAAGGCGATGATCGCGCGGATGTCGCTGACGCCGACTTCGTGGAAGTCCAAGCTGTCGCGCTTGCGGTCGGCGAGCGTTTCAAGGTCGAGCAGCTGGCGGACTTGTTCGTGCAGGGCTTCGCGGTGAGCGGCGTGCGGGTCGCTGGTGGGCTTGCTGGTGCTCTTCGCGGTACTTCGCTTCGTGGGGTTGGTGGGTCGCTTGGCCATCGTCGTGGTCTCCGTCGCGGTTGGCGTGGTTGCCAACTTC
>DATGWV010000320.1:0-2229 GCA_035299305.1 Phycisphaerales bacterium | reverse complement strand
GGGTGTCGTTGTGCCGGGTTGGGGCCAGTCTCCTGTCGGGATCGCGTTGCCATGATGAGCTCTCCCGAGTTTGTGGCCGCAGCAACCGTGTTTTTCGGCATCGTGGCGGTCATGGTTGGGGTGCCCCTTCTCACGCTCGTCGGGTTGGGGGTCATGGCGGTCGCGTTGCGATCAGCGACGAAACATCAAACTCCTGTCTCGCAGCGGAACATGTGGTTGTTTGCGATCGGAGCGATCACGGCAGGTGTCGGCTGCGTGGCTTGCATCTTTCTGGCTTCGTTGAGCAGCCAGCCGACAATCGCTCTCGCTGCGGGCGTTGGAGCAGCCGTGGTCGCGGTCGCGATTGCGCTGCTTCTCGCCGGTTTTGCGATGTGCATGATCCGTCGGCGACGAGGAGCGGGAATTGAGTACCATACCGAAATCGCTCGCTCCGAACGAGCTGGCGACGTGTCCCGGTAGCTCAGTTGGATAGAGCAGCCGCCTTCTAAGCGGCAGGTCGCGCGTTCGAATCGCGCCCGGGACGTTCTTCTTCAGAAGTCAGACGCGGCACAGGGAGGGGCAGATGTCGTGACGTTGGTTGTGTTTGTCATTGTCGCGCTAGGCATCGCGTTGGTGTGCTGGTGCGTCTTCGGGCGCGCGACCAGTTGGCACGCCGCGACGCAGTGTCGCTGCGGATACGACGTGGAATCGCTCGTGGGCGCCGGCACAGCCGGACTTGATGGTCGCACGATTTGTCCGGAGTGTGCGACGCGATTGACGCTGCGAACTGTTCGGGTGCGTGGGCAGCGTGAGCGGCGGTATCCGCCGAAAGTCGTGTCGCTGGTGCTGGTGGGACTGACATGGATGGCCGCGGGCATGATGCCATGGGTCATCGGTCTTAGGAGCATGCCTGCTGCGTATGCCAACGCGGGATCGTGCACAACGCGGCACTGGTTGGGCTCAACCAACGAAGCCCGCATCGCGTGGACGTGGAAAATCGTCACGCGAGACGGAGCCGTCATCGGTGGCTGGATCAACGGCGCCGTCACGATCGGTGACCGCACCTTTAGCGTGAGCCTGCGGGATCAGGACTATGCGTACGCGGAAACGTGGACGCGATGGATCATCAAAGACAGTCGGGGCGAGCAAGTGATTCCCGAGTCTGATCTCATCGCGGGACTTGAGACCCACCTTGCACAGGCTGGAGGGCTGCGTGATACAGACGACGCGCGCACGCTCGTCACCGTGCTCCGCGAAGGTGTCTGGGGAATCGCGCGGCGTGGCCAGCCGAGTCTGTACGCAGCTGCAAGCCAGACCGAGCAACTCGTGACGCGTCGAACTAAGGAGTTTCGCGTAACAGACCTGCAGGTGGTGGCGGGATTCGGTTTGGGCTTCTGCTGGTTTTTCCTTTTCGCGCTGCTCATGCGCTGGCTGTGGCGACGCCCGACGAAATCGATCACGTACGCCGCGCAATGATGGCATCATCGGATGTCGTGCATAAGGTCGCTTCGCATGGATGCAGGCGATGATGCAACGCAGTCGGCTCCGGTGAAGCACGACGCCATCGCCGCGCTGCGGCTGCGGAACTATCGCTTGTACGCCGCGGGGTTTCTTACGTCGGGCATGGGGTTACAGATACTGAGCACGGCGATCGGCTGGGATATCTATCAGCGGACCAACGATCCGCTGCATCTGGGGTATGCGGGGCTGGCGCGGGCGTTGCCCGTCATTGGCTTCGCGCTCATCGCGGGACAGGTGGCAGACCGATTTGACCGCCGTCGCATCATCGTCATCACGCAGTCGGCGTTTGGCCTGCTTGCGTTGCTGCTCGCGCTCGCGAGCTACCTGCAAGCGCCGATCGTGTGGCTGTATGTGCTCATCGCGCTGACCGGACTCGTGCGTGGGTTTGCCGGTCCGGCGCGCAACGGCTTTCTCGCTCAACTTGTGCCCGTCGGCACGTTTCATAACGCCGTGACGTGGAACAGCGTGCTGTTTCAGCTCGCCGCAACGCTGGGGCCGCTCATTGCAGGCGTGCTGATCGCGATGCGCGACTCGGCGTGGCCCGCGTACGCCGCGATGGCGATTGGCACGCTGACGTTCGCCTTGTGCGTCGCTCGCACAAGGCCTGCGGCGCAGGAATACAGCACGGAGCCCATCAGCGTGCGTTCCACGCTCGCCGGTGCGAAACACATCTGGACGCAGAAGGAGATCTTCGGCGCCATCACGCTCGATTTGTTCGCCGTGCTGCTG
>DATGWV010000319.1:0-6232 GCA_035299305.1 Phycisphaerales bacterium | reverse complement strand
CGCTGGCCGGCCAGGCGGGCATGGCGTACGACAGTCTGAAAGAGTTCGATCTTGATGACAAGCTGAAGGACGTGATTCCGTCCGAGAACGTGCGGATGTACGAGGTCATTCCGATCGAGTACAACCCCACGAGCAAGCGGCTCAAGATCGCGATGAAGTCGCCCAACAACTTCCGCGCGGTGGACGATCTGCGGCTGCTGCTGGGTGGCAAAGTTGAGGCGGTGGTCGGGGACCCGACTGTCATCGACGCGATGATCGCCAAGCACTTCTCCAAGAAGGAGTCGGTCAGCGACGTCGTCAGCAACCTAAAGGTTGACCCCAAGTTCCAGGCACTGGGCAAGGGCGACCAGTCGATTGACTTGGAAGCGCTGACGGACGCGGCCAACGACAATCAGGTCGTCAAGCTGCTGAACCTGGTGCTGCTGCAGGCCATCAAGGATCGTGCGAGCGATATTCACTTTGAGCCGTTTGAAGACGAGTTCAAGATGCGCTACCGCATCGACGGCGTGCTGTATGAAATGGTGCCGCCTCCCAAGCAGCTTGGGCCGGCGATCATCAGCCGCGTGAAGGTCATGGCCGACCTTGACATCGCCGAGCGGCGGTTGCCGCAGGACGGTCGCGTGGAACTGACCGTGGGCGGCAAACCGGTGGACTTGCGTATCGCGATTCTGCCGACGATTTACGGCGAGAGCTGCGTGATGCGCGTGCTGGACCGCAGCAACGTTGAGCTGAGCCTCGACCGCATCGGTCTGCGGCAGGATGACTACGACACGGTGAGCCGGCTCATTACCAAGCCCAACGGCATTGTGGTGGTGACGGGACCGACAGGTAGCGGCAAGACGACGACGCTGTACGCGGCGCTGGCGAAGCTGAACGACATCGAGACGAAGATTCTGACCGCTGAAGACCCGGTGGAATATGACATCGACGGGCTGTGTCAGTGCCAGGTGAACAACGACGCGGGGAACACGTTCGCGAAGCTGCTGCGCAGCTTCCTGCGTCAAGACCCCGACGTGATTCTGGTCGGTGAAATCCGCGACCTTGAGACTGCGCAGATCGCGGTGCAGGCGAGCCTGACGGGCCACTTGGTGCTGAGCACGCTGCACACCAACGACGCGCCCAGCAGCATCATCCGTCTGGTGGACCTGGGCGTGGAGCCGTTCCTGCTGACGGCGACGATCGAAGGCGTCATCGCGCAGCGACTGGCGAGGACGATCTGCAAGAAGTGCAAGACGCCCTACACGCCCAAGGAAGAAGAGATCATGGAACTGGGCCTGCGCATGGAGCAGGTCGAGGGCAAGAAGTTCGCGATGGGCAAGGGCTGCGACAACTGCAACAACAGCGGCTATCGCGGGCGCGTCGCGCTGTTTGAGATCATGACGATGGACGACACCATGCGCGAGATGGTGATGAAGAACGCCAACACGGCGCAGCTTCGTCGCTATGCACGCCAGCGCGGCATGCGCACGCTGCGCGAGGCGGGCTTGCTGGCGATCTACGACGGCATCACGACGATTGACGAAGTCGTGCGTGAGACGTTGGAAGATGAGATTTGACGAACGCACAGGGGCGCGTAGGCACGAAGTGAAGACGGTCGAGAACTGAAAACAACCACGAGCTGCTGCGGTGGCTTGACTAGAGACTCGGGAGTTTGATTCATGGCGACGTTTGCATATGAAGCTCTGAACGCATCGGGCAAGCCGCAGAAGGGCACGATCGAAGCGACTTCGACGGAAGAAGCGATCGCGAAGATCAAGAGCCAGGGCCTGTACCCCTCCAACATCAAGGAACAAGCCGCGGCGAAGAAGGACGCGGGCGGGGGCGCGACTGGTGGTGAAGCCGCCAAGAAGAAGAAGCCCGGCACGCGGCGCGGCGGCAAGGTCGGTCAGAAGCAACTGACGACTTTCACTCGCCAGCTTTCCACGCTGCAGGACGCAGGTCTGCCTTTGCTCCGCAGCTTGCAGATTCTCGAGAGCCAGCAGAAGCCCGGCAAGCTGAAGAACACGCTTATCGGCATTTCGGAAGAAGTCGAAGGCGGCACCGCGTTGTCGGAAGCGATGAGCAAGTATCCCAAGGCCTTCAACCACCTCTATGTGAAGATGGTGGCGGCGGGTGAAGTCGGCGGTGTGCTTGACATCATCCTGCAGCGCCTTGCGGAGTTCATGGAAAAGAGCGAACGCCTCAAGCGCCGCATCAAGGGCGCGATGGTGTATCCCGCGGTGGTCGTCGGTATCGCGACGATCATTCTGACGGGCATCATGGTGTTCATCATTCCCAAGTTCGAGGAAATCTTCAAAGACTTCGGCGTCGATCTGCCCACGCTCACGATGTGGCTGATGGCCACCAGCCGCTGGTTCGCCGGATCGCAGGCGGGGCAGGTCATTCCGGGCTGGATCATCGTGCTGCCCGCGCCCATCATCCTCTGGTTCCTGTTCAAGCTCATTCGCAAGACCGAGCCGGGCCGGGCGGCGACGGACATCGTCATGCTGCGGATTCCGGTCTTCGGCAATCTGGTGCGCAAGACGGTGATCGCGCGCTTCACGCGCACGCTGGGCACCCTGATCGCGGCGGGCGTGCCGATTCTGGAAGCCATCAAGATCACGAAGGAAACCAGCGGCAACTACGTCTTTGAGAAGGCTCTGCAGGGCGTGTATGACAGCATTCGCGAAGGTGAAGGCTTTGCAGGCCCGCTGCGTGAGAGCAAGACGTGTGACGCGATTGTCGTCAACATGATCGACGTGGGTGAAGAGACCGGTGAACTTGACCAGATGCTCATGAAGATCGCGGACAACTACGACGAAGAAGTCGACGTCGCCGTCGCGTCGCTGGTGAGCCTGCTTGAACCGTTGATGGTCGTGTTCCTGGGCGGCTTTGTCGGTCTCATCGTCGTGGCGATGTTCCTGCCGCTGGTCAAGATGATTCAGAGTCTGCAGGGCGGTGGCGCGGTGTGATCGTTGGGCGGTTCGCGCGTGAGCGCGGGCAAGTTTGGCGAGCAACACATTCGGCGGCGGATTTTCAGGGTTCTCAGCGCGGAGCGCACATGCAACGACAGACCAGCCACAACTTCACGCCCGGCCTCGCGACGCAGCGACATGCAGCGGCGCGACGCGGCTTCACGATCATCGAGATCATCTTCGGCATCCTCATCATCGGCGTGATCATGGGGCTGCTCATCGTGTCGATTCGCAGCGCGCGGCGCAGCGTGCAGCGCTCGGTTGATCTCAACGCGCTGCAGGAAGTCGGCAAGGCGATTGAGACGTTTCAGAATCAGTTCAACTTCGCGGTGCCGCTGGTCGCCGAACAGCGCGATCTGAACGCCGACAATCTGGGCGGCTGGAACAGCGTTGTGTCGCTGACTCAGCCGCGTAACGCGATCACGGTCATCAATCGCAGCAACCCGGCGGACCTGGCTTTTCTGCGGGGTGAGGGCTCGCGCAGTACGGACCGCTTGACGCCCTTTGGCGATAACAGCAACGTACCGGGCTCGAACGCCGGTGCGAATCCGGCGGATGGTTTTGATCAGCGGTTCAGCACGCTGTCGCTGGGGTACTTCCTCGCGGGCGCGTTGGATACGCCGTATGGCCAAGGCCTGACGGGCGTGCCGATTGATGGCATCTCGGGGCCTGGGTTCTTCAAGCCTGAGTCGAACGGCACGTTTGAAGTGCCCGAGTCGGTTCGCCGAGCGACGCAGGCGGATCGCAAGGATGTGGGCACGCGGTTTGATTCGCTGGTGGGCGTGAGCGGCGCGCTGAAGCTGTACGTCGAAACGTCGAACAGCGGCGGTCGGCGTGTTGAGCTGCGTGATCGCAATGGCGTCGCGGTGCGATACTACCTGTGGATCAACGAGCATCTTGACAACGGCACGTGGCGTGCGCCGCAGAACTTCACGGAGATGCGCATCCCGCGGTTGATCGGTCGGTACGTGGATGACACCGCGACGCTGAACCCGCCGTCGAGCGTGCAGGGTGAGTCGGTGGTGCCCTCGGACCGTGACATTGCGAAGAACCCGGGTCTGCGCGGGCGGTACATGTGGGCACTGGTCGCGGCTGGGCCCAACGGCGTGTTTGGCGATGAAACTGACGCGGCGATTGCAACGGGTCTGGGCGTGACGCTTGATCCGGGGCAGGCGCTCAAGCGGCGGTTTGACGCGGAACGCGACAACCTTGTTGTCTATGGGGAGGTGAAGCGCTGATGCCTACTTCATTCGCACAGCCTCACGTCGCCCGACGCGGCTACACGATCGTCGAACTGCTCGCAGTCGCGGGCTTGCTCGTGCTGCTGCTGGCGTTCGCCGCGAGTGGCTTGAGCGGGCTGCTCAAGTCCAGCGAGAAGAGCCTCGCGGAGAATCAGCTTCGCGTGGGTTTAACGGCGGCGCGCGATTTGGCGCTGCGCAGCGACAACGACGCGGTGGCCGTGTTCTTCCTTGAGAACGGCCGATGCCGCATCGTGCCGGCGGTGTCGGCGGGTTTCCTGAAGAACGACGAAGTGCTGGGTGTGGATGGCCAGGCGGTGGCGAACGTGCGCGTTGATCGCGAAGTGTTTGTGCCGGTCACATTGTCTGAGCCCATTACGCTGCCTTTGCGATGGACGGTGCGCGGGTTTGCTGATCCGGGTTTGCTGCACACGACCGCTGCGCCCAATGGCTGGTACGAGTGGATCAATGACGCGTCGGCGACGGTTGCCGAGGCGGGCAACTGGGTGCTGCCTGAGACCAGCGTGGTGGATATTGCGCAGGCTGAGCAGGGCTGGCGCCGGCAGACGTTTGTGGTGCGCTACGAAGGCAAGACGGGCAACCTTGTGACGAACAACAACGCCACGGTGCTTGTGGTGGATGTGGTCGCGTCGGATGAGTTTCGCGACGATCCGCCGTATGACGAGGCTGCGAATCGGCTGGATGAACTGGATGGTGATCTGCTGCCGGTCGTGCGCCGCATGTTGAGCAATCGCAATCTGCATCCTGCGGCGGCGCAGCTGAATCAGACGACTGATTTGCACAAGTTGCTTGGTGATCGGAGCACCGACACCGTGCTCGCTCGCCCGGTGCAGACCATCGCGCTTGCTCTTGAGACCAACGTCGCATCGGGCGTGAGTGCTCGCTCGCTCAACCGCTCGACCAATTCGCTGCTGGTGTCGGCGGATGCCGCGACCAATCCGTCACCGATCGATGTCGCGCTCTTTTCGGGCATCGACGCGGCGGAAGTGCAGGAGCGCATCAATGCGTGGATCGCGCCTGACTTGAGCACGCAGGGCACGCCGCCCAACGGTGTGCAAGAGCCGTACGACGCCCGGATTTTCACGTTTTCTCGCTATCTTGGGGCCATGCAGGAGGTCAAGCCGTGACGAATCGCACTCCGTTTGAATTCGTTCCCGCGTTCGTTCCTTCCTCGCGCCCGCGCGCCGGCTTCACGCTTATCGAAGTGTTGATCGGTGTGATCGTGCTGGGTCTGGGGCTGCTTGGTCTGGCTTCGGTCTTCCCGGCGGTGGTCGTGCAGCAGAAGCAGGCGGCGGACGCGGTGCAGGGTGACTCGACGGCGAAGAGCGTGGAGTCGTTCATGCGCGCGAGCCCGAAGCTGAGCGAGCCGTACGTGGGCGGGCTGGACCGCATGCGCATCGACGAACGCTTCAGCGATCCCGCTGACTTGTGCTTGTGGGAAACGGGCACGGGCAACGCCGAGTCGACGCTGCTGGACTTTAACGAGGGCACACTGTTCATCAATCCGGTTGTTGAGAACAACACGGTCGCGGAGATCGAACGACTCTTCCCCGCGATTGAACGAGCGATGGATGCGTCGGGCGTGCTGAGCATCAATCAAGCGATGCGGCTGTATCCCGCGCCCAAGTTCCGGGGCCTTGCTCCGCAGAATCCGCCTCCGACGGCGGCTGAGCTCACGCTGCGGCAGAAGGGTGACGGCCCGCAGTTTGTTTGGGATGTCGCGTTCCGCCGTGACCGCGTGATTGTGCCGCCTCGCAGTGACGAACATGTCGGTCGCGCGAGCGATGGCGTGCAGGTGGCGATGTTCATCCGCCGGCTCGATCCGGGCATTCGCGGCGATCTTGACACGGTCTTCAACCCCGTTGGCAACGCACGTACGTTCGCCGTGGCTGAGTCTGATGCGGGCGTTCCCACGCTGGATGGTCGCGGGCGCTATTCACCCATTCGCCGGGTGGAGCTGGAAGTCGTGACGCCTGCGGCGGGTACGGCTGAGGATCGTCGCCGGGTGGTCGTCGCGGG
>DATGWV010000318.1:0-5393 GCA_035299305.1 Phycisphaerales bacterium | reverse complement strand
CCCGCCGCTAATCTTGCGGCATGCCCACCCTCTACATCATCGACGCCTACGCCCAGTTCTTCCGCGCCTACCACGCCATCCGCACGCCCATGACCAGCCCCGTCACCAAGGAGCCGACGAACATGACGTTCGGCTTCGTGGGCATGCTCTTGAAACTCCTCCGCAGTGAAGGCGCCAATCTCGCCGCCGCACCCGCCACACACCTCTGCGTCGCCCTCGACGTCGGCGGCGATCACGGCACCTTCCGCACCCAGCTCTACCCGCAGTACAAAGCCACGCGCAAAGCCCCGCCCGAAGACCTCGAGCCTCAAGTCGAGCGCTGCCTCCACATCCTCGAAACCCTGCACATTCCCGTCCTCGGCGCCGAAGGCTTCGAAGCCGATGACGTGATGGCCACGCTTGTCGCGCAACTGCGCAGCGATGCCGTGCGCATCCGCATGATCAGCAAAGACAAAGACCTCAAGCAGCTCCTCGCCACGCGCGATGGCACGCCCAAAGTCGAACTCTTTGACGTTCACACCGACACCCCCTTCACCGCCGAATCTCTTCTCGCCGACACCGGCCTCAAGCCCGAGCAAGTCATCGACATGCTCGCCGTCATGGGAGACACCGTCGACAACGTCCCAGGCGTGACAGGCGTGGGCGACAAAACCGCCGCGCAGCTCATCACCCAATACGGCACGCTCGACGCACTCCTCGCAGACGCCGACAACATCAAAGGCAAGCGAGGCGAAAACATCCGCGCCGTGCGCGACCAGCTCGCTCTCTCGCGCACGCTCGTCACGCTCCGAACCGATGTCCCCGTCACGCTCAATCTAGCCGACGCCGACATCCGCGTCATCGCGCTCGAAAAACTCATCCCCATCTGCAAAGAACTCGGCTTCAACCGCTACCAAGACGACATCCGCACCATCCTGGGCCAGTCCGCCATCATGCCCGCCACCAGCCCCACCGAGCGAGCCGCGCAACCCGCCACCGCCAAACCCGCGCGTCGCAAACCCGAAGAAGTGAATCCGCTCCAAGGAGGACTCTTCGATTCCTTCGCCAGCGAAGCCGCGACATCACAGCCCATTGAGGCCCAGTCCGGCACCTACCACTGCATCACCTCACGCGCCGACCTCAACGCCCTCATCACGCGCTGCCACGCCGCCCCCATCCTCGCCATCGACACCGAAACCACCGCCCTCTCACCCCACGACGCCAAACTCTGCGGCGTATCCATCGCCATCACTCCAGGCGAAGCCTACTACATCCCCACGCGCAGTCCCACACCCGACAAGCACCTGAGCACCGACGAAGTCCTCGCCGCTCTGCGCCCACTCCTCGAGAGCCCCACGCTCCCCAAGTGCGGCCACAACCTCAAGTACGACCTGCTCATCTTCCGCGCCCATGGTGTCAACCTCACGCTCCCGCCAGGCAGCTTCGACTCCATGGTCGCCTCCTACCTCATCGATGCCTCGCGCAGCAGCCACGGCCTCGACGCTCTCGCCCTCGCCCTCCTCCATCGCACCAATATCTCCATCACGCAGCTCATCGGCACAGGCAAAACCCAGCGCACCTTCGACACCGTCCCGCTCGATCTCGCGACGCAGTACGCCGCCGAAGACGCCGACGTCGCGCTGCAACTCCACAACATCATGGCCCCGCAAATTCACGCCATGAGTCTCACTGAGCTCTTCACCACCGTCGAACTGCCTCTCATCGAAGTCCTCGCCGAACTCGAGTGGAACGGCATCCTCGTCGATCCCGCCGAGCTCGACCGCCAGCGCAAGCGCATCGAAACCCAGCTCGACATCATCCGCCGCAACATCGACGACGCTGCCCGCACATCTATCGGCCGCACCTTCGATCCCGACAGCCCCAAGCAGCTCGCTGCAGCTCTCTTCAACAAGCCCGACGACGACGAATCGGGCCTGGGTATCAAGGGCGCGAAGCGCACCAAGACCGGCTTCAGCACCGACGCCGAAGTCCTCGAAACTCTCGCCGCCGACGACACGCTGGGCACGCCCATCCCCTCCCTCATTCTCGAGTACCGCCAACTCAGCAAACTCGTCTCCACCTACCTCGTCGCGCTCAAAGATGCCATCCACCCGCGCACGCATCGCATCCACAGCAGCTTCCACCAGACCGTCGCCGCGACCGGCCGCCTCGCCAGCAGCGATCCCAACCTGCAGAACATCCCCATCCGCACCGACGTGGGCCGCGAAATCCGCAAAGCCTTCATCGCCGCGCCGGGCAACCTGCTCGTCACCGCCGACTACTCGCAGATCGAACTCCGCCTGCTCGCGCACCTCAGCAACGACCCCGCCCTCATCGACGCCTTCCACCACGACGCCGACATCCACACTGCCGTCGCCGCCCAGATTCACAATGTCCCACCCGCCGCCGTCACGCGCGAGCAACGCAACGGCGCGAAAATGGTCAACTTCGGCATCGTCTACGGCATCACCGCCTTCGGCCTCGCACGCCGACTCAAAGTCTCCACGGGCGACGCCGCCGAAATCATCAACGGCTACAAAAAGCGCTTCGCCGGCATCACCACATTCCTGCAAGAGTGCATCGAGCAAGCCAAAGCCAACGGCTACGTCACGACCATCTTGGGGCGCCGCCGTCCCATCCCCGACATCGAAAGCACCAACCCCAGCCGCCGCGCCCTCGCCGAGCGCCTCGCCATCAACAGCGTCGTCCAAGGCAGCGCGGCCGACCTCATCAAACTCGCGATGGTCAAGATCGAGCGCGAACTCCACCCCGCCGCGCCCACAGCAACTCGTCCCTTCCCCGCTGACGCCAACATCCGCATGCTTCTGCAGATCCACGACGAACTCGTCTTCGAAGCCCCAGAATCCCACGCCCCTCAGCTCAAAGCCTTCATCAGCGACCGCATGCAGACCGCGATGACCCTCAAAGTCCCCCTCAAAGCCGATGCCTCCGCCGGCAAGAACTGGTTCGAAACCAAGTAAACCGGCTCTCATCGCGATCCGCAATGACTCACACGCGGGCCTTCTCGCGCACGATGTCATACAGCCGGTCAATCACTTGGTCGAGATCAAGATCAGACGTGTCCACCACCACGGCATCCTTCGGACACACAAGCGCACCAAACGGCCGCGACTTATCATTCGCGTCGCGAGCCTCAATCTCCGACCGCAGCTTGTTCACGTCCGTCTCAACGTTCTGCTCACGCTTCAACTGTTCAGAGCGCCGCCGGGCCCGTACATCCGCGCTGGCGTCGAGATAAATCTTCACCTGCGCGTGCGGGAACACCACACTCCCCTGATCGCGCCCTTCGCTCACGATGCGCGGATGATCCTTCGCGATCTCGCGCTGCATGCCGACCATCAGGTCGCGCAGCTCGCGGATACCCGCGTACTGACTGACAACCGCCGTCACATCCGGCTCGCGAATGCGCCGCGCGTACGACTTGCCGAACGCGATGATCTCTGGGGGCTGGGCTTTCCAATTGAACGCCATGTGCGACGCTCGCACGATCTCAAGCAACCGCTTGTGGTGCTCAAGATCAATCGCGTTATCAATCGCGATGGCCGCCGCCGTGCGGTACATGCTGCCCGTATCGAGAATGTCCAGCCCCAGCCGACGCGCCAACCGATGGGCAACCGTGCTCTTGCCAGTCCCGGCAGGGCCGTCGATGGTGATGACAATGGGCTGATCGAGCCGGAACACGCGCACCTCGCCTAGACCTGTTGGCCCCGCGTCAGCGGAGCCGGAAGTTGCTGGAGCCAAAACCTCGATGACATCGCTGCTGGATGCAAGACCTGATGGCGAAAGCCGCAGGGTGGTCCGAGCTGAAGCGTCATGCAGTGTCATGGGTCACCTCGAGAGGGAAGGAAGACCGATGGAGTATAGAGGAGACGCGTCGCATTGGGCACACGATGCTGCGAAATGACAGAGAAATTGCGACCAGCCGTGCAAAGTACTCACCCGGGCACATCAGAAGAAAGGGCACCGCGTCTCACGCAGTGCCCTTCACATTGCTGCTTGCCCAGATGTCTGAAGCCAATCCCCGCGCGTGCTCACTCAGAAGTTCGGAGTCGGCGGGCGCCAGTCTTCAAACTTCAGCTTCCGCATGCTGTCGATGGTCTTCACGAGGCCGTCCTCGAGCTTCACCTTCGGCTGCCAGCCCAGCTTCGTACGCGCGAGCGTGATATCAGGCTTGCGCTGCGTCGGATCGTCCGCCGGAAGCGGCTTGTGAATCAGCTTGCTCTTGCTCCCCGTCAGCTTGATCACCAGCTCAGCGAGCTGCTTGATCGTGAACTCGCCCTCGTTCCCGATGTTGACCGGACCGACGAAGTCGTCGGGCCCTTCCATCATCTTGATGATGACGTCAACCAGATCATCCACGTAGCAGAAGCTGCGCGTCTGACTGCCATCGCCGAAGATGGTGATGTCTTCCCCCTGAATCGCCTGGCGAATGAAATTCGTCACCACGCGTCCGTCGAACGGATGCATGCGCGGCCCATACGTGTTGAAGATGCGCACAACCTTGATGCGCATCTTGTGCATCCGGTGATAATCAAAGAACAGCGTCTCAGCCGCACGCTTGCCTTCGTCGTAGCACGCTCGTGGACCGATTGGGTTCACGTTGCCGCGATAGCTTTCCGGCTGCGGATGCACCGTCGGGTCGCCGTACACCTCGCTGGTGGAGAACTGCAGTACCTTCGCGTTGCACCGCTTGGCCATGCCAAGGATGTTGATCGCGCCCAGAATGCTGCACTTCATCGTCTTGATCGGGTTGTACTGGTAGTGCCCAGGTGCCGCCGGGCAGGCAGCGTTGTAGATCTCGTCAACTTCCAGCCACATCGGGTGCGTCACGTCGTGACGGATGAACTCAAAGTTCGGCTTGCCGATCAAGTGCTGAATGTTGATCTTCTGGCTCGTGAAGAGGTTGTCCAGACAGATGACGTCATGCCCCTGATTCACCATGCGCTCGCAAATATGCGAACCCAGGAAACCCGCGCCGCCGGTGACAAGAATGCGTTTGACCTTCATGAGCTGTTCTTTCGACCTAATCGGAAAGACGAACGCCGGTATCGCCGGCACCGATGCCGCTGGATCATACCAAACCTAGGCAGAATATCATCGTCACGAAGCCGCAATCGATTGCGTTCTTATTCACATCATCGATAATCGGACGCAAGCTGCTTCGCATACGCCGCGATCGCCGATGTGGCCAGCGTCGCCGGCTTCCACGCTAAGCCCTTGGTGGTCATGGACATATCTGCCTGTGTGAAATCCTGATAGAACGCCCGAATCGCGGCGGGCATCTCGAAATACTCGACTTCCCTATCGCCTTTCGCAAGCCCCAGTCCTTGCCGAACGGCCTCAGCGACATCCGCAAAACTCGTCGCCACCCCACTGCCCAAGTTGTACACACC
>DATGWV010000317.1:0-10404 GCA_035299305.1 Phycisphaerales bacterium | reverse complement strand
TTCCGCCCTGCACCTCGTGATCGTACTGCCGAATGATCCAATGCTTGCTCGAGACCGTCGGATGCGAGAGCACGGCCAGCAGCGACGAGGCGACAGATTGACTCAAAGCGCTGTTTCGCGCATGTGCCTTCACCTCGCTCGCTCCCCACACCGCCTCGCGCGTCGGATTCGGCAGACCATCATGAATGAAGTCCATCGCCAGCCGACCAACTTCATGACCGTGATACGTGAGAATCAGCTCACTGCCAGGGGTGCCAAACTCGCCCAGATCACACAGTTCGACTCCTTCTTCATCACAAATCCGCCGCAGCGTGCCCACATTCGCCGCTGGCACACTCAGCACCATGCGTTCCTGCGCCTCGCTGATCCAAATCTCGTCATAGCGCAGCCCGGCGTACTTCAGCGGCGCATTCTCAAGCGTCACACGCGCGCCGAGCTTGCTCCCCATCTCGCCCACCGCCGACGAGAACCCGCCCGCGCCGCAGTCGGTCATCGCCGTGTACAGCGGCTTGCCGCCCGCCGCTTCGCGAGCACGCATGATGACATCGAGCACGCGTTTTTCTTCGATGGCATTGCCAATCTGCACGGCATGCGAGAACTCCGTCGCGCTGGTGCTCTGCAGTTCGCCGCTGCTGAACGTCGCGCCGTGAATGCCATCGCGCCCTGTGCGTCCACCCAGCGCGATGATGCGATCCCCCGCTTGCACCTTGCCATGGACCAGATGCCGGGGAATAAGCCCGATGCAACCGCAGAAAACCAGCGGATTGCCCACGTAGCGATCATCAAAGAAGACGCCGCCCGTGATCGTCGGAATACCCATGCGATTGCCGTAATCTCGCACGCCCGCGACAACATCCGTCAGCACGCGGCGCGGATGAAGCACGCCGGGCGGAAGCGACGACGTGCCAACTTGCCCACGCGAACTCTCGCTTAACTCATGCCAGTTGCTCGGATTGGCAACGCAAAACACATCCGTGCTCGCGATCGGCTTCGCACCCAAGCCCGTGCCGATCACGTCGCGAATGCAGCCGCCGATACCCGTCGCCGCGCCGCCGTAGGGCTCAATTGCGCTGGGCCGATTGTGCGTTTCGACCTTGATGCACACGCCCCACTGCTCATCGAACGCGATGACGCCCGAGTTGTCCTTGAACACGCTCAGCGTCCAATCCACGCCTTCAGCAATCAGTTCATGCGTCGCCGCCGCGACGGTGCGCTTGAGCAAATTGTCGATGATCAATGCGCCGTCCGCATCGCGTGTGAAACCCGGGCGTGCAATGTCAAGCAGCGACATCGCACCCTGCCCTTCGCGTGCACTCGTGGTCGCATCCTCCACATATCGCACACGTGCCTTGAGCGTCTTGTGCACGCAGTGCTCACTCCACGTCTGCGCAAGCGTCTCGAGTTCGATATCCGTCGCATCACGACCCAGCTTCTGAAAGTGCTCTCGAATCGCCTGCATTTCCTGCAGGTTCAGGAACAGATGCCCGTCCTTGCTCAGCTTCATCAGCCCCGCATCATCCAGCGATCGCACAGGCACCGTGACCAGCTTGAACGCGTACGCATGTCCCTTGGGCAACTCCTCAGGCGTCCACGCGTGCGTCAGAATCTGATGAATCGCCGGATTACCCAGCGCCGACTTCCCCAACCGATGCGACTGTTCGGGCGTCAATCCCGTCAGGTCATACCGCACGCCGGTACTCACCTGCGCCGCGTCTGCAGGCACGCCCGTCAAATCAATGATCGCTTCGCGCACGCTCTGTGCCGCAGGATCCATCACGCCCGGCAACGGATGCACTTCAATCGTCACGCCCGCCGCCGGCGCGACACCAACGCTCGCATTCTCCACCACCGGATCGGCCAGCAACTTCTGCATGACGCGCTTGAGTTGCTCATCGCTGAGCGGAGCCTCGATCAAGTACACGCGCGCACTGCTGGCACGCTCCACGTTGTACCCGAGGCGTCGTGCTTTGCTCGCCGCCACATCAGCGCGCGGATCAAGCAACCCCGGCTTCGTGCGCACTTCCACGCGATGCACGCGTGTCGCGACGGAACCGGATTGAACAGCAGCCTGCGGAGAGTGGAGCGGCGGAAAGTGCGTCTTCACGCCGCATCGTACTCGGAACAACCCCACGTGTCGCGAACGCCCCTCAAGGTGTCGGTGCAAGCAGCGACGCATCCGGCGACGTCGGCTGATTCTTCAAAAACCATGTCACCGCCTCGCCCATGATGCGAGCCATGCCCGCACCGTCTTGCTCATCCGCAGCCGCAAAACCGTGATCAAGCCCAGGCAATCGCCGTACCACCGCGGTGCGACCCTTGCTCGCGAGAATCGCGAGCCCCGCATCAAAGCTCGCAATCGGCACGGCTTGATCCGCAGTGCCGTGCGCGAGAAACAACTGCTGGCGCGGATCGGTCGCAAGCAGGCTCTCGACCGGACTGATCGCGGCGAAACTCGACCACCGCTTGTATGGATGGCCCCACGCCGACTTGTCAATCGCCGCCGGATCGCGCTGAATCGCGGCCCATGTGTCGTACACACTTTGCACGCGCTGCGTTCGAGCATCAAGACTCTCGCCGGGCGTCTGCTCGGCCCACGCAAGCTGAGTCATGTCGAACAACTGCGTGATGCCCGCGCCCGCCAGACACGCGACGTGCGTGACGATATCCGGATTCGCCTGCGCCACATACGCCGCCATGTCGGCGCCTTCACTGTGTCCCAACACAAGCACGCGCGACGGATCAACACCCGGCAGACGGAGCGATTCTCGCAGCGATGCACTGATGGCCGCTGACCACTCGGGCGGCGTGTGATGATTCTTGAACTCATCCGCACACGGATCGCCCGTGCCAGGAGGATGCGGATTGTCGAGAAACCGCACGCCCGGCTTTTCGACCGCAAGCACGCGCACTTCGCCGCCAAAATCGCGGCGAATGAGATTCTGCAGACCGCCGCCGATGCGCGGCTTCGCGGCGTTCGTACCTGACGCCTGGTCTGGCGACGCCAAGTTCGCTGCAGGCACGCTTTGCCAAATCGACGAACATCCTGAACCTTGAATGACCACCACCAGCGGCCGGCGAATGTCGCTGCCCGCCGGATCAGTCGCGGGAGGCTTCGAGAGGTAATACGTGACCGTGCGGCCGAAGGAGTCGAGCGTTTCGTAGCGATCGAACGGAATGCCCAACTCCGCGCCTGTTGCGACGGGCACCACCGCAGGCTGCGCGGGCGGAACCGTCTGCTCCACGCTCACGCCGATAATGGCCCCCACCGCCGCTGCGCATGTCCACTTGATGAGTGCCTGCCACATGACTCTTCCTCACTTCGCGAGTGCCTGTCGAACAAGCGACTCACATCGATCGCCCGCGCCGACATTCACCAGATGCGACTGCATGCCGCTTCCGTCGCCGGGCGGCGTTTGTCACGCCCGCGCGATCTCGTGCTTCACCTCGCCCGCGACAACCGTCAACGCTGCACGTCCCATCAGTTTTCGCCCGCCATACGGCGTGTTCTTGCTCTTGCTCGCGAGTTTCGCAGCTTCGCACGTCCAAGCGATTTTCGGGTCAAAGACCGTCACATCCGCCGCACCGCCCACGCGCAGCGAACCAATGCCCATGCCGTCGAGATTGCACAGCTTCGCGGGCTCCAGGGTCAGCATCGCCACCAGCCGCGGCCAGTCGATCGCGCCGCTCGTCACGAGTGCTTCCACATACAGCGGCATCGCTGTCTCCAACCCGACCATGCCGAACGGAGCCTCTTCAAACGGCAGCGCCTTCTCGTCCGCGCTGTGCGGCGCGTGATCGGTCGCGAGCACCGTGATCGTGCCATCGGCAACACCCGCGATCAGCGCGTCGATATCTTTCTTCTCACGCACCGGCGGATTCACTTTGCCCAGCGTGTTGTAGTTGTCGCATATCTCATGCGTCAGCACGAGGTGATGCGGACTGACTTCCGCCGTCACCGGCTGGCCGCTCGCGCGCGCGCGCCGCACGATGTCCACACTCTCGCCGCTGCTCATGTGCTGCACGTGATAGCGGCAGTTCACGCCGCGGTTCAGTCGCACATCGCGCTCGATGATGACTTCCTCCGCCGAACGAGGCCATCCCGCAAGGCCGAGCCTTGTCGCAATCGCGCCGCCATGCATCGCGCTGCCGCGCGTCATGGTCGGCTCCTGACAGTGCTGCATGAAGCAGCAGCCAGTGCTCGCGACCGCGCCCAGCACGCGCGACATCATGCCCGCGGTGGGCACGCAATCGCCATCGTCAGTAAACGCCACCGCGCCCGCTTCCCGCAGCAGATGAACCTCCGTCAGTTCCTCACCCTTGCGCCCGCGCGTCACGGCGGCTGTCGCAAAGACGCGGCACAACCCCGTGTGTCCCGCACGCTGCTGCACCCACGCGAGATTTTCCGGCGTGTCGAGCGCAGGACTGGTGTTGGGCATGCACACCACCGTCGTGAAACCTCCCGCGACGGCCGCAGCCGTGCCTGTCGCGATCGTCTCCTTGTGCTCTTGTCCCGGCTCCCGCAGATGCACATGCGGATCGACCAATCCGGGCGTCACGATGCAGCCTTCCACGTTGATCACCCGCGCATCCGCCGGCACCGCCAGCGATTTGCCAATCGCGACAACAACGCCGTTCGCGAGAGCGACATCGGCGATCTCATCACGCCGCGACGCCGGATCAATAACGCGACCGCCCCGAAGAAGAAGTGCTTGCATGCACCGCGAGGATACCCGCGCGGCAACGCCATCGGCACGACCCTCGCGCCCGCGGCCGCGCCCACACCGACATTCGCGACACCTCGCCACCCACCTTTGCCCCTCCGCCGCATCTCGCCTATCATCCTCTCTTACACACCGGGGTGTAGCGCAGCTTGGTAGCGCGTTTCGTTCGGGACGAAAAGGTCGCAGGTTCAAATCCTGTCACCCCGACTTAGCAGATCAGATGGCCCCGGCAGATGCCGGGGCCATCTGCGTATGTGGGCAGTTCTACCATCTTCAGCTGGCCCAGAGGGCGAGGGAGGAGCAGTTGCGTTGGATTCCGCGAAACATCGTTTTCAAGGGTGCTTACTCGGACTAGCGCTCGGGGATGCTGTCAACGCGCCGTTCGAGGGCGGCGTGCTCGAGCGGCTGCTCTGGCGGCTGATCGGCCGTACGAAGGCTGGCGAGATGCGATGGACAGACGACACTCAGATGTCGATTGACGTTCTTGAGTCGCTCGTTGTGAGGGGCAGCGTTGACCCCGACGATCTGGCGGCCCGATTCGCAGGGAGTTATCGATGGACTCGAGGATACGGACCGGGAACGGCAAAGGTGCTGGCGCGAATCTCAAGAGGTGAGCATTGGGAACGAGCGAATACAGCAGGTCACCGCGACGGATCGTTTGGAAATGGTGCTGCGATGCGTGCTCCGATGATCGGGCTGTTTTACGCCGAGCGGACCGCCGAGATTGATGACGCCGCGCGCCGTTCGGCCATCGTGACGCACTCCCACTCACTCGGCATCGATGGAGCTGTTCTGATTGCAAGGGCTACAGCCGCCGCTTTTCGTGCGGAATCCTCCTCTGAAGTCTTGCGGATCGCTTCCGACTATTGTCACAACAGCGCAATGAGCGCGCGACTTCAGATTGCGAAAGGCTGGTTAATGTCACGAAGCGACGTGACCCCGGCTGAGGTCGCGAGGAATCTTGGCAACGGAATTTCAGCGGTGGACTCGTGCGTGACAGCTCTGTATCTTGCGTTGCGATTTCGAGAAGCGGGATTCATCGAACTGCAAAAAATGGTGGCGACGATACGGGGAGATGCGGACACAATCGGAGCAATGGCTGGGGCCATTTGGGGCGCCGCGAACGGCATACTTGCGATTCCTCAATCGCTGCTGCAGCAGCTCGAACAGCGAGAGAGACTCATGTCACTGGCCGAAGTGCTCTGTCAGCGAGCAACGCTGTCTCGGACCGCTTAGAGGCTACATGCGTCAACGCTCCACACCCTAACACCATCTAAGAATTTCTATTGGTGTACTGTCACCCCGACTTTGAGGACAGATGGCCTCGGCAATCGCCGGGGCCATCGGTGCTTACGGTGTTGGTCAACTCGGTACTTTCTTCGCCGGTTGATTGACGTTCGCTGCGCGGGCGGGGTTAGCGAGACTATTCGGCCTCCCGGTCGGCAACGGGCCTGCGAACAATCGTCACGTGTTTGAATCCGATTAAGACCTCTCCGGTGGGATGAAGCAGCAAGCGGTACTCAAATGCGTCGCCAGCGACTTTGTCCACCTCGTCATAGATGATGTCGAACTTTGCGGGATACCGCGCCCGGGCAAGGGTCGCTGCGTCTACCGACGTGAGGCCTGCTTGGGTAAAGGTCAAAGTTGCATCAAAGTAGCCAATCTGTAAGTCGCCGCATCGGAGGCGAAGCCGCAGTGTGCCTTCACGCGGCTCGTGCTGAGCATCGAGGATGCACGCATCATGCGGATTCAGGCTGGCGAGTTCCCTGATCGATGCGGGGAGATCAAGCTTGTCCAGATGACGCTGGTATCTGAGTATGACCGCCTCTGCCTCCTCGTCGGTCATCTTGCCTTGACACCAGTCGCGAGTAAAGAACTTCATGCAATCTCCGTTGCACTTGCGAAAGTGTGGAAACGGTTCTCAGCCAGCATACTGCGGAGGGTCCGATCCGAAACCTCAACGCCCTCCAAGAAGAGTCCTATTGGCGTTCCTTCACCCCGATTGGCAACTTTCAGGCCCCCGCAGCCTTGGACGCAGCGGGTAACGCGCCCTGCGCGTCGATCCGTTTACGCCAGGTCGTGGATGCGGACCTTCAGCAACTCACTTCAAACATCCGCCGATTCTCGCCGCCTGAGCCGACGGCGAACTGCATGGTCTTGCCGCACTTGGGACAACGTGCGCTGTACTGCGTCGCTTGGGCGTTGCGGAAGACCTTCTGGTACGCGCCCGCACACTTGAACCAGACCATGAGGAACGGGCGGCCCGTCATGTCGCGTCCCTCCTGCGTTTGGCCGGGCTTGGGCGGGCCCCCGCGTCGGAACGCATCGTCGCCGGCGACGATGTCGAGGGGGATGCGGAGTGGCTCACGATCGTGCACGCGAAATCAATCGGCAGATGACGCGTTATCCGATGAGACATGGCTGCAGTCGCTCGGAACGTCCGAAGGCGCGGCAGGTTGTTCACAATTGTCGCGCGAAGGTCCACAAATACCTCCCAACTTCCAAACATTGCGTTTGCGGCATTTGAAGCGTGTCGGCACTTGCGTTATGCTTGTGGCCACTACCTTTGGAGCTGGCTTTGGGACTGGGTTTTCGTTTGGCTTTCCGACCGGCGTTCTTGCTGGAAATGTCTTGACTCGATGAGTGCTTTGCCCACCAACTCAGTTCGCACCGACCTCGCGCCCGCGCGAACAGGTGGCAACACGGCTGCGTCGGCAATCACCACAGCAGCTGTGACCATTCTGCGGAACCTGCCCGCCGCGAACAGCCCCATCGGGCTCATCGCTGGCGGCGGCGGACTGCCCATGCTCATCGCCAAGAACCTGCGTTCAGCGGGCCACCCGGTACACGGACTTGGTCTCGCAGGCCAGTTTGACAACGACCTGCCCAACCTGTGCTCCACGTTCCGCGAGATTGGTGTGCTGCGGCTCGGCTCGTGGGGTAAGACGCTCAGCCGCATGGGCGTGCATCACGCCATCATGGTCGGCAAGGTAGACAAAGCCAAGCTGATGTACGACCCGATGCGGATCATCAAGCATCCGCCCGACGTTGCGACGCTGAAGGCGTGGTACAGCACGCTCCGCAAGGACCGCCGCAGCCACGCGCTGCTGCGCGTTGTCGCTGACGAGCTCGACCGCTGGGGCGTGCAGCTCCTCGACAGCACCGCGCCGATTCCCGATGAAATGAGCACGTTGGGTGTGATGACCCAGACGCAGCCTTCGCCCGAACAACGCGGCGACATCGATTTCGCGTGGCCCACCATGAGCCACCTGCTGCGGCTGGATATCGGCCAGAGCATCGCGGTGCGCGATCGCGACATCATCGCCGTTGAAGCCATCGAAGGCACCGACCGCATGATCGAACGCGCGGGCCGGCTGTGCCGTCTCAAAGGCTGGACGCTGTGCAAAGCCGCGCGTCTGGGCCACGACAAGCGAAGCGACGTGCCGACCGTGGGTGTCAACACCATCCGCACGCTGCACGCGGCTGGCGCCGGCTGTCTCGCGCTGGCAGCGGGCGAAGTCATCATGCTCGAAAAGGACGAGATGATTCGCCTGGCTGACAAGTTCGGCATCGCGATTGTCGGCATCGAGCCGCCGCACGATGGCCAGCACGAACTCGCGCTCGCGGCTGACACGATCGCCGAACTCAAACTGCCTGCTGCTCCGCGTGGCAAGTCGAGTTGATTCCAAACTCATTTGATTCCGGCGGCCCGGGCTTTTAGCCTGTTCGCATGGCCGCTGATCTCCCCAATCCGTACGTCTCTCGCGGCGGCCTGAAACTCCAGCACGCCCTGCGTGAATTCTCGCTCGACATCACCGGCTTTACCTGCGCTGACTTTGGCTGCAGCACCGGCGGCTTCACGCATTGCATGCTTGAACACGGCGGGGCGAAGGTCTATGCGATTGATACCGCATATGGCGAACTGGCGTGGAAACTCCGCAACGATCCGCGCGTGGTGGTGATGGAACGCACCAACTGCCTGCACGCCAAGCCGCCCCGCGAAGTGGTTGATGCGGGAGGCGTGGATCTCATCACCATCGATGCGAGTTGGACGCCGCAGCGACTGGTGCTGCCTGCCGCTGCGAAGTGGATCAAGCAAGGACCCGACAGCATGGGCGGCATCGTGATCACATTGATCAAGCCACACTACGAACTCAAAGACCTGGGCGAAGAACTGCCGCGCGGCGGCGTGCTCGAAGAGTCGCACGCCGAGCGCGTGGCGATGGAAGTGGCCACGAAGATCGGCGCGAAGGCGTGCGTCAAGAGCCCAATCACGGGCGGCGCGGGGAAGAGCAAGGGGAATGCGGAGTGGCTGGCGCTGGTGGAGGCGAGCAAGACTTGCACGGACCAGAAGCTAGCGTGAGTGTTGCACTCACTTGCCTTCCGCAAAAACATGCAATCTGTGTCCCTTCGCCACCAGTCCATGCTGCTTGCACAACCGCTCGCGCAGGGCGATGAGTTCGGGCGCGTCGACCACGATCAAGGCGCCGGTATCGAGGCGGATGATCAGGTCCGCCGGCGTCTTGCCGTAGGTGACCTGGTAGTAGCTTTGCTCTTCTGTCACGAGCACGCGCTGAATGATGCCTGCATCCATGAGCAACCGCAGCGTGCGGTACATCGTCGCTTTGCTCACGCGAAAGCCCGCCGCGCGAACGTGTTCGAGCACCTGCTCCGCGATGAACGGAGCTTCGAAACTCAGGACGCTGTGCAGCACCTGGGCCCGCTCGGGTGTGTACTTGAGGCCTTCGGCTTTCAGTTTGCGACGAAACACTGCACACAGTGGCTCGATGATCTCGAGCGTTTGTGCCAGTTCGTCTGGCGGGTTGTCGTGCTTGCTTGCCATATGTGTCGCTAACAATCTCGCGGCGTGCGGGGAATGCAAAGCCCGCGCGATTGCGGTATTGTATTGACGCTTGAAGATCACTGCACAGACCGACATTTCACCCATGCTCGTCCGCCGATTCGCGGTCGTTGCGCTGCTTTGCGTCGGCGCGGGAGCCGCAGGCTTTGCCGCGCTGGGAGAATCACTCACGCTGGGCCTGCTGACGATCGTCGAACGATGGGTGTTGATGGGATTCGCACCGCTCGCGTATGTCGCCAGTGCGATCGGCGTGGGCATTCCACTCGCTCGCGTGGTGTGTCCGGGTACCAACTCATGGACGCTGCGTGCAGGACTCGGACTCGCGGCGACGCTCACAATCACACACGTGCTCGGATCACTCGGAGCGATACAAGGCGCGGCTGGCCCATTCGTCGCGTGGGCCGCGTTGGTGCCGGGACTCGTGCTGCTTGCGATCGCACTTCGGTCGGGCTTGCAAGCGCTTACGCAGGGCGATACGTTGCTGCATCGACTTGATGTGACGCTTGCAAGCCGCTGGGCGGGACCTGGCGCAGTGGCGATGGGTGTACTGCTCGCTGCGGCGTGCATGCCGCCTGGCATTCTCTGGCGCAGCGAGTTCGGCGGGTTTGATTCGCTGAGTTACCACCTGCAACTGCCGAAGGAATGGATGCTCGCGGGACGCGTGAGCACAGTTTCGCACAACGTCTACTCGGGCCTGCCCAGCTATCTCGAGTCAGCGTTTTTCCATGTCGGATGGCTGCAGTTTCCCTCACTCACGGGCGCGACACCTGGATTGCTGGACGCCGACGGCGCGAGCCTGATCGCCGCTCAGCAACTCCATGC
>DATGWV010000316.1:0-8136 GCA_035299305.1 Phycisphaerales bacterium | reverse complement strand
CGCGTCGTTGATTTACACTGATCTTGACCACACCGATTACATCGGCACTTCCTTGAACAGCACGATGCGGGGCTTCTGACCCAGTTGCGTGACGTTCGAGCGGTCGACGACCATCAGGAATCGGCGTTGCACGCTGGGTTGCAGCGGCTCGGTCGAACCAGCCGGGCCCACATCACCTTCGCGGAAGCCGAAGATCGTGAACCACACGGCGTACACGTCGCTGCGTGTCGTCGTGCTGCTGATCATCGCGCCTGGCACGAGGAGCTTCTCGCTCATCGTGTTGCGCACATTAAGCAACGCGATGTTGTTCGGACTCCTGACATCGTTCGCCACGGCAGCCGTGGTCTGCGCGTCGCTGGTGTGCCCCTGCACCGGATCGAGCCCGCGGAACGCAGCCGGAAGTCCGCGATTCGCAGGGGTGCCGCCCGGTGCGAGGTACTGGTCATACCCCAGGAAATCCGGATTCGTCGGCAAGCCGCGCACGATCTGCTGGCGGAACGCGCCCGCCTGAGCGCCCAGCGGCGCGACACCGATCGATTCATTCGACGCTGCTTCAAACCACAGCGCACGAGCGAAGATCAGTTCACCCGGCGAACGGAAGCCCGGCTGGCTGCGCACGCCCGGCACACCAGTCGCGCGTTCGCGCGTCTTGTTCTCGGCGCTCCAGAGTCGAGGCAACCAGTCGCTGGCCTGCTGGCCATCAATCCACGTCCACAGCATGGGCGAGATGCGGTTGGCAAGCCCATCCGCCCCGCTAAAGGTGAGCGGATCAAGCGGCGCGTCGGGGTCCGGGTCGACGAGGCGATTGCGCACCGCGTTGTTGAGACCCAACTGCGTCAGCCGATTCGCCATGAACACCATCGTGTCCCGGCGGAACCGCTCAGGATACAGATCGCGATACGCCGCAAGTGTCGGCGCGATGTCCGCCGCTTGATCGAGCACCGACGGAGCCGGCGCGGGAGCTGCGTTGATGCGGAAGTCCAGGAACGGCGAGTGATCAAAGCTGTTCGTGCCGTTCTCAAACGAGCGACGATCAGCGTTCGTGATGTTCAGCGTCGCACCCACCAGGTCTGTCTGATCAACACCAGCCTTGAGCGACGGCGCGGGGCTGACGAACGGCAACGTCCGCAGCACTTGCACCGGCGCAGTGTTGATGTTCACAAGGCCCGGCACAGCAGTCGTGAGCAACTCGTTGTTCCGGCGCGCGTCGTAGTCGCGTTGTGCAACACTCCCGTTGTTGAGCGGGCGATTGCTCAACCCCGTCGGCGCCTCGATGATCGTGAACTGCTCAAGCACGTTCGCCGCAGGCGTGATGCCCAAGCCCCACGTGGGCTCGAACGTCGTACCCGCGTTGGGAATGCCGTCGCCATCCAGATCGACGAACGGCACAAAGCGATCGAGCGCGAGGTTGCCGTTGTCAAACATCAGCACATCGGAGGCGTCGGCGCGAAGAGGCTCCGTGGAGATAGGCCGAACTGGCACAGGCAGGCGATACTCACCACCAGCCTCACGCGGTGCCCACCACAGTGCAGGGTCTTGGGCATACGCGTCCGCTGGCAGAGCCGCGCCGGTCACTTCAAATCCCATCGCAATGGCGACAGCTTCACCCAGCGTTGTGTAGCGAGTGCGAGCTTCCACGAAGTCGTTGGGGTTATAGACGTTGCTCGAAGGCCAGTTGCCATTGACGTTCCCCGCAGGCACCTCCATCGGCCCAAGGCCCAACGGCAGAAGCAGATCTGTCAGCCGCAACGTTGAGATATTGCTGGTGAAGTCGGGCTCAGTGGGGACGTTTCGATCCGGCTGAGGGATGACCGTTCCGTCGGGCAACGTGATCAGAATCTGCTTGGCAGAACCCAAGACCGCAGGTGGCGTGTTCGGGGGCAGCGTGCGATCAAAGCTCTGCACGCGGAACATGTTCGTGCGAATAAGTGGGCTTTGCGGGTCCGTCGGATCCGAAGCTCGGTCCGCCCCACTTGCCAGCAGGGACGGATACATCTCGTTGTAGAACTTGTACAACTGTCCGTCAACACCCGTCGCTTGCTGAGGCCCGGCTCCAAAGGTGGACGCAAACACGCGACCACCCGCGTTGGAGGCACCCAACTTCCACACCTGAGGTGCCCGTGCCATGTCGTCGATCATCTGCCAGTTTGCGTTCGCCGGGTCGGCTCCCACCCCAACGGTATTCGTCGTCGCCTCCACGGCATTCTCGATGCTTCTGAATGCACCGCCGATGATGAGATCGTCGTCAGGAGGAGTGCTTGCATCGCCGTCGTATGCCGCACCACTTTCAGAAATCTGAGGGCGATTTTCATCCCACTCATCAAGGATGACAGACTCATCTGCAACATTCCACGCGTTGTCAGAAGCGATGTCCGCGTCGACGTACTTTGGCTCGATGCAGTACATCGGGAGCACGCCGAACGGCTTCAGTCCGCCCGCAAAGTCGTTGCCGGGATCGGCGGGCCGCCGCATCGTGCGAGCGGTGATGACGGTCAGACCGTCAGGAGTATTGCCGCGTTCCTGTCCCTCCATCGTGACCTCGTCGCCGACGCCCGAGGCGAGAAAGAGCTTCGAGTCGATTTTCGCACCCCATGGCACCTTGAACCGGTCGAGCATGATGTCGTTGCGTACATCGTTGGGTTGGTAGACGTTCGCGGGGGGCGTCCATGTGAGGCCTAGCGGAAGTTGTCCGTAGTTTCGGTCCACCACCT
Organism: Phycisphaerales bacterium; assembly: GCA_035299305.1. GTDB lineage: Bacteria > Planctomycetota > Phycisphaerae > Phycisphaerales > UBA1924 > BJHL01. Next base: position 5,425 of record DATGWV010000316.1, on the reverse strand, counting down.
GCGTCGCCCAGTTGCGATACGGGCTCCAGTTGACATTGACGGTGGCACGCTCACGGTTCAGCCTGCGGTCACTGCGCCAGAGCGTGATCGAGCGCGGTTCTGTGGTGTTATCCGCCGGAATGACATCGACGAAGTCATCAACATTCTGCAGCCCAGCAGCCGTGAGGCCCGTGCCTGCAAATTCCACAGCAGCATCGTTCTCGCCGGACGGAAGTGTCGGCGCGTACAACGGAATCCAGAACCGCCGCATGAAAGTCGTGTTTGCGCCATCGGCCAGCTGGTTGGTGAAGAACCGCTCAACCCGCTGGGCGACATCCTGATTCGGAAATTCACCGCGACCATCAAGACGTTCGGCAATACGAGCCGGCGGCTCCGAGATGGCGTACAGGATCGCCGTCTCACCCGCCGCCAGCGTGATGGGTTCGAGTGTGATCACGGGGGCCTCGCGGCTCGCGAGGGCGGCGGGGGGCGCCGCATAAGTTCCGGGTGTCCCGCTCGGCAGGGTCGGACCGGGCACAAACCCCGCTCCGTTCACCTGTTGCTGCATCGCCATCAGGAGGTAGTACCGAGCGCCTTCACCTTCGCCCACGCGAATGTACTGATAATCACGCAGCGAATCTGGACGAACCGCACCGTCAGTGTCGGCGGCCAGACGATCAAGCTCCGAGACGTCCATGAACAGACCACCCACCCAACTGTCAGACGCCGACATGAAGTTGCTCGCGGGCCGGTCAAGTTCCCCGTCACTGAACACGGCATCGCTCAGTCGCACGGGACGATCAAAGGGATTGACAACCTTGAACGCGATGATGCGAGCGGCGACTTCACTGTTGTCGGCGTCTTGAATCTTCGCGCTATCGATTACGTTGTCGAGCCTGGAGTCGACAGGATCCCTCGAATCCCTGCGACTTGGGGGAAATTCGATGTCGATCAATACTGGATCGTCAAGTTCTTCCGAACTCGGCGGCTGGGCGTCATCCACATACATCGTCATCGTCGAGACCTGCGTGATGAAGATCTGCGGCTCAACGCCGTACACGTTGACAGCTGGTGCGACGGTGTCATTGTTGCCCGCCGCAAGCACATCCAGATTCGGATCGCCGTTCTCGTCCCGCACGACAAACTGCCGAGGCGTCGCATCGTCGTTGCGCTCGCGAACATTCAACGCATCGATACCAAGGAACCAGGGCGAATAGTTGTGCAGTGGCTCGACCACATCGTTGCTGGTGCCGCTCGCGTTGCTAAGCGTGTCTACCGCATCGCGCGACATCACCACCGTCGCCGCTGATGGCCGCGTGTCCGCGTCCGCAAAATCCTTCAGGTTCACCGCCATGTGCGCAGCCGCCAGCAACGCCGCTTCCGGACCGCGATAGCCATAGAACAACGTGCGAGACGGCAGCGGCTGCGTGCCAAACTGCTGCGGCGACCATGCCGATTCAAGATGTGCGAACGGTGCGAGTCCCGCCGCGTAACCGGCATACAGCTTCGCGAGATTGCCCCGCTCTCTGCCAGCCACCTCATCCAGCACCGCCCGCAGGTTGATCTTCAGTTCGCTCCCGTCCAGCGTGCTCGCGTTTGACGTCACCGTCTGGCTGCGAAGCTGCCGAGCGCCGTTGAGCGGCGTGATGAATCGGCGGATGTCGCTGCCGAAGAGGCGCATCACACGGTCCTGCAAACCGCCCACGGGCGGCGTCATGTCGATGCCGGTGGTCGGATCGACTTCGAAGCGGATCAGTTCGACCGACTCGGGACGGTTGGAGCGCAGCGGATCAAACCGCGTTGAGAGCGGACCATTGGTCGCATCGCGCCCGCCGATCACGACTTCAATCGCCGAGCGTTCATCGCTGTTGATGCCGAAGCGCGTCAGCAGTTCGCCCAGGTCCGCCGTGGTGAACAAACCACCAGGCAGCGTGCCCAGCCCTTGGCTCGACGCATACGAGCCGCCTTGGAAGCGCTTCACCGCCTCGTTCCACGCCAGCGAACGCTGCGCAGCCCAGTCGGTCGTCGTGAGCGCAGTCGGCAGGTCGCCCGTCGCTGGATACGGCGCGCCAAAGAGCGTCTGCAGTCGCTTCAGTTCCGCCAGATTGCTGGGGTTCAGGTTCTTCAGACTCGCCGCGAAGATACCAAGCTGCGTGTCCTGCACGGGAATCTGATAATCCGTCTCCGCCAGCGAGAACGCTTGGTTGTTGTCGAGGATGTCCCGGCCGATGGGCGTGCTGGCCGCAAGGCTCAGCCGCAGCGCGGCGTATGCCGAACTACCAGCGCGAAACGCAGCGCTCTCGGTATAGTCGCCGTAGTTCTGCGGGCTGTCAGGCGTCGCCGCACCGTCAAGGTTCGCGGGGTCCGCGCTCTGCACGATGGACTGATACCCCGCCAGCACATTGGTCTGGCCAAAGGGGTTCTGGTCCGCGTACATATCGATCTGCGTAAGCAGTCGCTTGAGGTCAACATCCGCCGGCGTCGCGCCGGCAACAAACATGTTGTTCGCGCCGGTCGTGAAGTCCGACGCGGTGGTCAGGTTCACCATGCCCGACAGGTCGATTGCGCGAGCCGCGATGAAGTAGCGAACGCCCGGCGCGTTGATGCTGGGCGTGAGCCGCCGGCCATCGCCCGCCTGCCCGTCGATCATCTCGAAGATGCGCGAATCGAGCATGCCGTCGCCGTCGGCGTCGGCCCACTGCGACGTGAGCGTGCCCGGTTGGAACGCGCGCTGCTGATACATCGTCCAGTGGGCGGGATTGTTCTGGTCCGCCACTTCACCCTGCTGACCGCGATCACCAAAGACCAAGCGATCGGTCGGCAGCCCGTTCACGTCATACAGCGTCTTGTTCTGCCGCAGCGCGAGCGAGCTCGCGCCCCAGTTGCCGCGCAGGTTGTCGAGATTGACAAACGCACCATCGGGCGCGAAGTTCGAGATCGACAGCCAGTCAAGGTCGTACAGATAAGGCCGCGACGGATCAGGCAGTTCATTCGCGCCGCCGTCGCCAGTCGCAAACTGATACTTGAAATTGACCGGCACCATGCTCGCGAGGAACGGATCGCTCGCCGGCACGATGAAATTGCGATCGTCAGCGTTCGTGTTAATGCGAATGAGTTCGCGAACACCCGCGTTCACCGTTCCCGTGGGATCAAACTGCTGATTCACCGGGGCACCGGGCGCACTGGAAATGTTGGGTCGCACACCGGGCGCGTCAGACGTTTCCCGGCGCAGCCGGCCCGGGCCGTCGGCCTGACCGTTGGTTGCAACGAGCGACTCCACTTCACCCGTGAACTCCGTCGCCAGCGCGTCATTCGCGATAGTCGTTGCGATCCAGTCCGCCACCTTGGGCGCGACATCATCCTGCTGTACGCGGCTCTGCGACGCGGCCTTCGTGCGCGTGTCGGCGTTGCCCAGCGCGACGTAGACGATAGTGATGACCGCCAGCAGCGCCAGCGTGCCCACCACCAGCACCAGGAACGAGCCCTCACGCCCGCGCCGCGTCTGCACGCCGCACGGCGCGCCCGCAACAGCGCTCAGCACGCCGGTCATCGTCGCGCGATCACGCGACACGAGCTGACGCGAGGAAGGAATCAGAGGCGAGGTGAAAATCTTGTCTGCCATAGTGCACACTCACAGCCGATCGCGCGGCTGCGCGATCGAAAAACTCCACGATCAAGCCCGCAAGCCTTCACTTGGCGGGCACCGCGAAGACGTACTCAAACGAAGTCTCGATGCTCGGATCAATCGGATCAGCGATGGTCACGCGAACGCGCAGCAGGCTGGGCCAGCGCCAGGGAAGCGTGGTTGAAGCTGCATCGCCGTCATCATTCGCGTCGCCATCACCGGTCTGGTCAGCATCGAACGTCGGATCGACATAACCGAAGTAGCTGGTCGCGCCGATTGCCTGGCCGTCTTCATCGCTCACTTCGTGACCGTAGATCAATCGCGGCGAAACCGGGTGATGACGATTGGTGAACTGCCCGTCGCGCTGCAACACGTTGGTGCCGACATACCCCACTTCGCCCGGGTTGTTGTTGTACAGGTAGTACCCCATCACGCCGTCGCGAGGCAGCACGTTGTTGCCCGTTCGCTCACGCGGACCGTACCACAGCGTCGTACCTTCAACACCCGTGTATGAGCCGTCGGGATCGGACTCGCCGAAACTCCACTCGACGATGAACTCGGTGCAGTTGGAGAGCAGAATCGAGCTCTGCAGCATCCGCCGATCCGCCAGCAGATTCGCCAGACTGCGCGATTCCGCAGGCGAGTTGGGCGCCAGCGCCAGCAGGTCATACAACCGCTCCGCCGTGGGCGTGTAGCGAGGGCGCGTGCCCGGCACGTCGTCCTGACTCAGACCCACGTCATCCAGCGAGAACTGCTCGCTGCCGCTCTGCGCCGCAGCTCGGCCCGGGAACGCGTTGCTCATCCAGCCGTGCATGTAGTCCAGCGATTCGTACGGATTGGGACGCGCCGGCTGCACCTGCGTCGCATCTGCCACCAGCGAGAACGAAAAGCTCGACGTGGGAGGCAGGAAATCAGGCGCGACTTCGCCCGGCATCAGCGCGATAGGCTGCAAACCAACCGCCTGCGTCCGCAGGTCGGCGTATCCAAGCACCTGCGAACGAATTTCCGCCAGCGACGTCGTCGCGACATCAACCAGCCCGCTCGCCAGACTCGGACTCGCGCTGAAATCAGGCCCCAGCGCCTGCTGGTAGTTGCGACCAATCTGCGCGTTGTCGCTCAACCACACGTACTCGCGCAGCGAGCCGAACGGGAAGTCGTTGCTGGGCGTTTCCGGGCCCGCTCCGCGATTGATGCCGCGGAAAATGCTCGCCGCCGCAGGCTGGCCCGCGATCTGGCATTCCTTGTCGGCCTTCACATTCACTTCGTTGGCGGCGATGTCATAAATCGCGCCCGTCGGCAGCACGCCCTCGCTCGTGCTCGGAGGCACCAGCAGCGTCACATTCCGCAGCAGCGACCATGAACTCGCGACCGCATTCGGATTGCCGGGCGTCTGGTTGCCCAACCGCACATCATCCGCCTGCGCGCCTTGATGATTCAGATCGTTGAGTTTGGGTTCGACGACGTTGTCGGTGTCATCCTCGCGCCGACGCTGACCATGCCCGTAGTACAGCATGGCTTCGTTGGACGCGGTGCGCCACGACTCATCGCCCAGCGGCGCGCGCTGACTGCGGAACGTGCCCTTGCGGAAAAACAGCACTTCATCCACACGGCGCAGACGCTGACGATCCGCTTCCTGATCCGCAAACAGCGGAATGGTGTCGGCCGATGCACCCGTGCGCCGCAGGATGCCATCCGCATCGCGATCGGCGTACTGCTGACGAATCACCAGAAACCCATCCCGCGTCATCGATTCAAAATCCGCGCGAAGCTGCTGCTCCAGCAGCTTGCTCACCTGATTGATCCGGCTCAGCCGCCGACCCG
>DATGWV010000315.1:0-4040 GCA_035299305.1 Phycisphaerales bacterium | reverse complement strand
GGGGTCGGGGAAGGGCCAGTAGTGCATTTGCGCGGCGAAGGGTTGGATGCGCGGGCACGACTGCTGCGCGCTGTCGCAGACGACGATGGCGTGGTGGACGCGCATGCGGCCGAGGAAGTCCATGGTGTTCTTGCTGGAGAGGCCTTGGGTGTTCACATCGATTTCGCTCAGGACTTCAAGCGTGAGGGGGTTGACACCCTTGGGCTCCATGCCTGCGGAGTGCGCTTCGAAGCGGCCCTTGCTGCGGTGACGCAGAAGGGCTTCGCCCATGATGCTGCGGGCGGAGTTGCCTGTGCAGACAAAGAGAACGCGCGGCGTGGACATGCCGAGCATTCTTGCAAAGAGATGCGGGCGCAAAGTGTTACGCGCGTGTCAAGATTGTGTTCAGATGGACGGCTGCGTTGTGGGTGTAGCGTGGTGTCAGCGGGCGTAGAGGCCGGTTGCGCTCCAGACGGCGGCGGGGCCACCCGAGATGCCGATGGGGGGAATGGTGAGGGGAATATTCTGGCCGTTCTTGGTCAGCGTTGCGGACTTGGCGACGGCTTCGAGGACCATTTGGGCGAAGGGGGGCATTGCGGCGGGGGCGCGCACGTGGCTTTCGAGTGCGCCGAGGCCCGACATGGTGGCGGCGATCGTCATGCCGGCGACTTTGATGGTGACGCTGACGCTGGCGGGCAGCGCGGCGGAGTTGATGTCGATGGTGCCTTGGAGGACGGGCGCGTTTTCGAAGGGCGTGCCGGCGAAGATTTTGGGGCCGAAGTATGCGCCGACTTTGGGGTCGGGACTGATGAAGCCCATGAGTTCGGGCGCACCGGTCGGGCCGGGGATCATGATCATGCCGGCGGGTGCGCTGCCGACGGGGGTGTGCACCATGCGGGCGACGTGGACGATGACGTTGGGCATGGGCAGCGCGGGCTGCGACAGCGCGACAAGATCAAATCCGCCTTCCCAGCTCATCCAGTTGTTGACGACACTCATGCGATCTCCCGAGCAAATGAGGAAAACCCGATGGGGAGTGTATTGCGGATAGCGATATGAAAAAACGCCGCGATGTGGGTCGCGGCGTCTGAGAACACTTTGATGTGGCGAGTTCAGTCCTCGGGCACGTGGTCGCTGGTCACGATTTCGCGGAACTTCTTGCGGAGCTTGTTGGTGATGGGGCCTTCCTTGCCGTTGCCGATGATGACGCGCGGGCCGGTGCCCGGGCCGTCGGTGTCGATGGCATTCACGGCGATGATTTCAGCGGCGGTGCCGGTCAAGAAGACTTCGTCGGCCTTGAGGACTTCCTCGAGGCGCATTTCCTTGACGACGCACTTCACGTTGCAGAGCTTGCAGAGCTCTTCGCGCACGAAGCGCTCGGTGATGCCTTCGAGGCTCCCGCTGTTGCCGGTGGTGTGAGGCGGGGTGTAGACGATGCCACCCTTGATGACGAAGATGTTGTCGCCCGTGCACTCGGTGACCCAGCCATCGGTGGAGAGCATGATGGCTTCATCGCAGCCGGCGTCGATGGCTTCGACCTTGGCGAGGATGTTGTTGAGGTAGTTGAGGCTCTTGACGCGGGGGTCGAGACATTCGCGCGGGGTCTTGGGGCGCTTGGCGACGACGACGCGCATGCCTTCTTCGTAAAACTCGGGGGCGTAGAGACGAATCTGGTCGGCGATGCAGACGACTCCGGGGACGGGGCAGCGGCGCGGGTCGAGGCCCAACGTGCCGAAGCCGCGCGTGACGACGAGGCGGATGTAGCCTTCGTCAATCTTGTTGGCTTCAATGCAGTGGCGCTGCACGGCGATCATCTCGTCGCGCGAGATGGGAATCTTCATGTGAATCTTCTCGGCGCAGGCGTAGAGACGATCCATGTGCTGCTCGCACTTGAAGATCTTGCCGCGATAGATGCGGATGCCTTCGAAGATGCCGTCGCCGTAGAGGAGGCCGTGGTCGTAGACGCTGACCATGGCCTGGCTCTTGGGGACCATGCGGCCGTTGACCCAGATCATGGGCTTATCGCCGATTTCCTGCGCGGTGGGCCAGAGCTTGGCGAGCTTGGAGATGTCCGCGAGGGGTTTGCCGGGAGCGGACTGCATCGTGGTCATGAATCAAACCTCCAACCGGCGCGGGGAGCACGCCTCAAAGCGGACGGAACAAACAGTTGGAAAGTGTAGCGGGATGCGGGGGAAATTCCGGCGAGATTTCAGGCGAGTCAACGCGATATTGCATGTGCGCGAAGACCCGGAATTTCGCGTGAAACATACACGATTGCGTGGTGCGACGCTTCCGTCAGCAGACATGACGCGTGCCATACGCTCGGCGCATGTCCGCCAAGAAAGCCGTTGTGTGTGCGATTGCCCTCTTGTTTGTCGGCATGCTGGTGGGTGGTGCACTGGCGATTGCGCTACCGAAGGTGATGCAAAGCACGAATCGGCCGCGGCCTCGAGCAGAGAACATGATCGCACTTGCGTTTGGACCGGGGAAGTATGGTCCAACGCTCTACGGCGCATGCGTATTCAGCGTGCGCACGCAGAGCGGCGCTGATGTGCGTGCTGAGATTTGGATTGACGGACCTGACTATGCCCACGATTGCGGCGTCATCGCGACTGCGGCCAGCCATGACGCGGCTCGCGCGATGTTCAACACGATTACGTTTGATGCTGCCGGGATTCACGCCGGGAACGGGACGACGTCGCACTTGATTGCGGCGGCGGGCGTGTATGACACGCATCGGTAAGCGTGTGCGTTCACGCGGCTTTGCGAGTTTGCTGCGCGGCGGCGAACTTGGCGACGGTGGCGATGAGTTGCTGTTTGTTGACGGGTTTGGTGAGGTAGTCGTCGCAGCCGGCGGCTTTGGCTTTTTCCTGTTCGCTGGCGAGGGCGTGGGCGGTGAGGGCGACGATGGGGAGTTTGTAGCCCGTCGCGCGGAGTTCGCGCGTGGCGGTGAGGCCGTCCATCTCGGGCATTTCCATGTCCATCAGCACGACGGCGAAGGGCTTGCCTTTGACGAAGGCGTCGCGGGCGAAGTCGCGGGCTTGCACGCCGGTTTCGGCGATTTCGACTTGTGCGCCGGCCTTGCGAAGGAGGAAGCTGACGAGGCGCTGGTTGTCGACGGCGTCTTCGGCGAGGAGGACGCGGCAGTTGAGCGCGGGGGCGTCGCTGGTTGATGCGGAGGCCTTGGCGGCGTTGGCGTCGGGCAGCGTTGTCAGCATGGGGATGTTGGCGAGGTCGCCCGTGCTGACGCGGACGCTGAAGGTGCTGCCTGAGCCGGGCTCGCTGGTGACGATGATGTCGCCGCCCAGGAGCTTGGCGAGGTGTTTGGAGATGTTGAGGCCTAGGCCCGTGCCGCCGAACTGGCGCGCGGTGCTGGCTTCGGCCTGCGCGTATGCGCCGAAGAGCTTGGCGATTTGCGCGGGGGTCATGCCGACGCCGGTGTCGATCACGTCGAAGCACATTTGCGCGTTGGCGACATCGTGACTGACGCGGATGGTGACGCCGCCTTGTTTGGTGAACTTGATGGCGTTGCCGCAGAGGTTGAGGAGAACTTGGCGGAGGCGCAGCGGGTCGCTGGTGATGCTGGCAGGCAGCGGGAAGGCGAAGTCGGCTTTAAGCGCGAGCTGTTTGTCTTTGGCTTTGAGCGCAAGCAGGCTGACAACATCGTTGACGACATCGATAGGTGCGCAGGCGAGAGACTCGACTTCCATCTTGCCGGCTTCGATCTTGGAGAGATCGAGGACATCGTTGATGAGACCCAGGAGGTGCTCGCCGTTGCGACGGATGGTGTAGATGTGGCCGCGGCGTTCGTCTTCGGTGAGTGCCTTCTCGTGCACGAGCAGTTCGGCGTATCCGAGGATGGCCGTCATGGGCGTGCGGATCTCGTGGCTCATGTTGGCGAGGAACTCGCTGCGGGCGTTGGCGAGAGCGCGGGCGTTTTGCGCCTGACTCTCGGCGAGTTGCTTTTGCATTTCCTGCTGGCGGACCATTTCGCCCATGATGACGTAGATGCCAGCGACGCCCAGCAGCAGAAGGACCATGACGCCGCCCACGAGGAGGAT
>DATGWV010000314.1:0-13436 GCA_035299305.1 Phycisphaerales bacterium | reverse complement strand
TCGCAATCCGTATCGTCAGCGCCGTCGGCTTCGCGATCGTCCGCAGACACGCTTCCAGCTGCTCAGCAACCAGCGATGGATCAACCTCAAACTGCCGACGAACCACCCGCTGCGTCAGCGTGACTGCGAGCGTCAACACATCCTCGCGTGCCGCCTGCAACATGCCCGCCCGCTGCTCCTCAAAGTTCTGCAACGCGGCTGTCCACTGCTTCTCAATCACTTCAAGCTGCTGCTTGCGCTCGCGAAGCGCAGCATCATGTCCCTGCTTGCGACCGACTTCCATCCCCTCCGCATGCCCCTTCGAATAGCCCGCCTGCCGCGCCTCATCCTCAACGCCTCGCATGATGCGTTCACGCTCCGCCTGCGCCTGCGCCACAATCGCCGCAGCTTGCTCACGCGCGCGGGACACCAGTGCATCGCCCTGCCGCTGCAAGTCACCAAGGTCCAGCGTGATGGCCTCTTCCGCCAGCCGCCTGGCTTCAGATTGTCGAATGACGGCCATGCTTCACCTTCGCTCGCTTCACTGTGCTACCACCCGATCCAACGTCGCCCACATCACCGCGCGACACATTCGCATCACACCAGCAGTTCCTCACCACCCCCGCCGCGACCTTCAATGACCACGTCCCCGCTCTCTTCAAGCCGCCGCACGATGTCCACCACGCGTTGCTGCGCCGCTTCCACATCGCTGACGCGCACCGGCCCCATGTACTGCATGTCTTCCTTGATGAGCTGCGCCGCACGCTCCGACATGTTCTTGAAAATCTTGTTCTTGAGTTCTTCGCTCGCCGTCTTGAGCGCCAGCCCCAGCTCGCTGTTGTCCACTTCCTTGAGCACCGCCTGAATGCCCTTGTCGTTGACCTTCTTGATGTCCTCGAACACGAACATCAACCGGCGAATCTGCTCGACAAGATCCGGATCTTCCGCTTCCAGACCTTCCATGATCGTCTTCTCGGTGGAGCGATCTGTCAGGTTGAGAATCTCCGCCACCATCTCCACGCCGCCGCTCTTTTCCGTGCTCTGCATGAGCATGTTGCTCAGCCGGCTTTCCAACCCGCGTTCCACTTCTTTGATGACTTCCGGATTCGTCTGCTCCATCGTCGCAACGCGCTTGATGACCTCCACCTGCTTTTGCATGGGAAGCCCGCCGATGATTTCACTCGCCTTGTGATGCGGCAAGTGACACACGATCAGCGCGATCGTCTGCGGGTGCTCATCTTGGATGAACGCCATCAGGTTTTCGCTTTCAGCCCGCTGCAGGAACGAGAATGGCGTCTTCTGCACCTGCGTCTGAATCTGCCCCAGCATTCGCTCCGCAGCCTTGGGGTCCGCCATTGAGTCCAGCAGAATTCGCTTCGCGTAATCCAGATTGCCTTCATTCGCGTACTGGTTCGCGACCGTGATGCCATAGAACTCGTCGACCACTTCCTGCTGCAGGGCGGACGACACGCGTCCCAAACTCGCCAGATTGCGCGTTACTTCCTCCACCGCTTCCGGCGCCAAGTGCTTCAACACGGCAGCCGCACGATCAGGCCCCACAGCCAGCAGAAGAATCGCGGCCTTGGTCATCCCATCCAGATCGCTCGCCGTTTCAGGAAGTTTTTCGTTCGGTTTGCGAGGCATCGTCTGTCAATTGTGCATTACTCATCCGTCTGAATCCAGCGATTCAGCATGCGCGCGACCGCTTCGGCGTCCTTATCCACCATCGTGTTGACCTGTTCAAGTTTCTTCTGTCCCTCCATCTGCCCTTCCGCAACTTCAATCCCCTCCATCGCCGTCTCGCCTTCATCAGCCTCGCCGACGATGTCGCTCGCTCCCTCAATGGCGGGCGGCGGCAGACCCACCAACTCTTCCGCCGTGGGCGTTTCCACGCGTTTCGCGGACTTCTTCACCAGCATGAACATCATGCCCAGCGCCACGGCACTCAGCAGCCCGAGAACCGCCTTGTCAATCAACCCGCCAGTTCCAATTGCGATTGATCCGCCGCTGGTCGTAATGCCAAGATTGCCGAGCATGCCGCCGCTCGCGATCTGCGGCACAACCGGATCAATCGGCATCAGCGCCACGCTCACGGTCTGACCCATAAGCGTCGTAATGTCCTCATCCTTCGGCATCTTGCCGGGGGTCGACTGCATCGACAGCGCCCGCACCTGCGGCTTGATGCTCTCCATGATCGCCGGACGCACCAGTTGCTCAAACGTCTGCCGCACCTGCTCGTCAGTCGGATCCTTCGCCTCGCCGCTCGCGCCTTCGCCGCCTTGCGCTGTCTGGTTCTTTGCAACAGCCACCACAAACGACCGCGGCACGTTCACCGAAATCGCAACCAGCGACGGAGCCCCGCGTGGATCAACCGTCACCTGCGATCGCGTGCCGACCTTGTTGTCATACTCCGTCGTGCTCGTCACCGTGCTGCTGTTGCTGCCTTCACTCGCGCCCGCCCGCGTAATGTCCGCCGTCTGATTCGCCTCTACGCCAGGCGTCGCGCCCGGAATCGACGATTTCTGGCTGGTTTCGCTGGTTTCTTCTTTCTTCGGCAGCACCACAGTGCCCTGCCCCGTCGGCAGATTTGTGTTGACCGTCTCCGTCACATTCGTCACATCCACCTGCGCCGTCACCGCCACGACGACATTGGGAATGTACCCCAGCAGCTCATAAATCTTGTTGCGCGTCTCCGTCTCCACGCGCGCCGCATGCTCCAAGTACGTCGTGGGCATCGCGTGCTCTTCGCTGGTTGCACGCCGCTGCCGACCAGTCGCACCATCAATCACGCGCACCGTCTCAAGCGTCAGTCCCGCCTTGCTTCCGGACACCAGACTCGCAATCGCGTCAACGGTCGCCTGCGGCAACGCTTCGCCGCCAATCGTCGACACCTGCACCGACGCTGTCGGCCGCCGCACGCTCGTGCCCAATCCCATCGGCGCGGGCACATCAATGAACACGCGTGCCGATTTCAAGCCGCGCATCGCATTAATCGTGTTCGCCAGTTCATTCTGCAGCGCGACATTCGCCTGCCGGTCATTCTGATCGCGCGTGTTCCACCACTGCTGCTCGCGCAGAATGCTCTCAAACAGCATCTTCTTGTCGCCCGGCAGTTGCCCGCTCTCCGCGAGAATCGCCAACGCGCGACTGCGCTGACTCTTGGGCACCACCAGGTTCCCGCCCGACATCATCACATCGATGCCCGCGACCGCAAGCGAGCTCGACGCACGCTGCTGATCCTCCACCGCCATGCCAGGCAGCACTTCCACCATGCCACCGCTCGCGACCCCGGACAACCCGCCGGGCCGCTGCGCAAAGATGAGAAGCACGAGCACCAAAATGACCGCGATAGCAACCACAAGCCCCTTCTGGCTCGTGTTCAGCCCCTTCAGGGCCGACCCAATGCTCGCGAACATTTTGCGAAGCTGATCCACGCCGGGCCTCCATGCCCATACTCACCGCGCATCCATGCGCAGCGTTCTGCATCGCCTAGTTTCGGTCCGGCCCGCGCACGCCCTTGAATCACGCGCGAAATCGACGCGCGATATCGGCCTCACGCCGCAGACATTGCGCTCAACACGTGCAAGCCCCGAACACTCCCGCCCGATTCCCGCATTCGCCTCCGTGGCTCATCACCCCAAAAACAACAACGACGCGGCTCTCCGCGTCGTTCATCACTCACTTGCGTCACGCAGCGATCAGACCCGCATCTGTTTCACTTCGTCATAGGCTTCCATCATGCGATTGCGAAGCTGCTGCAGCATGCGAAACGCATTGTCCGCCTTCTGCGTCGCGAGAATCACGCTTTCCACGTCATTGCGCTGCCCCGTGGTCAGGTCTTCCACTGCCTGCTGCGCTTCCTGCTGCGCCTGATTCACTTCCTGCAGGTTCTTTACGAGCACATCTTTGAACGATGCTCCCGCTTCACCCGTGGCCGCGCCAGCCGACTGGCCACCGCCCGACTTGGCAAAGTCCGGCCGCTGAATCTGATTCCCCGAGATGAACCCAAGCGGATCGCTCATACGTCACACCAGCATAGCCCGACCTGCGCCCGTGCCTCCTGCAAATCCACTCAGCGTCTCCACGCTGACCTTCGCCCATCACGCCAACATACGCAAAGCCTGATTCACCATCGACCGCGTCGCTTCCGCCGCCGCCGCGTTCGCTTCATACGCCCGCGTCGCTTGCATCGCGTTCATCTGTTCAGTCACCGAATTGACGTTGCTCTCGAGCACATACCCCGCCTGCTGTCCCGACTTGATCGCCCGCGGATGATCCGGGTCCCAACGCAAGTTAAATGGCGAGCGATCATCCTCAATCGTCGACACATGCACGCCCAGCCGCTGCCCATCGCTCGTCGCCGCGTTCGGGTTGCCTGGCGTAAAGAACACCCGCTTCGCGCGATACGGCGTCCCATCAGGCATCGTCGAGTTGCGATTCGCGAGATTCGCCGAAATCGCCGTGAGCCGCGTGCGCTGCGCGATCATGCCGCTCGTCGAGATGTCCAGCAACCCAAACATGTTCCGCCTTCCACGAATCCGTGCAACCTAGTTCCTACCACCAACTGCTTACACGCGCTGCGAAATCGCCACGCGCAGCACATCCATCTCCCGACGCAGCAAATCCGAAGCCACCCGAAACGCCATCCCGTTTTCCGCCAAATCCTGCATCATGCCTTCAAAGTCGCGGTTGTTGCGATCATGATACAGCACATTGCCCGAACTCGTCCCCGCTCGCAGTCGCAGTTCGCCATTGCCCACGCGCTCAACTTCGCGCGTCGTGAACGTCGCCACCTCGCCCGCATCCAGTTTCCCGCTCGCACGCCGCGCATTGACTGCCTGCCGCAACGCCGCCTGAAACGACTGAGGCGACACATCAAGCGGCACAAAATCCGGCGTGTCCATGTTCGCCACATTGTGCGCGAGCAAGCGCTGACGTTGCGCGGTAAAGCGCATCATCTGCTCCAGCACGGGCGATGCCCCCGCATTGGCAAGGTCAGCGATCATCACAACACCTCACGCAACGCCGATGCCGCGATATCCGCAAACAGAAGCTCGAAGCGCTTCCCCAACGGATATCCAACACCATCAGCCCGTCTTCCGGCAGGCACTCAGTCTCTTCGGTACTCCGGTCCTGCTCTTACAGATTCTCAGCAACCAACCCCGTCTGCTTCCACTTCTTCAGCTTCAGCCCCAAGGTCCGCACGCCAATGCCCAGCGCATGCGCCGTCTTCTGCCGGTGCCCTTTGAACTTCACCAGCGTCTGCACAATCGCCTCACGCTCGATTTCCTCAAGCTGACGCATCGGCGCATCCACCAGCACTGCCGCCGCCACCGTCCCGGCATGCGGAATCCCCAGCTTGGGCTCCACCGTGCCGATCATCGTGTTGGGGCCAATCGTCGCCGCCGGCTGACCGCTCAGCCATGGCGCAATCAGTTCACGCGTGATGATCGTCGACTCGCCCGCCACGCCGCACAAGACCACCGCACGCTCGCAGATGTTCTGCAGCTCACGCACGTTGCCAGGCCACGCATAGCTCTGCATCAGCATCAGCGCATCCGACGCGATCGCCGGCTTTGCCCGGCCTTCACGCATGCACACATCCGCGATGAAATGTTCAACCAGCTCCGGCACATCCTCCAAACGCTCGCGCAGCGGCGGAATCACCACAGGCAGCACGTTCAAGCGGAAGTACAAGTCCTGCCGGAAGTCACCCTTCTGCACGCTCACAGGCAGATCACGATTGCTCGTCGCCACCACGCGCACATCCACGCCGATGGCCATGCTGCTGCCCACGCGCTCAAAGCTCCGCTCCTGCAACACGCGCAGCAGCTTCGCCTGAATGCTCCCCGCCACTTCGCTCACTTCGTCAAGCAGCAGCGTGCCGCCGTCGGAGAGTTCAAACCGCCCCTTGCGCAGCTTCTCCGCGCCCGTAAACGCGCCCTTCTCATGACCGAACAGTTCGCTCTCAAGCAAGCTCGTGGACAGGGCCGCGCAGTTTACCGCGAGGAAGGTGGACGCACACCGCGGGCTGCTTTCATGCACCGCACGAGCGACAACTTCCTTCCCCACACCGCTCTCGCCGGTAATGAGCACCGTGCCCTGGCTGCCCGCAACCGCCTTGATTTGCTCGCGGAGCTTGCGCATCGCATCGCTGCTGCCCACCAGCCGGTCAACACCGCGCCGCTCCAGCGGGTTGTTCACATTGATCGCCCGCGCCTTGCCGTTGTTCACCGTCGGCGCATCAGGCCCCGCGTGCGCCCGCAAAATCGCGTTCTCGCGAATCAGCCGGCGATGCTCAATCGCCCGCTTGACCGCGATGATCAGCTCATCGCCTTCAAACGGCTTCGTGAGATAGTCAAACGCCCCGATCTTCATCGCCTTGACCGCCGTCTCGATCGTCCCAAACGCCGTCATCAGAATGACCGGCAGTTCGTCATCAATCTGACGCAGTTTCTCGAGCAGATCAATCCCCGTCATGCCCGGCATGCGCATGTCCGTGACCACCGCATCGGGCCGACTCTGCGCAACCATGCTCAGGGCGGTATCGCCGTCGCTGGCCGTCAGCACTTTCAGCCCCGCGCGCTCCAGCGTCGCACCAACGCTATCACGCATCATTTCCTTGTCGTCCACGATCAGCACCGTCCTCATGCCGGTCTCCATTCGCATTCGCCTGAGGGCATCCTGCCCAGCGACTGACTTATCCGTCACTACTTTCGGCCAAACACATCACAACTCGTCAAATCTCGCGCGTTCTTTGCGCCGCATATTCACGTTTCCGCGCTTCCCACCGCCGCCGACGCGTCCCGCATGTGCCGCTGCACCGCTTCCCCGCTCGCCTGCGTCGCAGGCAGCACCACATCCACGCATGCCCCACGCGCCGCGAACACCCCGAGCGCCGTCCGCTCGCTTTCGCTCATTTCCCGCTCAATATCCGCGTTGTTGCGCACTTCAATCCGCCCGCCGTGCGCATCCACAATCCGATGCACAATCGCCAGCCCCAGCCCCGTCCCCATGTTCCGCGTCGTGAAAAATGGATTGAACATCCGCTCCACAATTTCCGGCGTCACACCAGGCCCGCTGTCGCGCACCCGCAGCCGCACCGCCGGCACACGCCCTCTGCCTCCCATCGCCGCCCGCACCCGCGCACAACTCACTTCCAGCCGATGCGGCCCCGCCTCCCCCGCCATCGCCTGCATCGCGTTCTGCACAATGTTCACCAGCGCTTGCGTGATGAGCGTGCCATCACACGGCACATCGCCCGCTCTGCCGCAAGCCGCCACAACTTCCAGCCCGCGCACCTTCGCTCGCTCATGCTCGCACATCGCCAGCACACGCTCGAAAAGCTCCGCCGGTGCAACCGGCTCCATGCGCAACTTCAGCTCGCGCGCAAAGCTCAGCACATCACCAACAATCCCCTCGACGACTCGCGCCGCCCCGTTGATCTTCCCCGCCAGCTGCGATTTCTTCGCATCTCCCGCAAGGTCCTCTTCCAGCATCGTTGCATACAGCCGAATACTCCCCAGCGGATTGCGAACTTCATGCGCGATCCCCGCCGCCATTTCCCCTAGCGCCGCCAGCCGCTTGCTCCGCTCCACCTGCTCGTTCGCCTCGTGCAGTTCGCGCGTCAATCGCGCCACCTCACCGCGCAACGCATCATGCGCCGCCTGCAGCTTGCCCGTCACTTCATTAAACGTCGCCAACAGCCCAGCCAAGTCGCCCGGCGTCAGCCCGCCGCTCGCGCCTTGCCCCGCGACATCAGCATGGCGTTGCACGCGCGTCATGCCTGATGATCCTGCATTATGCCCGTGCCGCCCTGCTGCTCGCCACCTTGCACATACGCCCGGTTCGCCCGCTGATTGCTCGCCAATTCCGCCAGCTCCGCCGAAAGTTCCTTACGCCGCCGCTGCAGTTTGTCCTGATCCGCAGCATCGCGCCGCATCACCGCCTGCGCCGTCGCGGCAACCCCGTCAAGCGTGCTGCGAATGCTCAACTGCATCTCGTTGGGCAACGAGCGTGCATGCGCATCAAACGCCGCCCGCAATTCACGCGACTGCTCATGCAGCCCATCCAGTTGATTGATGATCTCCTGCCGCGCCGCCAGATGCGCCAGCAAAGGCTCGGGATCCTCCGCCTCAATCAATTCCCGCTGCCCCTTGCTCATCCGATCAAGCTCGCGCAGCAGCTCAAGCTGCCGCATTGCGCACGTCAGATACGCCTGCCCCCACGCCTTGGGCTGGCTCACATCCACTGGTGTTGCCGCTGTCTTCGCAGTCATCCTGACGCTCCGCCGGCTTCTCCAAAGCCGTTCAACACCGATCCATCACACGCTCTACCGCTCGTTCTCCGTCGCCAGTTGCGCCGTCAGCTTTTGCTGCGCCGCCAGCCACCGCTCCCAGTCGCGCTTGCCCATCGGCAGATTGACATCCGACCACGCCGTCTCAGGCAGCGATTCATAAAACTGCTTCGCCCGCAGATTCGCGACGCTGGCCTTCTCGATCTCCCCGCGCGCCAGATACGCGCTCACCACCTGCGTCATCGCCACCAGCGCCGCCGGATCTTTCGGATACCGCTCGCGTGCCGCGTCATAGTGCCGAATCGCCGCGTCAAAATCACCCAGATCAAACGCACAGTCCCCGCGATAGAAGAACGCGTTGCGCATCATGAGCTCTTCCAGGCTTGTCAGCCCGCCCATCGCCGCGAACTCCTGACACACCGTCTCATAGAGCTCCGATGCCCGCGACAACCGTGCCTCGCGAAGCTGCCGCAGCTTCCTCGCATCCTCATCCGGCATCGCCGTCGTGAGTTGCTTGTCAATCGCTCGCGTCGATAAACGCAGACTGTCCGCCAGTCGATACCGCGCTGTGGGCAAGAGCAGCGCGTCCGCATCAATGCCGGGCGTCTCCTGCTCAATCGCCTTCTCGACGCGCTGCACGTACTCCTCAAACTTCTCCGCCGCCTGCTCGTGCTGCTGCTTGGCGTAATGCATGTCCCCCATCTCGCGCAGCGCATCACGATACCGCTGCGTCGACGTCCCACCCAGCCGCCCGCTCAGCACCGTCTCCAGCAGCCCGCTCGCTTCCTCGTCGTTGGCCTCATCGCCATCACTCAGCAGCGTCTGCGCAAGCGGCACATACGCCGCATCGCTATAAGGCCCCGCTCGCCCGCTGCCATCACTGTCCACGATCAAATCGCGAAACACCTGCTCCGCCAGCTTCGCATCCCCGCGCGCTCGATATGCCTGCCCCAGCCGAAACTTCGCTTCCGGCTGACGATTGTCACTCGAAAAATCCCCCGCAAACTGCCGAAACGCGTCAATCGCCTCGTCCGTCGCCCCCGCGCGGTCGTAGCTGTCCCCCGCGTTCCACAAACTCTCGGCATACGCCTCGGCATCATCCTTCACCACCAGATTGCCATACTCGCGGTAATCCTCTGCCGCGGCAAGCAACAGCTCGCGCGCCTCGCGCTGCGTCGTCGGGTCAACCTCATCCAGCGACAAGAGTTCACCCGCCGCACCGCTCTCAGGCCGCAGCAGTTCTTCCGCCAGCGCACGCCTGCTCTCCGCCATCATCAGCAGCACATCCGCTGGCACCTTGCCCCGCTCATACAACGACCGCGCCAACGCCGAGAAACGCAGCGACGTGCGATGCGCTCCCAATTCCGCCTGCTCGCTCGCGCGATCAAGCATGCTCTCCGCAAGCGTCTCTTTCGTAAACGTCGCGCGATACTCCGGATCGGCAAACCCATCCACCAGCGTCTGATACCGCTCCAAGGAACGCTCAGGCACTTCGCCCGCGCCTTCCTTCAGCAGCATCTCGGCTTCCGTTTCCGCCAAACCAAGCATCGCCGCGGGTCGCTGCACGCTGCGCTCAAATCCATCCAAGACGCTGCCGTACTTCTGCCGCGCCGTTTCCAGATCGTCCGTCTGCTGCGCCACCTGCCCCGCCAGCACCAGCGCCTCAGGCAACTGCTCGGCATTGGGCCCCATCGCCTCAATCGCCCGCTCAAGCTGCGCCGTTGCGCCCGCAAAATCCTTCTGCCCCACATACGCCCGCGCCAGCGTCAGCAGCACATCACCCTTCAAATCCGGCGACGCATCCGCCATCACTCTGGGCAGCGTCCGCAAGATGCGCGTCGCCGCATCCTCGTAATACCCCTGCGCCACCTGCAACTTCGCCTGCCGCGACAGCGCCCACAGCCGATCTTCATTGCCCAGCGCCGTATCCGCCGAAAGCTGCGTCAGCAGTTCCAGCGCACGCGGATACCCCTCTTTGTTCGCCAGACTCAGCTCAATCAAATCCTTCGTGCGCGCAATCCGCTCCTCGCGCTGCTCCTCCGGAATCTTCGCCAGCATCCCCGCCGCTTTGTCCAAGTCCTTTAGCGCCACATGCGTCCGCAGCAGATACACCGAATCCTGCCACGTCAACTCCGCGCCCGCCTTCTCGGCCCGCGCATACTCCGTCACGATGTTCTCGTGATTCTCCTTGCGATCCACGCCCGCCTCGCGCTGCCCCAGATACAGCGCACGCGCCCGCATGAGATAGAACCCCTGCTCCTGTTCCTTGCTCAGCCCGCCCTTGTTCAGCACAGGGAGCACGCGTTGCCCCAGCGTCTCCAGCGCCTTCGCGTACTCCTTCTCATCCATCAGCGTTTCCGCCGCGCGAAAGTCCACCGTCACATCATGCTTGGGCCGCGTGACAAATGCATATCCCGCCGCACCCACCAGCGCAGCCGCCCCCACCACCAGCGCAGGCCCCTGCCACGCGTCCTTCCACGACGCCTTCGCTCCCGCCGACTTGTCGCTGGCAGCATCCGCCACAACGTGCTCCACAACACACAGCAGCCCGCGCCCACGCGCAAACCCTGCGGTGCTTCACGCCGTTATCGGATAAATCGCCGCGCAAAGTTGAAACCACGCCCCTGCCCCCGTCCGCCGCCCCTCACTTCACCGCAAGCGGCGGCTCCCACGTCGCCACCTGTCGCTTCCCCAAGTACAACCCCGTAATGAACGACCCCTTCGGGACGCGATACAGCAGCCACAGCTTCTGATCCGTCCGGTTTCCCAGCAGTTCAGGCGTCTGCGACAACGCCCGCAGCCCCGAATCAGGCTCCACCTGCAAAACCCGCCGCGACGCATCCATATACGCGAACCCCAGCGGCTGCACCTGCCCCACGCCATCCACATTCAGCAGCGGAATCAGCACGCGCTGTGCCGTCGCCACGCTCTTGCCCAAAAGGCTCCGCTTGTCGTTCGGCTGAATGGGCAGCATCACCCACGTCTCGTTGTCCACGTCCGCAAGTTTCTCAATCATGGTGCCGCCGGCTTCGGGCGTCACCATGTCAACCTTGCCGCGCACAAACGTCGTGCCGGCCGTCTCTACATCCCCGCCCATCGCCGTGTTCACGCCAAACGGCAAGGTGGGCCCAAACCGCACCACATCCACGCTCGTGTCCACCGCAATCGACGTGAGCTGCGCGACTGGCTCCGCACTTTGTCCCGCATTCGTCGGCGCATTCCCAGCCGCATTCGCGCCAGGCATCGGCGCCTGCGGCCCCTTGGGCGCCGAGAAGAACACACCAACCACCACCAGCGCGAGAATCGCGATGACCAGCACCCCGATCACCACCAACTTCGCCTTGCCCCCTTGCGTCGCTTCCTCGTCCATACGCACACTCCCGCGTCACGCACCCACTCGCGCCCGCTCACACACCATCAATCACCTGTCGCCCACCGGCTCATCCCCGCCCGGCACCACAAACTCCACGTTGTTCCGCTCCAGCGTCGTCCCCATCGCCTGAAACAACTCCGCCATGGCGATGTTGTACTCCGCCAGCGCCTCATTCTCCTGCCGCTCAGCAGAAGCCAGCGCTTCCTGCCGGTTGAGTTCAATATCCAATCGCTCCACCGTGAAGCCCCCGCCCTGCTGCTTCTCCACCAGCAGCACGCGCAGGTTCTCACTCGCCGCCGTCCGGCTCGTCTTGACCTGCTCAATCAGCGAGTAGTTCAGCGTCAGCCGGTTCAGCGCGCTCTTCACTTCCCCCACCACCTGCTGCACCGTGTTGCGATAGCTCAGCACGCTCTGCATGCGTTCCAGCCGCCGCTGGCGCAGCTGCGCCTCGGCCCGCCGATTCCCCAGCGGCATCTCAAAGTTCAGCCCCGCCAAATAGTCCACAAAGTTCCCGCCCGCGGCATCATCAAACGCCCGCAGCCCTTCGTTATCCAAGCCCGCGAATCGCGTCTGCAGCCGCATCGACAAATCCGGCAGCCGCTGGTTGTCCGCCACCGTCTGACGAATGCTCGCGTCATCGATGCTCAGAATCGCCTGCTGCACCTCGGGCCGATTCTGCATCGCCGTCCGCAGACTCTCAAGCAAACTGAACTTGATGGGCTCATCCACCGCATCATCCACCGGCAGCAGCACAAGCTCGGAACCAGGCGGAATATCCGGATCATTCATGAGCACTTTGAGCTGATCGCTCAGCAGCCGCACCTGCGTCTGCGCCCGCAGCACATCAGCCTTGCGCTGTTCCACGCGCGCCGTGGCATCCGCGATCTGCGCCGCGTTCGCATCCACCTGCGCACGGTTGCGAACCTGCTCGCGCACTTCCTCGCCGCGCTGCCGCAGCCGCTGCAGCACCTTCAAGTCCGCCACGCTCCGCACGAGCTGCCAGTACGTCCGCTCCGCATCCGTGCTCGTGCGAATCAAATCGCGCTTGAGCAACTGCACGCGCTCGCGCTGGTCATTCCGCGCAATACGAATCTCCGCCTGCGACACCTCGCTGCCAAAGTTCCGCAGGAGCGGCTGGTCCCACTGGGCCGTCACCGTCGCAAAGTTCGCCGGGTTGGGCGTGACCGCCGTGGCCGTGTCAATATATTGATAGTCCGTCTGCAGCGTGAACCGCCCGCCGCCCACCAGCTGCCGACGCACGCCCGCCTGCGTCTGCACGTTCTGACTCTGGTTGCCCGCGATGCTCACCGCACTTACCTGCGGCGTGTCGTTGTTGGAGTAATTGAGATTGCTGAAGAACGTCCAGTCAAAGGCCGCTTCCGCCGCCACCACCTGACTCTCCGCCAGCGCAGGCCCGATGCGGGCAAACTGCACCGCCAGGTTGTTCTCCACCACGCCCCGCAGCACCCGCTCCAGACTCACCGACACCGTCCGCACCGGCCGCCCCGTCAAGTCCAGCCCCAGCGTCGCCTCTTCCAACTCATAACTGCGCGGCCCCGCCATCCCCTGCAGTTCCTGCAAAATGTCCGGCCGAATATCCAGCGAGTTCACCCCATCCTCACGACTCGTGACCACGCTCTTTGGCTGCCCCGCTGCATCCGCCAGCTCCCGCGCCGCCGCTTCCGCAATCGACGCCTTGAGCTGCCGCTCACTCTCGCGACTAATCGGCGACAACGAAGCCGCACACCCACCCAAGCCCACCACCCCCGCGACTCCGCCCGCAAGCCC
>DATGWV010000313.1:0-1806 GCA_035299305.1 Phycisphaerales bacterium | reverse complement strand
CCCAACAACGACGGCAACACCAGCGATGGCGTCGATGGCTTTCGCCTCGATCACATCTACGCCAACGCGCCCGAAGGCTGGGGTGCCAACATCGCATTCTGGGAGCAGTTCTGCACCAGCCTGCGCGCCACCAAGCCCGGCATCTTCATCTTCGGCGAGCACGGTGACTGGGGCTCCTACGGCACGGAAGTCATGACCACCAACGGCTTCGACGCGGTGCTGACAAAGCCCTTTGAATTCGCCGCTCGCGACGCCGTGCGCGATGAACTGGCCGCAGGGCTCTACGCATCGATGGTCAACACCATCGCCGCGACACCCAGCGGCAAAGTCGTCGTTGCGCAAACCAACGACCACGACTCCGACCGCATCGCATCCGTCTGGGGCGGCAACAACGCCAAGCAGAAGGTCGGGGCCGCGGTGCTGATGACACAGCCCTTCCCACCCAACATCTACTACGGCGACGAAATCGCGATGCGCGGCACCAAAGGCAACTGGAACAGCGACGCGAACGACATTCCCATGCGCGAACCCTTCAAATGGCTCGCCGTCAACGCCGCGCCGATGAGCAACTACTGGGTGCTCAACACCTCTGCGTACAACGGCCGCTTCTCGCAAAACAACGACGGCCGCAGCGTGCAGGAACAGACCAGCGTCGCTGGCAGCGTGCTCGAAGCCTATCGCTCGCTCATCGCCGCTCGCCGAGGCAGCGTCGCGCTGCGTCGCGGCACATATGTGCCTGTCACCAACACCTCCACGCGCGTCTGGTCGTTCGTGCGTGTACACAACGATCAGCAAGTGCTCGTCGCCATCAACCTGAGCGGCGCAGCTGTCACCACCACTCTCGATCTCTCCACATTCGGAGTCGCGAGCGGCTCAACAACTCCCGTCGATCTCATCACAGGCGCATCGCGCCCGGCCATCACCACGAGCAATCGCAACGCATACAGCATCTCACTGCCTGCGTACTCCTACGCCATTCTTAACGCGAGTCTCACCTACACGCCGCCACCGCCCCCGCCGCTCGACATCGATGGTCGCCTGATCCCGCAGGATTTCGGCACCGACGCGCTCCTCGCCTCGCAAACCGCGCCCACCAACATGGGCAACAACACAGCGGAACTCAATCGCCTCTTCGTCCGCGCCGCCGACGACGGCGTGCGCATCGGCCTCACGTCCAACCTGCCCACCGATGGCTCCGCGTTCGTGCTGCTGCTGCAAACGGGCACCAACGGTCAGAACGTCATTGACACCAGCGCCCTCACGCCGCCGCCCGCCGCGCTGCCACTGCTCTCCGGCACCACGCTCGACACCGGCTTCGCGCCCGATCAGATGTACTTCATCAACTGCTTCGGCGGTGCGATCTACGTCGATCAGCTTTCGCTCTCGCCCAGCGGCGCAACGAAAACCTACCGCGGCAGCGGCATCACCGGCAGCGGCGTCGGTTCGCTCGTGGGCGGTGCCAACCCCAACGGCACGCTCGTCGCGATGGACAACACCAACACCTCAGGCGTCACCACGACAAGCATCGCACAAGTCGCATCCGCCACCACAGGCCTCGAAGCCCGCATCCCCTACGCCGACATCTCCCTTCCCACAACCGCCAGCGCACGCGCCGGTCGCACCATTCGCATGGCAGCCGCCATCGTTCGTGTCGACGGCACCTTCGGCAATCAATGGCTGCCCGGCTGCCCCACAGGCACCGCCAACCTAGGCATCGCGCCCAACATGAACACCGTCGCCGGCGCACAGTTCGCAACGTTCACATTCCCCGCCGCCGGCTGCGACTCCATCGACTTCAACAACAAC
>DATGWV010000312.1:0-12257 GCA_035299305.1 Phycisphaerales bacterium | reverse complement strand
GGGCTTGGAGACTTCGTACTTGGTTGTGTCGTCGGTGGGCTGGACGCCCAGGTGCTTGAGGCGAGCGACTTGTTCGCCAGAGAGGACGAGCTGCTTTTCGCCGCCTTCTTTGGTTGGGCCCGCGCGCGAGACTTCTTTGGCGCGTTCGAGCTCGGCTTCGTAGCCGGCGTCGTCGACGCGCATGCCGCGTTCTTCGGCCATGAGCTTGGTCAAGTCGAGCGGGAAGCCGTAGGTGTCGTAGAGCTTGAAGGCGTCGGCGCCGGAGATGGTTTTGTTGCTTGCGCTGGCGGCGACTTCTTCAAAGAGCTTGATGCCGCGGTCCAAGGTCTTGCCGAAGCTCTCTTCTTCTTCAAGGATGATGGCCTGCACGCGCTGCGGGTTCTTCTTGAGTTCGGGGAATGCGCTGCCGAAGTGATCGACGACGACGGGGACGAGCTGGGCGAAGAAGCCGCTCTTGGCGTGGAGCATCTGGCGGCCATAACGCACGGCGCGGCGCAGGATGCGGCGGAGGACGTAGCCGCGGCCTTCGTTGCTGGGCAGTGCACCGTCGGTGATGGCGATGGTGAGTGTGCGGATGTGGTCGGCGATGACGCGGTAGGCGGTGTCGATACCGTCTTTGTCTGCGGCGCCCAGTTTGCCGCCGTAGGGGCGAGCGCCGGTGAGCTGCTCGATCTTCATGAAGATCGGGCCGAAGACGTCGGTGTCGTAGTTGCTGCGGACATTTTGCAGCACGCTGACGAGGCGCTCAAGGCCCATGCCGGTATCGACGTGCTTGGCGGGCAGCGGCTTGAGCGAGCCGTCGGCTTCGCGGTTGAACTGGATGAAGACGTTGTTCCAGATTTCGAGAACGTCGGGATCGCCACTGTTGACTTTGTCGCGGGCGTTGCGACCGCCGATGCGGTCGTAGTGGATTTCGGTGCAGGGGCCGCAGGGACCGGTGTCGCCCATTTCCCAGAAGTTGTCCTTCATGTTGCCGGGGAGGACGTGGTCGGCCGGGAGGAACTGGAGCCAGAGGTCGCGGGTTTCTTCGTCGGGAGGCAGGCCCAGCTTGGGGTTGCCTTCGAAGTAGGTGGCGTAGAGGCGGTCTTTGCTGAGGCCGAAGACGTTGACGAGCAGGTCAAAGGACCAGGTGACAGCTTCCTTCTTGAAGTAGTCGCCAAAGGACCAGTTGCCGAGCATTTCGAAGAACGTGTGGTGATAGGTGTCCTTGCCCACGTCATCGAGGTCGTTGTGCTTGCCGCCTGCGCGGATGCACTTCTGGCTGTTGGCGGCGCGCTTGAGCTTGCCCATCTGCGTGTTGGGGTCGGCCTGACCCAGGAAGATGGGCTTGAACTGGTTCATCCCCGCGTTGGTAAAGAGGAGCGTGGGATCATCCAGCGGCACGGCGGGTGAGCTGGGAATGAAGCTGTGCCCCTGCTTCTTGCAGAAGTACTCGATGTAGGTCTTGCGCACGTTGTCAACGGTCCATTGCATAGCGCGGGCAGGGTAGGTGAAGAGTGAGCGAGAAAACGCCCGGCCACGGCGTGAGCACGCGGTGGCCGGGCGATGGTGTGGGCGGAAGACTCGCGGGTAGCGGGACTTGCGCGGCGGGTTGTGTTACTTGGTTGCGCCGAGCAATTGTTCGAGCGTTTCGAGGCGGGACTGCAGGTCGTCGTTGCGGCGGGTTTGGTCGAGCAGGCGCTGTTCGAGGGATTCGATCTTCTGCTGCTGCTCTTGGATGGCGCCGATGGCGACGACGGAGAGTTGGCTGTAATTGACGGTGAGGTTTTCTTTGGATTCGTCGCCGGTGACGAGATGGGGGAGGACTTGGCGGACGTCTTGGGCGATGAGGCCGAGGTCGAGGGTGTCGGTGTTGTTCCACCGGAAGGTGACGGGCTGAAGTTTGAGAACGGCGGCGAGGTTGCCCTCTGCGGCGTGGATGTCGTGCTTGAGGCGGCGGTCGGAGACGGCGGTCCACGCGCCGGTGCCGTTGAGGCGTGCGAAGTTGGGCGCGGTTGCGTTCGCGTTGTTGGTGACTTCGAGGAAGCCGTTGTCGGCGAGGCGGATGCCGCCGCGCCAGGTGCTTGTGGAGCGATTGGTCAGGAACATCTGCCAGCCGGTGCCAATGGCGGGCGTGGAGACTTCGGCTTGACCGGTGAGACCGGACCATGGGGCGGACTGAGCCTCGACGGCGGATGCGGCTCGTTCAGCCATGGCGCTGATGGTTGCGGGGGGACGCATGTAAGTGCGGAAGACCCACTGGCTCGGCGCGGTGAACGTCGGTATATAGGAGTACGCGACTGTGCCGGGAATGGGACTGATGGTTGTGTAGAGGAACACGTTGAACGTACTGGAAAAAGACATCGTGTAGGCATTGCCGGCGAGCAGTGTGGCGTTGTTGAATTGCAGCGTCGCGGTGGAGTCCTGGCTCAGTGAGACCGATGATGTTGCAAGGACCGGTCCATTAAGACCGACACCCGCATGTATCGTGACTGTGAGGGTGCCCGATTCGATCGTGACCGCCTCGACTTCAATGCGATCAAGCGTCCCAGAGACGCCTGGCGTGAAGGATTGCCATGATGGGCCATTCAGAACGTTGAACGCCGAGATCGAACGGACGTCCTGCACCTGGTCCGCCGCTGCGGGGCCGCTTGGCGTGAACTGCAAGCCTGTGAGTTTGTGCGCGACGGGCACAGCACCAATGCGCTGTCGCGGCGACAGGGTGGTGTAGTTCTCGCCCGGGTAGCGGACGTCAATCTCCAGCCAGCGTTCTTCGTCGCTGGAGAGAACCGCACCAAAGTCGAGCGACGTGGTGAAGGTACCTTCGTCCACGTGCGTGGCGGGTGCGAGCACTTGCGTGCCGACCTGCTGCGTGCCGGTGGCGTTGCGATAGAGACGGAAACGCAAATCAACCGTGCCCGACACCGGGCCAGCGGCATCGCTCAAGCGACCTTGGTAGGTGAAGGGCTGAGCTTGGGCCGGAAGAACAAGGAATGAAAGAAGCAGGACAGTGATGGAGACGAAGAGCTTTCGCATGGGATGACTCCGGTGGTCATGTCCATAAGCGAACTGTGGGTTGGGTGTCCCTCATGCACGTGACGAATTGTTCCAAGCGCCCCGGCTGGGCAGCTTCGCCAGCGGGAGATGCGAAATTACCGGAGCAACGTGCGGACAGCCGCCTGCCGCACGCGGCCGAGCGGGGCGTCGGGCTGCCAGATGCTGCGCCAGCAGCGCGTGGCGGCGTCTGGCGACGTCGGCGCGGGCTCGCTCGTGTGCCACGTGATGAGTTGGAATGCGTCGGGCTGGACAATGAGCGTGGCGTGCGGGTGCAAAGTGGATGGGTCAGCGTCGCCGCGATGGATGTGCAGTCGGAACTTGGCGTGAGCGAACGACGCCGGAATGTCGAGCAGTGGGGCGGAGCGCGAGGTGTGCCAGTGGACCTCGCCAGCGGTGATCTCAGCGAGCATCAATGCGGCGGGCCCGAGCTGATCGCCCATCACGACGGCGTACTCATGGAAGACACCGATGCGCAGCAGCGACATGAGTTGCGGCGCGAGCGATGGATTGCTCGCGCTCGCAGCGGCAATGATGGCGGGCGGCGATTGTGCATCGCCGCGCCAGTTTGTGACTTCCATGCGCTCGTTCTTGTTGCCGCCGGTCAGGTGGGTGATGAACGACTGCGGCAGCTCGTGCTGCGTACGCGTGTGGCGATTGAGCAGTCGCGAGAGGCGACGAACAGGCAAGCTGAACAGGCGTTCGCCGACTTCGTGCCACAGCGGCTGTTCGTACACGGGCGGAAAGCTGAACCGGCCGTGAAGATTCCACCAGCCCAGCATCTGCTCGAAGGCGAGCATGTGCAGTTGCGGGGTGTAGATGCACACCCCGCCTTGCAGATGCCGCTCAATCGCGACACGCCGGCCCAGAATGTTGCGCCACTGCGCGAGTGCTCCGGCCCACGGATACGGGCCGACTTGGTCCTCGGGCACTTGAATTTCCATCGCCATGCCCACATGCGTTCGCGGCACATGCTCAAAGACGTTGGGGCAATCTTCGCTGATGAAGATGTCAGGATCGAGCACCATCGCGCGGTCGTACGCGAGCAAATACTTCGCGAGTTCAAGCCGGGCCCAGCTTGGATGCGGTGCGTATGCGAAGTCGAAAACGCGCACGTCGCAACCCCAGCGAGCCGCGGCTGCTTCGACTGACTCGCGCGCCCGGGCAGCCCAGGGACGCGTGCTATGCATCGCGATCACGTTCATCGTGGACTCTTCAGTATCCCGCCGGCGCGCCGCCCTTGCGTGGGTCGCTCGCGGGTTCCCATCCGCCCGGCTGCTTGCGAATCACTTGCACCGCGGCGATGGGCGAACGTTTTGTGACGTCGTGGCCCTTTGCGTGCAGCGATTCGCGCAGCGGCGAATCGAGGAGCGCGGGTTCCAACTGCAGCGTATCCGGGCTCCATTGATGGTGAAATCGTGGCGTGCTGACGCTCGATTCCGCGTTCATGTCAAAGAGCGTCGCGTTCAGAATCGCCTGCAAGGTGCCCGTGATGATGCGCGGTCCACCGCTCGCGCCCGCAAGCATGAAGCACGAGCCGTCGGCGTCTTGAACAACCGTGGGGGTCATGCAGCTCAGCGGGCGTTTGCCCGGCGCGGGGAGATTCTGGCCATCGTGCATGAGGCCAAACGCGTTGGCAACGCCGCGACGCGTGACGAAATCATCGATGCTGTCGTTGAGCATGAAGTCGTAGCCATCAACGCCCACGAGCGAGCCGAACTCGAAGTTGATCGTTTCGGTACACGCGACGCTGTTGCCGGCTTCATCCACGACGCACAAGTGACTCGTGCCGTGATCATCGCGCAGCGGCTCAGCAACGCCGTAGCTTGCGTGGGGCTGCGTGCGTGCAAGATCGATCTTCGCGGCGGTGTCGCGCAGTCGCTGGGGCGACAGCATGTCGTCCAGCGGCAGCGAGACGAAATCAGCGTCGCCCAGATAGCGAGCGCGATCGGCGAAGGCGTGCTTAAGCGCTTCGCACACCAGATGTGCGTACGCCGCGCTGTTGTGCCCCTCATCGCGAGCGATACGTCGGAGGTCGCCGCTGCGTGATTCCAGCATGGCGAAGACTTGCGCAAGCACGATACCGCCACTGCTTGGCGGCGGTGCGCTGAGCACGCGGCGACCGGCCCACTGCGTGACTAACGGCGCATGCTCCTGCACACGAAACTCGCGAAGATCGTCGGGCGAAAGGACGCCGCCATCGCGCTGTGCGGCGTGCACCATGGCGCGGGCTACGTCGCCTTCGTAGAAGCCTGCGCGACCATGCTGCGCAATGCTCGCGAAGACTCGCTCTTGCCCAGCGAGGCGAATGCGCGTGCCCGCGCGAACATCGCCGCGTGCGAGGAACGCCTCCCACAGCATGCCGAATCGCTCGCGGCGACCCGGTTGGGCGGCGAGCCACGCCATGACCTCCTTCGCGCTGCTTTCGTAGTGCGCATCGGCCTCAAATCCCTCGCGCGCGAGGCGCATCGCTGGTGCAAGAACGCTCGCGATCGGCAGCGTGCCGTACTTGTGCAACGCGTGCAACATGCCCGCCACATGCCCCGGCACGGCAATGGACTTGCCGCCTCGAAGACTGGCGAAAGGATCGGAGTCGTTCGCGAAGAAGTCTTCGCGCATCGCACGAGGAGCGCAGTCACGATAATTGACGCACGTTGCGCGACCATCGCGCATCGCAATGAGCATGAAGCCGCCGCCGCCAATGCCGCAGGAATACGGCCGAACGACGGACAGCGCGAAGCTGGTCGCGATGGCGGCGTCAACGGCATTGCCGCCCGCGCGCAGCACTTCCACGCCCGCTGCCGAAGCGAGCCGATGATCCGCAGCGACGGCGGCCTTGGCGAAAATCATGGTGTGTGCCTTTCGGAGTGCATGGGCGTTCCGCAGTGCAAGGGCAGGGTCAGTCACTCTTCTTCGCGTGCATGGCACGCCACTTGGTCACAGCTTCTGGCTCGCGCGGATAGATCGGCGTGAGTCGCGCCGGTTCCTCGGGCGCAACGCCATCCGCCGCTCGTGCGCACGCGACAGGATCGAAGACAGGCGCGATGACAGGCCAGCGTTTTGCAGCCGCGATGTCGCGCATGGGCTGGGGCAGATAGCAGTCGGCAATGATGCACGCAACGTTGAGTGTCGCGAGTTTCGTGGCGTCCATAATCTCGCCCGCCTGCAGCACGCCGTTCGAAACAACGCTCACGTGCGCTGTATCACCTTTGCTTGCGAGTGCCACGGCGACTGGACCATTGCCGCACGGTGTGCCGAGAGCCACGACCAGCGCTGTCGGCACGCCGATGAGTTCCGCGCCAGTCGCTTCGGCAATCATGCGAGCGCACGTGACGGCGATGCGCACGTTGGTAAACCCGCCCGGGCCGATGGAGACGGCGATGTTCTTGATGTCGCGCGGCGATACATTCGCCGCTTTGCACGCGCGATCGATCGCGCTCATGAGGTCGTCGTGCTGCGGATTGTCGGTCGTGATGGGCTCAACGCGCAACACCTCGGCGCCACGCAGCAACGCCACGCCGGGCCGGACGGAGGCGTTGGCCGCCACGCCCGAGGGATTGCTGGTTTCGATGGCAAGCGTCACGTCGCGCACGGCGAACAGTACGGGCGTTGGCAGGCATCGCGAACCGTGGCGGCAGGCACGCGTCCAACCATCTAGCATTGCGTTCGCGGATGGTCACTCGCGTTTTCGCAGTCTTTTTCGGGAGGTCACATGCGTCGGCTTGCTTCTGTTGTTGCTCTCGCCGCCTGCTCAGGACTTGCGTGCGCGCAGGCCACGGTGAATCCCGAAGCCGCGAAGAAACCCGCGGTGACCGTTGACGTGAGCAAGCCCAAAGAAGGCCCCGCGCGAGTGAACTGGTGGAACGACGCGGTCTTCTATCAGATCTTTGTGCGCAGCTTTCAGGACAATCCGCGCGGGCCCAAGTCGGGCGATGGCATCGGCGATTTTCAAGGCCTCATCACGCGGCTCGACTATCTCAACGACGGCGATCCAAAGACTGACACGGACCTGGGCATCAACGCCATCTGGCTCATGCCAGTCATGCAGTCGCCCAGCTATCACGGCTACGACGTGATCGACTACAAGACCATCGAGCAGGATTACGGCACCAACGCCGACTTTCAAAAGTTCGTCGCCGAGGCGCACAAGCGCGGCATCAAGGTCATTCTCGATCTCGTGCTCAATCACACCAGCGACAAGCACCCGTGGTTCACGGAAGCGAGCAAGCCCAAGGGCGAGCAGCGCGAGTGGTACATCTGGCAGGACAAGGACCCGGGTTACAAAGGGCCGTGGAATCAGAACGTCTGGCACAAGCGCGGCGGCGGCTTCTACTACGGCATTTTCAGCGATCGCATGCCCGACCTCAACTACGCCAATCCGCTCGTCACGCGCGAGATGCTCGACATCACCAAGTGGGGATTGACTGATCTGAAGGTTGACGGCTATCGCCTCGATGCGATTCGTCACCTGTTTGAAGACGGGCAACTGCAGGAGAGCGCGCCGCAGACCTTCGACTGGCTGAAGCAGTACTTCGCCGCGACCAAGGAAGCCGACAAGGACGCGTTCAACATCGGCGAAGTCTGGGCGCCCAGCGAGCAGGCGAGCATGTACGTGGGCGGCATGATGGACGCAGTGTTTGAGTTTGATCTGGCGACGGCGATGGTGACCGCCGCGCGAGATGGCGTTGCGAAGCCGATGATTGACGCGCAGGCGAAGGTGCTGGCGCTGTACCCGCCCAATCAGTACGGGCGCTTCCTCACGAATCATGATCAGGCGCGCGTGATGACGCAGCTGCGCGATGATGAGGCCAGCGGACAGGTCGCCGCGATGATGCTGCTGACGGGCCCTGGCATTCCATTCATCTATTACGGCGAAGAGCTGGGCATGACGGGCGGCAAGCCCGATGAGAACATTCGCACGCCCATGCAGTGGGAGAACTCGCGCGACGCGGGCTTCACGAGCGGCAAGCCGTGGCGCGGGGTGCAGCCGGATATCGCGCGAAAGAACCTCGCGACGCAGCGCAAGGACGCCGAGAGCATGTTCAATCTCTATCGCAAGCTCATCGCGCTGCGATCGCAGAGTGAGGCGCTGCGTGCGGGCTACTACCTGCCCGTTGAGAGCGGCAATCCGGGCGTGTACGCGTTTGTGCGATACGTCGGCACGACTGATCCACGCGGACGCGGCGCGACGGAGGCAAAGCTGGTTGTCATCAATCTCACGGCGCAGCCGGTGAGCGAGTACTCGCTGCGATCAGGCCTGCGACTGGGCGACCCTGCCGTCAGCACGGAAGTGCTGCGCGGCGTGAAGATCACGGAAGCCGCGTGGTCAGACGCTGGCACGTTCCAGAATTGGAAGCCCCTCGCCGAACTCGAACCCAAGCGCGGGTACGTGATTGATATGAAGGTCAAGAAGTGACCGCGTGAGCGGGGTGACTTAGGGCATCAACTTTCCGCGCGGCGGGCCCATTCAAACTCAAGTGGCTCTAACTCGCCAGCGAGTTTCGCGCGCTCGTCGCCCAACTTAGTCGCCTTCGCCGGATCGCGCCACACGATGTCGGTCGCCATTTCGGCGTCGATGGCCTTGATGCGCGTCTCCAACTTGGTGATCTGCGCTTCGAGTTTGTCCTGACTCATGCGCTCCAGCGCAGTGGTCGCGTTGCTGCGAGACGCGATGGACTTCTTCGCCGCCTGTTCCGCCGCAGCCTGCTCGGCGCGCTTGCGCTCCTCGGCTTGCTTCTGGCGGCGCTGCGCATCTTCCTTGCGGGCCTTCTCAGCCGCCTCTTCCGCGGCCTTTCGCTTGCTCTCCGCGGCGTGCTGCTCGGCCCACTGCGAGTAGTTGCCCATGAAGACTTCGGCGTTGCCTTCGCCATCGAGGACGATGAGGTGATCGCACGTCGCATCGATCAGCGCGCGGTCGTGGCTGATGAGCAGCATGGTGCCATCAAAGCCGCCATCCATGCACATGGCGTCTTCGAGACGCTCGGCGCTGGGAATGTCGAGGTGGTTGGTCGGTTCGTCGAGCACGATCACGTTCTTCGCGCTCGCGAGCAACCCCGCAAGCACGGCTCGGCTGCGTTCGCCGCCCGACATGACGCGCAGTTCCTTCTCTTGATCTTCGCCGCTGAAGAGGAACGCACCGGCGAGGTTGCGTGCCTGCTGCTCGCTCAACGCGGCTTGCGGCGCTTCCTTCAGAATCACGCCCTGCAGGTAACGCACGACCGTTTGATCCAGATCGAGATTCTCGTGCGTCTGCCGGTAGTATCCGACAACGAGATTGCTCCCCAACTGAATCTTGCCCGTATCCAGCGGCGTTTCGCCCAGGATACATCGCACCAGCGTGCTCTTGCCCGCGCCGTTTGGACCGATGATGCCCCAGCGTTCGCCGCGTTGAATGCTCAGCGAGAGATCATGAAACAGAATCTTGTCGCTGCCGTCCTCGCGCTTGTACCGCTTGCCGGCCTCGCGCAATGCGATCACGACGTCGCCAGTGCGCGGCGCGGTGGGCAGCTTGAACGCGAACGTGTCGAGCTCCATCGGACGCTCAAGCGTGTTGTCGCGCTTGTCGCGGATCAGCCGCGTTTCGCGGCCTTTGGCCTGACGGGCGCGTTGGCCGGCTTTGAATCGCCGAATATATTCCTCTTGCTTGCGCCACTGGCTTTGCTGGGATTCGAATGCACGGAGCATCACTTCGCGGCGCTCCGCGCGCAGCTCGATGAACTTCGCGTAGTTGCCGGGATAGTCGATAAGCCGCGCCTGCTCAACTTCGATGATTCGATGCACCACGTTGTCGAGCAGGTAGCGGTCGTGGCTGACCATCAGCACCGCGCCCTTGAACTCGTCCACGAGGAATCGCTCCAGCCAGATGCGGCCTTCGATGTCGAGGTGGTTGGTCGGCTCGTCAAGCAGCAGCACATCGGGGCTTTCGAGCAGCAGCTTCGCGAGCGCGAGTCTACCCCGTTGGCCGCCCGAAAGCTGTTTCACTTTCAGCGAGAACTGCGCGTCAGTGAAGCCCAGCCCGTGCAGCACTTCACCAATCTTGTGCTCAGCCGCGAAGCCGCCCGCGGCTTCCATTTGGCTCTCAAGCTCAATCTGCTGCTTCATCAGCTTGTCGAGCGCGTCGCCTTGCGCGGTCGCCATAGCGTCGTACAACTGATTGATCTGCTCGTGCAATGCGTGAATGTGCTCAAACGCACGCTCGGCCGCGTCGTGCAGTGTGTCTTCAGGATCAAGCTCGGGGTCCTGCCGCAGATAGCCCGCGCGGCTGCCTCGTTGCAGCACCACCTGCCCCTTTTCCTGACGAATCATGCCAGCGAGAATCTTGAGCAGCGTGCTCTTGCCCGTGCCGTTGCGACCAACCAGCCCGATGCGTTCGCCCGGTTCGACCGACAGCGAAACGCCGTCGAGAATGATGGTGTCGCCATACCGATGTTCGATGTTGGTGCAGGTGAGCAGTGGCACAGGGCGGCAGGGTAGGGGCGGCGAGCGCAAATTGCCGCAAGACGGCGGAAACACTGCGGCGGCGTGACAGAACGCGTGCGAGCAGTGGATCACTCGCCCATAACAAACAACCATGCGTGGCACCCTATGGGCACCACGCATGGTCGTTGCGTGTCATGTTGGTTGTGTCAGCCGATTCGGCTTTCACAGTGCCAGCGATGTGTTACGGGCACGGGCCGCCAGCGAGGAAGTTGAAGAAGTCAATCACGTCTTGGTCTTCCGGATAGACGCCGTTGCCGTTGAAGTCGATGCTGTCGCAGTTGGGCGTGCTGCAGGCGCCGCCGGCGAGCACGTTGAGGAAGTCGATGACGTCCTGATCGCTGGGGAAGACGCCGTCGTTGTTGAAGTCCAGATCGCAGGGGTCGCTGCCGCCGGGCCTGCAGTCAGGCACGGTGATGCAGATGTCACGCGAGCAGCATTCCGCGAAGTCGGGCGTGTGGACGACGACCGTGAAGCAGAGCTGCGAACCGGGCGGCAAGTTGGTGTTCACACTGAAGGGAATCGCGCCAAAGCCCCACTGCGGAATGTTCACGGGGACGTAGCTGGGGTTGACGTTCGCGAACTGACCGACGCCCAGACCGGTTGCGGAGATGAACGCGTGGCCGATCGCGTACTGCGTGGGCTGGATGAACATGTTCACGTTGAACGTGCCCGGACCCGTGCACGAAACTTGCGGCGGCAGACCACCTTCAAGCTGGAAGCAGCGGCAGTCAGGCAGCGTGACACGCACGCGCTTGTTGCAGCATGCCTGTCCCTGCTGATTGAACAGAATCATCGGCAGATCGATGCTGCTGCCCGGCTGTGCGCCGCAGATGGTCAGCGTGATGTTGGTTGACGCGTTGTTCGCGAGCGGCGGATTGAAGATGACGGGATTGGGCGAGACCAGCGGGCTGGCGAAGTTGATTTGATTGACGGCCTGCCCCGAGATGTTGGTGAGCGTGAACGAATACGTCCAGCAGCTCTGGCCCGTCGCGTCGGGCTGCTTGCACAGAATGCGTTCGTTCGTGACCGTCAGACACGACTCGCACTCGCGGCGAATGACCAGCGAGCCGATGTCAAATTTGTCCATGTTGTTCACGTTGCCGTCCGTGTCAACCAGGTACGCGTTGGTCGTCACGGTCGCGTCGGCCGCATTACCGCCTGAGTTCACGCGCTGCAGGCCGAAGAGCGAATCGATCCCGAAGTGAAGCTGGTATCCCGTGCTCCACAGGTTGCCATCGCAATCAACGCCCACACCGCCTGCGCTGTTCACGCCGTTGTTGAGGATCCCGATGCGCCACTTGTTGAGCGGCAAAGGCGACCACGCGCCGCTGCCGCCGGAGAACTCGACGACGCGTGCGTCGTGCGCATTGCCCGAACGCTCGCCCACGTACATGTTGCCGTTGGGACCGAAGGTGATGTCGGCGGGCGGCGTGGTGTACTGCACGGGGTTGTTGTTCACCGTCAGGTTGGGCATGACGACTTCAAGCTGCGCAGCGCCCGCAAACTGGCCGGTCGGGCTGAGCGGCACGCTCCAGATTTCGTTGTTGCGCAGCGGATCGGGGTTGAAGCCGTCTTCAATCCACACGCCGTAGTAGAGCTTGCCTTCGGCTTCATTCACCTGCACTGCGAAGATGCGCCGGCCGCGAGCGGTGATGCCAGGCTGCAGATCATCGAGGATGGGCGTCGAGAGACTCGCGCCGTGATCGAAGATGTCCGGGCCCGACGGGCCGAAGGGACGAATGGGC
>DATGWV010000311.1:0-7515 GCA_035299305.1 Phycisphaerales bacterium | reverse complement strand
GTGGCGCGGCGGAGGGCGTCGCCGAAACGGCGCTCGAGCATCTGCGCGAGGTAGCTGCTGGTGACGGTGACGTGCAGAGCGGCGTTGTCGCGCATGGCAAGGCGCGTCTGCCCCAGGAAGTACCGCTCGAACTGCTCTTCGCCGACTTCGTCGCTGAGACGACGGAGAACGGCTTGCATGTCGGATGCGTCGCTGGTCTGGGGCGCGGGGCGGGCAAAGGCGGCGGCTTCGAGGCGCGAGGGAGCAGAGGCGGCGCGGCCTTGCATGCTCTCGGCGCGAGCGGCGCCTGTGTCACTGCGCGAGAGGGTTGCCTCACCGCGCGCTAAGCCTCCCTCGCTGCGAACTAGACCTCCCTCGCTGCGCTCGATGCGACCTTGCATCGAGCGCCCGGGAACACCGGCGCGCGGGTCAGACGTTGCGGGCTCTTCGTCGTGCGTGCTTTGCTGGCGATCAGCGCGAGGGTCGGCGCGGTTCAGCGGAGCGAGGAGTGAAGTCGCACGAAGAGGCATCCTGTCGATCGGCACAGCGAACGTCCTTTCACGACCGGCCCACACACGCTGGGGCCGGCCGCCGCGGGCCGTGGTGAATCGCGTCGGGCGTTGCGATTCACGCGTGCAGCGCACACCTGTGCACGCGTTCCACCACGAGGGAACTTCCTTGCCCAGAGTCCGTTCAACAACCTGCAGAAGGCACGGCGCGAGAAGTCATGGGCATCGCGCGGGTCGCGAGCGAACGCACGCGACCTGAGTCGACAGCACACAACCAAGCACGTGCTGGTGAGTGAAACCAGCGCGAGACTCGTCAAGCGCACACCAATTTGCAGGGCGGCCGATCCATGGCCGGTCAGACACTGTGAACGGGGCTCGCGTCATGCAAGCCAACCAAGTTCACAGGGGGGTTACTTTACCGATTCGGCGACGACTTGCAACGGCAGAAAACAATGACCGACAGGTCGCGACACGCGAGCGCCTTTGGTTGCGACACTTGCGCGCGTGCAAAAATCTTCTCCACCGGTTGTTCAACAAGTTCGTGTTCAGACTGTGTACAAGTGAAGCAATGTGGACAACTTTCGTAGCGCGTGCGGCGCGTTGCACTTGTGAATTCACACGCGTTGCGGGGGCTTGACTCACCATCACGCGCAGATGATCGCGATCGTCACGCGCTGAGGGGACGCACCAGTGCTCGGCGGCGTGCAAAGGCCCGAAATTGCATGGATTCGTAGAGTCGCAGCGCGGGCTCGTTGCGTTCATCGACGGCACACGACATGGACCAGACACTGTTGATGCGCGCGGTTTCCGCGATGCCGTGACCGAGCAGGACGCGCGCGAGGCCCTTGCCGCGAAGTGGTGTCCCAAGTCCAAGGTACACAAGTTCGCACGTGCGCTGTTCGGGGCAGGGTGAGAAAAACGCGCAGCCCAACGGCTGGTTGTTGTAGTAGATGATCCACCACAGGTTGGGATCGTGCTGGCCCGTGCTCTTGTGACTCGCAAGGATGTCGCGCGTCGAACGCAGGCCGCACAGCTCGGGGCAGTCCATCGTGGCTTCGTAGCTGGCATCCATGGCGCGGATGCAGTGGTCGTCGCGCACGTCGGCGGGCACTTGCGACAGGCTGTGCACGTGGACACCTTGTGGAAAGTTCGCGAACTGCGAGAGGTCGGAGCCGAGACTGAGCTTCTTGTCGTGCGGCTTGGGCAGGCGACGCATGTACTTGAGCGTGCCGACGCTGCGGAAGCCGGCGGCATCGAAGACGCGTGTCGCGTAACGCTCGTCGGGATCGGGCAAAGCCTGCGCGAGAACGACTTTGTGAGCGTGCTCGCGGGCGAGCATGTCGCAGCAGGCGTTGACGGCGTGGACACGCTCGGCGAAGGCGAGTTCACTGCCACCCAGGTCGCCCGTGCGGATCGGCTCGCTGACGAACATCATGGCGGTGCGGCCGGCGCCGAAGACGGCAAGGCAGGTTTGGCGCACTCGGAGCGTGCTCGGAGCGGCCAAAGAGGGCGGTCCATCGTTGTCGATGGTCGCGAAGGTGTTTGTCAGGTCGATGTTGTGGGCGGGCGCGCTGG
Organism: Phycisphaerales bacterium; assembly: GCA_035299305.1. Classification (GTDB taxonomy): domain Bacteria; phylum Planctomycetota; class Phycisphaerae; order Phycisphaerales; family UBA1924; genus BJHL01. Next base: position 5,452 of record DATGWV010000311.1, on the reverse strand, counting down.
CGACGAGGCGGCGGGCGGCTTCATCGATGTCGGGGTTGGACTGCGAGACGAGCCGACGGGCGATGGGGATGGCGAGGGAGGCTTCGCCACGCACGACGCGAATGTGCGGCGGCAGCGGCGGGACTTTCTCGGGCCCATCGCCTTCCAACGAACGGGGTTGGGGGATTGCGGCGGTCAACGGAGGAGGGTAGGGGAGGGAGGGGAAAGCGATAAAGTGAAAAGCGAAAAGCGAAAAATGAGGCACGGCTTGGGGAACGGGCTGCGGATGGGGTTGTGGAGGTTTGGCCGGGCGGACTTAATGCGTGCACGTCGCTTGCCTGCTCTCCGTTCTCCGCTCTCCGTTGCCCGCTTCCCTTCCCTCCTATCCTTCCCTTCGTCCCTATTTGTCACGAGGTACTCATGAACACGCGTGCGTCGCTCATCGGGCTTGGGTTGGTTGTCGGCTGCGGGCTGGGCGTTTTTGCCAGCGGGCTGGTTGGCGGCGCGACGCCGACGGCGATCGCAGCGCCCGAACCTGATCCGGTGCCGCGTCGGTGGCAGCTCACGGTGACGCCTGGGCCGCTGCGGATCGCGAGCGTGGAGCATCAGGGCGCAACCAAGCTGTACTACTACATGACGTACAAGGTCGTGAACACATCGGACAGCGATCTGCTGTTCACGCCCAGCTTTGAGATGGCCAATGACGAAGGCGAACTGAAGCGCAGCGGGCGCGACGTGCCCAGCGCGGTGACGGCGAAGATTCTCGAGACGCTCGAGAACCCGCTGCTGGAAGATCAGATCAACATCGTGGGCACGCTGCTGCAGGGTGAAGAAAACGCGAAGGAGGGCCTGGTGGTATGGCCCGTGAACACGCCCCACGTGCGCGCGATTGAAGTCTTCGGCAGCGGCTTCAGCGGCGAGCTGCGGACGATTGACGCTTATGACCCGGAGACCAAGGGCAAGAAGCGCGTGACGTTGCGCAAGACGCTGATGCTGCGCTATCAGCCGCTGGGCGAAAGCAAGCCCACGGGCGCGGAGAGCCTGCCTGTGATTGAGCAGCGGTGGATTATGCGGTAAGAAGTGACGAAGTCATGAAGTGACAGAGTGACGAAGTGAGAAAGCCTCTGCGGGTGCGGAGGCTTTTTTCATTTCAGCGATGAGGGAATGCTTCCGCCCCGGAGGGGCGGGCCACCGCGCGGAAAAAGTCAGTGAGAGCCTGCGCTCGGGCCGATGTGCGAGTGTGGTACTTCTTTGAACAAGGGGTTGTCTATGCGACATGGGCTTGTCGTTGGTGGTGTGATGGTGTTGATGGCGGCTGGCGGTGCAGCGTGGGGCCAGTGCGGCCAGCGGTGGGAGTCGACATCGACGCCTCCCGGTGTGATCGGGAACGTGTGGGATCTGGAGCGCATGCCTGATGGCGATGTGATCGTTGCGGGATCGTTCACGCATGTCGGTGGGCTGCGCGCGGCGAATCTAGCGCGGTTTGACGTGCAAACGCAGACGTGGGATGCCTTTGGTGCAGGCGCGGACGCTCTTGTCCGTCAATTGGTGCGACTGCCGGACGGGCGCGTTGTGGCCACGGGGGAATTTCGATTCATCGATACGCAGCCGTTAACGGGCCTGGCCGTGTACGACGGCGTGCAGTGGTCGCCAGCGCCCGCCGCCCCGCCGGTGCGATACATCGAGAGCATGCAGGTTGGGCCCGATGGGTCGCTGTGGATCAGCGGGTTCAACACGGGTCCGGTCGTCACTGGCGTCTGGCGCGGTGACCTGACGACGTGGACGCGCATGGGCGATGCGCCGTATGGACAACTGGCGATCAGTCCGACCGGTGAGGTAGCCTTGTTGGCGGCACGCAATCAGGGGCCGTTCGTCGAGTCGGCGGTGCGGCGGTGGAATGGGACGACTTGGTAGCCGCTGGGAACGCTGTTGCCGCGAGAGGGTGACACATTTCCAGCGTTCCGGCCAACATCACTTTGCTACACGCCCGGTGGTGTGCTGGTGGTCTCGGGCGCGGACCTGCTTGCGCGCAGGCGTGCGGCGAACGGGCCCCCTACGACGACGATTCAGTGGACAGGATCGGCGTGGGCGCCGGTGCTGAGCAGCGCCTCGTCCGTCAGCAGTGACATCTGCGCCCGGGGCGTGGATAGTGTGCTGATCGGGCGGTCGAACGGTTCGTGGTTGACGTACGACGGTGTCACTCTGGACACAGGGCCTGCGCTCGAGAGGATTTTCACGAGTTCCGTGCCAACATTGCGCTACGGGCCTGCTGAGCTGCTGGTTGGTACAAATGCATCGGCGGCAGAGCAGACAGTCGCACTGACACGCGTCGTGGACAATCAAACATCTCCATTTGTGCGAGCGAGCACGTTCAATCAGCGCGTGACCGGGCTAAACGTCAATCCCCAAGGACAGATCGTGGTGGCGGGATCGTTCACGCGCGTGGGTACGCAGACGGCGCAGGGGGTGGCGGTGGGTGACGGCGTGACGTGGAGCGCGGTGCCGGCGGATATAAGTCGATTCACCAATCGATTTGTCTCTGCAAGCGGACTGGTGATTGGCTGGAACGCGCCCCCTTCTTCTGAGTCGGGCGTGTGGGACGGACAAACAGGGTTCTACGGATCGCTAGGAGTGTTCAGCATCGTCGGTGAGACGAGACTGCCGGATGGACGTTGGGTGTTTGCGGGCGCTCTGCAAACTCCGACACGGGAGTATGGACTGTTTGTATGGGACGCGCAGCAGCAGCAGATGTCTGGAGTGTTTCCAGAAGTCGGTCTTGTGCGAGGCGTCGCGGCGCTTCCGAATGGTGATGTGTTGGTGTTGTCGCCCGGGGGGTTCGATCCTCGTGTGTGGCGCCTGCGCAATGGAGTTCGGGAGGACGCTTCGGCGGGGCTGCCGGTGTTTCCATTCAATGAGTTTCCGCAAGACCTGCTCATTGACGCGGGTGACGATGTCTACGTGGGCGTCACGCGGCAAATCACGCTGTTTGAGTTACAAACGACATTCGTGCGATGGAACGGTTCGACGTGGGAGGCTGCGCTGGCGCGAATTGATGGCCGCATCCAGGCGGCGACGGGTCATGGCGGATCGGTTGTGTTGGCTGTTTCCGGAAATCCGTTGATGCCGGATGATTTGGTTCGCACCTGGCCCGGCAACGGCGTGTTTCGCTGGGAGAACGGCGCGTGGCGGCGGCTGGGCGATGGCATCAACGGTATCGTGCGGGGCATCGCGGTGCTGCCCAACAACGACGTGGTGGTTTGCGGCGAGTTCACGCGTGCGAGTGATCAGGCGGCGTATGGCGTGGCGATCTGGCGCGATGGCCCGCGGTGTTGCGACAACGTGGACATCAATCAGGATGGCACTGTGAGCAGTGCCGACGCGATTGATCTGCTGCACGCGTTCGCGGGCGGGCCTTGTGCGACGCCGGTGCCGTGTGACTTCGATTTCAACAATGACGGGGTCTATCCGACGGATCAGGATGTGGTTGACTTCTTCAATGTGCTTGCTGGTGGCGCGTGCTCGTAAGGGCGCGTGCGAAACGAAAGAGCCTCCGCGGGTGCGGAGGCTTTTTGCTTTTTGGTCGAAGTCGCACCGCAAGGGATGGGTACGAGGACGATGTGAGCCCGTCCGGGCGGGCGGATCGGCGTGGTGCGTCCTCTTTCGGTGACGGGCTGCAGTTCTCAAGTTGGGTGAAGTGATGAGAGGCGACGAAAGCTGCGATTTGTTGTCCGTGTGGAGCGCGTGATTACGAATTGATCTATGGGATGGGCGGTTGCCATCACCAAGGAGGTTGTGTCATGCGTGGTGCGTTCATGAATGTGCGGCGGTTGGTGGTGGTGGCGGGGACATTGGCTGGGGTGATGGGACCGGTGTACGTGCAGGAGGCGCGGGCGCAGGCGGTGACTTCGGCGTTTACGTATCAAGGGCGATTGATGGAGGCGGGCTCTCCCGCGAGCGGCGTGTATGACATGCAGTTTCGGCTGCGCAATGAACTGGGCGTGGCCATCGGGCCGCTGGTGTGCGCGAACAACGTGAGCGTGACGGCGGGTGAGTTCACGGTGGTGCTTGATTTCGGCGCGTTGTTCACGGGCACGACGCGCTCGCTGGAGATCGGCGTGCGGGCGGACACGGGTGCGGCGTGCGGCGTGGGGGCGTATACGACGCTGTCGCCCCAGCAAGCGCTGACGGCGACTCCCCACGCGAGCTATTCGCTGCTGGCGGCCAACGCCAACGCGGCGGCGAGCGCGCTGGTCGCGAGTGATGCGCTGCAACTGGGCGGGCAGCCGCCGGCGTTTTATCGCAACGCGAGCAACTTGACGAGTGGGACGTTGCCGACGGCGAGATTGGGCGCAACGGTGGTGCAGAACAACATCAACAACACGTACACGGGCACCAACTCGTTCACGGGCGTGGTCAATCTGAGCAACGCGGGCAACACGTATGCGGGCGATGGGTCGGGGCTGGCGGGGCTGTGGCGGCTGGGGGGCAATGCGGGGACGAATCCCGCGACGCAGTTTGTGGGCACGACGGACAACATCGCGCTGCAACTGCGGGCCAACAACCAGCCCGCGCTGCGCATCACGCCGTACACGACGGACACGTTCAGTATGATCGGCGGGTCGCGGGCGAACACGGGGGCGTTTGAAGGGGCGACGATTGGCGGCGGCGGCAGCGAGTTTCCGCTGGATGAACGCAACGCCGTGACGGGGACGTATGGCACGATTGCCGGGGGGCTGGGCAACACGGCGCACACGAGCGCGTTTGTGGGCGGAGGATTTCAGAATCGCGCGACGGGTTGGGCGAGTGCGGCGGGTGGCTCGGGCAACAACGCGTTGGGGCAGTACTCGGCCATCGCGGGCGGGCAGAACAACCGCATCGACAACTTCGGCGGCGTGACGTTCACGCAGTTCAGCGCAATCGGCGGCGGCTTTAGCAACGTCGTGGCAGGGCCGTATAGCGTGATTGCAGGCGGGCAGAGCAATCAGGTGTTTAGCGAGGGCGCGTGGGGCACTATCGGCGGGGGCGCGAACAACGAGACTGATGGGGTGTATGCGACGGTGCCGGGCGGGCAGAACAATTTTGCTGGCGGAGACTACTCGTTCGCGGCGGGGCGCAATGCATCGGTGCGGAACGCGACGCAGGCGGGCGATCCTGAAGGTGATCAAGGCACGTTTGTCTGGTCTGACGCGACGGGCTCGATGCAGAGCACGGGAGCGAATCAGTTTCTGGTGCGCGCAACGGGCGGCGTGGGAATCAATACAAATGCGCCGACGGCGCAGTTGCATGTGGTCGGCACCGGCGTGAACGTGGCGCTGGCGGAGAACAGCAGCACGGGCGCCGGCGCGGCGGCAGTGCGCGGCGTCATCACGAGCAATGCACCGGGGGCGTTCTCGGCGGGCGTGCGCGGCGTGAACAACGGCGTGGGCGGGAGCGGCGTGGGCGTGTATGGCTCGCATGCTGGCAGCGGGTGGGG
>DATGWV010000310.1:0-2039 GCA_035299305.1 Phycisphaerales bacterium | reverse complement strand
GAGACGCCTGCAACGAGGTGACGCCGGCTCCGAGAAGCTCAATCGGCGTGGGAATGACAGGCCAGTTCGTTGCAGGACCGGCCGCGATGCGGGCCCAGTTGCCCACTGGCGCGCCGTTCTGCGGAAAATCGCCCCCGTGCCGATACACAGTCAGTGGACCGCTGACGGCTCGGTCCGCAATCGCGCCGTACGTGACGCGGCCATAACTCGGCAGTGGTCCGCCGTCGTGTCCCTCCGCAGCGGTCAGCATCGAGCCCGCGATGCTGTTGCCTTGAATGCCGCCGTTGCGGAAGGGGTGGTAGAAGTCGTACACAGGACCGGTGTTGTCAGACGGGCTGATGACGGGCTGGTATGACACACTGCCGAGCGAGACCACACTCGTGTTTGTACCGACATACGACGCCACGACGCGCCACTCCACGCGGTTGCCGATGACACCGTCGAGGTGCGACGTCCAGTTTCCATTGAATGGGTTCCACACCTGCACGCTCAGTCTTGAGCCGTTGTCGGCCAGTTGAGCATGCGTGGAATTTGGCATCACCGATACGAAAAGCATGCCGAGAAGCAAACGAACGTTTCGCATATCACGCCTCCTTGGCGTGTGTGACTGTCAAACAACCGTGCTCGCGCACTCGCGACGCCGCCGCGATGCAAACCCAAACGCCATCGCGACCATCGGCAGCAGCGTGCCTGCTGACGGAATCGTGATCACTGCCGATTCAATCACCGCACCCGCACGCCAGCCGCCGCCGTCTGTCGCGTTCGTCTGCCACGTCATGTAGTACGGCTCGGGCGGCGGAGGATTGATCGGCGGCGTGATCGGCGGACCTCCCATGAGTGACGCGAGTGGAATGTCGAGCGTGATGTCGCCGGCTCGCGCGACTTCATCACTCAGCAGCAGCGCGCCGCGAAAGACGACAAGGCCCTGCGTGCCTGCGATGTGCAGTGTGTTGATCCCGCCTGTGACTGGGTTCACGGCGCTTTGCTGATTGGCGAGAAGTCCGCGATTGAGAAAAAATGCGACCGGTTCGTCATACGGAAACGGACGCTGCGGCCAGATGTTTTCTGTCGATCCCGCAATCCGCAGCCACGACCCTGTCGGCGTCACCGGTCGCGGCGTGTCACCGCCGTGTCGCCATGTGGTGATGGTGTTCTGCGACGCACTGTTCATCGCGGTCGCACCAAAACGCACGCGACCATAACTGGCGAGCGGCCCGCCGTCCGCGCCTTCTGCAGCCGAGAGCATGGAGCCCGGAATCGCGTCGCCTTGTTGCCCGCCGTTGCGCCACGGAGCAAGCTCATCGAGCGACGCCCCGGTGTTGTCGGCGTTGCTGAACGTGACTTGGTACCGCAGCCCGCCCATCGCATACACGTTCGTATTCGTGCCCGTGTACGACACCACAACACGCCACTCAACGCGCGATCCCGGCAATGCACTCGTCGTGCTCGACCACGCGCCAACGTTGCTATCAAAGACCTGCAGTTGAATGCGGCTGCCTGTTGCCTCTTGTGCAATGACAGCATGCACCAGCACGCACGAACCCGCGAACGCGGCGAGTAGACCGACATGTCTCATGACAGTTCTCCGGTAACGGCAAGTTGTTGACGTTTACAACGCGGTCGCCTCCGCCGAGTCGCGACGAACGCTCCGCTCACCCCGCAAAGTGCGAAGACTCCAGGTGACGGAATCACGGTGATCGAACCGGGGATGACTTCGACGCCGACGCGGATGGTGGTGCCAAATTCGCTGATCTGCCATGACATGTACCGCGTGTCGTCAGCGCTGTTGACCGCGCCGGTTCGTTGTTGCGAGCCTGCGGCCGAACTCAACGCAATGGTTCTTGCATCCGTCAACTCGCTCAGTTGAATCGCGCCGCGAAACACCACCAAGTTCTGCGTGCCCGCGACCCAGTTGGTATTTGAGAAGCCAACTGGAAACAAACGCTGCATCTGATTTGAGATAACCCCGCGGTTGATGCTGTTGAGATTTGCTGCTGTTGCATCGGCTTGCGATAGCGTTGCAAGCGGCCATGTGGACA
>DATGWV010000309.1:0-6700 GCA_035299305.1 Phycisphaerales bacterium | reverse complement strand
GCATGGCCGAAAGCCAGGCGAGCCTTGCGGAAATTCAGGCCGAAACCCGCCGCCGTGCGGAAGTCGCCGCAGCCAAAGCCGCCGAAGCGATTTTGCTTGCCCAGCGCGAGCAGGAAATCGCCAAGCTCGCCAAGGAAATCGTCGCGCCGCAGGAAATCGAGAAGCAGCGCATCACCTTGGCCGCCGAAGCCGAAGCCGAAAAGCTCCGCCGCGAAGCCAAGGGTGAAGCCGACGCCATCATGGCCAAGTACGAAGCCGAAGCCAAGGGCGTGCAGCTCGTGATGGAAGCCAAGGCCGAGGGCTATCGCAAGCTCATTCAGGCGGCGGGCAGCGATCCGACCGTCGGGCCCACGCTCTTGCTCATCGAACAGTTGCCCAAGCTGGTCGAGCAGCAGGTCAAGGCGATCCAGGGCGTCAAGATCGACAAGATCGTCGTGTGGGACAACGGCAACGATGGCAGCGGCCGCAACAGCACGGCGGATTTCCTCAGCGGCATGGTGGGCAGCCTGCCCAAGCTGCACGAACTGGCGGCGCAGGCCGGCATCGAGCTGCCGCCCGCGCTGGGCAAGCTCAAGCCGACGGAAGACGCGCCGGCGAGAGAAAAAGCCAAGCCCGCCGCTGAGAAAGCCGACAAGTAACAACTGATGTTTCGCGCCGCCACCACCATCGCTTGGCTTCTCACCAAACGCTGGTGGTGGCGGTTGCTTTTGATCGCGGTGATTTGCGGCGCGGTGGGCGGCGGCTGCGCGTGGGTCATCTGGAAACAGACGGTTGATCCGCCCACGCCGCAGACGCGCGGGTGGACCAGTTTGCACAACGCAGCAACGCTCGTAACGACGTTTGGTCGAGGCGTCGCGGGCATTGTCCACGGCAAGGTGAATCTGGACGACAAACGCTACGCGGCGGTGATGGGCGCGAGCGGGATGATTCCGTGGGCGTGTCTGATGGTGGGGTGGTTCGCGGCGCGGGATGTGTATCTGCGCAAGCGACTGGTGAAGCCCAAGGGCATTGTGGAAGTGACGCGCGATGAGCGGGAGCTGTTGTCGCGCCGGCGGGTGATGTTTGACGCGGGCAGCGGCGTGGGCGCTGTCGCGGCGGCGGGGCTGGCGACCAAGGCTCTGCGGTTTGATCCGTGGGAGATCAAGACGCGCGGATACACGGTGGCGGTGCCACGACTGCCGGCGTCGCTCAACAATCTGCGGCTGGTGCAACTGAGTGACATGCATCTGGGGCCGCGAGTGAGCGCGGAGTTCATTCGCGAGTGCGCGCAGGTCGCGCTGGAGATGAAGCCGGATGTGCTGCTGCTGACGGGGGACTTCAATCACAAGGGCGTGCGGTATCGCGAGCAGGTGAACGCATGCGTTGACGCGATGATGCTCGACAAATTCGAGTGCCCCAAGTTCGGCGTGCTGGGCAATCATGATTGGTACGGGCAGGGGCAACTGACGGCGGACACGCTCGCGAGCCGCGGCGTGCGCATGCTGGACAACACGCGCGTGTTTCTCGATGCGACGCGGCAGATTCGTACGAGGCCGCCCAAGGACGAAGCGATCTGTTTCGCGGGGCTGGCGGACTATCTGGAAGCGGTGATTGATCCGCGCGCGGCGCTGGGAGATTGTCCCGAGCATGTGCCGACGGTGCTGCTGAGTCATAATCCTGATACGTGCGAAGACCCGATGGTGCTGGAGCACGCGACCAAGATCTCGGTGCAGGTGAGCGGGCACACGCACGGCGGGCAGGTGCGCATTCCGTTCATCGGCACGCCGATTGTGCCCAGTCGCTACAAGGGCAAGTACGCGGGCGGCATGATGCAAGGGCCAGCGTTTCCGGTGGTGGTGTCGCGCGGCATCGGCACGAGTCTGCTTCCGATTCGGTTCAATGTGCCGGCGGAAGTGGTGCAGATCACGCTGGTGAAGGCGTGAGAGCGACGCGGGCGCGTGTGAGTCGTTTGCGCCGTTGGTGTGAGGAAGCGTGGCTATGCTGGGTGTGAAGGTGGCGGCGGCTCGCAGCTTGCGAGGAACTTAGCCGGGGACTGCACATTACAACATATAACGAGAGCGTGGGCCAACGGCCTGCGGTTAGTCAGATTGAGATCAAGAGTCAGTGGCGATCATCACTTCCGGGCGAGGTGGGATTCTGGCACACGTGGCTCAAGAGCCAGGGGCACATTTGGCCCGAGGCATATCAATCGCGCGTCGATCCGGACCTGGAGTTTCAGTGGTTCATTCAGCCGTATTGCCCGAGTGAGGACGGGGCGACGTTGCGCATCTTGGATGTTGGCGCGGGGCCCATGACGGCATTGGGCAAGAAGTGGGGCAGGCGCGTGCTGGATATCACGGCGATTGATCCGCTGGCGGAGGACTACGACAGAATTCTGGCGGAGACCGGGCACACGCCGCTGGTGCGGACCATCAAGGGTGATGCTGAGGCGCTGGTCGCGCAGTTTGGTGAGAACGCGTTTGATTTTGTCTGGGCGCAGAACTGTCTGGATCACATGGTTGATCCGTTCAAGGCGCTGGCGGAGACGATCGGCGTGGTGAAGCCGGGGCGATTCGTCATGCTGGAGCACGCCGTGAATGAGGGCGAGACGATGGCGTATGACGGCCTGCATCAGTGGAATTTGTGCGTGCGTGATGGCCGATTTGTCATCTGGCGGCCTGACCGCACGGTGGATGTTGCGGAGCAGTACAAGGATGTGGCGGACGTGGTGATTGAGGAGAAGGGGAGTTGGTTGGTGGTGGGGCTGAAGAAGAAGTGAAGGGTGTGAGTTAGTCGCGATCGCGTGACCGCAGTTGTTACGGTGTCACCACCGGCTTGGCATCGCGGAACTTGAACAGCGCGACGGTGCAGATGCAGCCCTGTACGAGCGCGAGAAAGCCGATGGCGTAGAAGGCGTAGCGATTGAGGCCGAAGAATGCGGTGAACGTGCTACTGACGTTCTCAGCAGTTTTCAACGACACCCTTGGGACCGCATCGGGTCTTGGTATTTCGACGGTTGCGTTTCCGGTTGCGTCCATCCAACTGTTGTACGCGTGCACGTTTATCACACCACGTTCAATGGCGGTGCGAGTTTGGATCATGCAGCCATATGTCGAAACTTTATGCGATTGCGTGCCGATGACGCAGAGCACGAGCGTAAGGACGCTGACGATAAGTCCGAGTTCGAAGGGCCACTTCATGGGGCGGATGCTCCGGCAGAATTCGGTGAAGTTGAAAGCGTTGGGGAAGGGTTTGCTGGCGGGATTGTGCGATCGATGCGTCTGAGTATGAAGAGCGATCGCAGGAGCGCCATGTGCAGCGCCACACTGATCAGCAGGACACCGGCCCACGCCTTGTTCTGGAATGCGAAACGGTTGATGAACGGCCAAGCAATTGCTTCACCGTCTTCGACGCTCGCGCGATCGAGGTTGGCATCGCCAGCCGGGCCTTCGATCAAACGAGGCGAACCATTGTCACGCAGCATGGTGTTGTACTCCGCGGCGTTGATCGCGCCGCTGGAGTACAACGATCGGCCCCACTCGACGGCGTAATGGTGTTGCAAACCAGAAATGGCGAGTGCGGCGATTGCTGTCACGCCGAGTAGCAACGACAGTGTCGCGGCGATGAACAAGCTGGTTGGCACGCGGCGAGTTGTCGTCTCGCCACTTGGCGAATTTGTGGGTGTGAACGAGGACTCTGTCGAACCCGTCGCCATCCGTCCCCCTCCCGCGCACTCCCGCGAGTTATCGCAGCACTTTGAGAGCGACTTTCTTTTCGAGTTCGCTCACCGGCTTGGCGACGAGGTCGTAGCCGTCCCAGTCGACGATGACGCAGCGGAGGACTTCGCCGCTTGCGAGTTTGTCTTTGCTATGGACGAAGGTGAGGCCGTCGATTTGCGGGGCCTGTGACTTGGTGCGGCCCTGGTAGAGCTTGCCCGCGTCGGTGACGCCGGTGGTTTTCTTGCCTGAGGTGCGAAGCGGCGCGTCGATGATGACGTCGACGATGTGGCCCTTGGCTTTGGCTTGTTTGTCGAGCGGGTGTTTCTCGTCGAACTTGGCGGCGAGGGCTTCGTTGCGGGCGAAGACGTTGCGTTGCTGGGCTTCCATCACTTCGTTGCGGCGGTGGGCTTTGACTTCGGCGGGGACGGCGAGACTGGGGTCTTTCTCCATCGTGCCGGCGACGGTGCCTTCTTCGTGGCTGTACTCGAAGACGCCGACGTTTTCAAAGTCCATTTCGCTGACGAACTCGACGAGCTGCTTGTGGTCGTCGGAGGTTTCGCCCGGGAAGCCGCTGATGAAGGTGGTGCGGACGGCGAAGCCGGGGATCTTCTTTTTGAGTTTGGTGATGAGTTGCTCTTGCTGCTTGCGCGTGACGTTGCGGCGCATGGCTTTGAGCATGTTGTCGCTGGCGTGTTGCAGCGGGATGTCGAGGTAGGGGATGAGATGGCCGGATGCGCAGAGATCGGCCATGGCGTCGATGATGTCGTCGCTGAAGTTGGTGGGGTAGGCGTACATGAGGCGCAGCCAGCCTTGGCCGCTGGTGTCGCGGACGGTGTCGGAGAGCTGCTTCAGGATGCGCGGGAGGCCGGAGGCGAAAAGATCGCGCCCGCCCCGGAGGGACGGCCCACCAAGGCCCAGACCGATGTCGTCGCCGTAGCTGGTGGTGTCTTGGCCGATGAGGAGGAGTTCGTGGGCTCCGTCGAGTAGCAGTTCGCGAGCTTCCTGCAGGATGGCGTCGGGGCCTTTGCTGCGCATTTTGCCGCGGATGCTGGGGATGGTGCAGAAGGCGCAGTTCTGGTTGCAGCCTTCGCTGATGCGCAGGTAGGCGTAGTGGCGCGGTGTGAGGCGGAGGCGCGAGGAGTCGTCTTCGAAGTAGCCGATGCCTTTGCCGTCTTTGCCGTTCACGGTAAGGCCGGTAGTTTTGAGGCCGCGTTCGTCGGCGGCGACGAGGGCGTTGCCGGAGATCCAGTACTTGGGTGAGTCGGCGGCTTTGGGGGCTTTGCGGGCGTTGAGGGCGCGTGTTTTGGCTTCGCCGTCGGCACCGCCCATGACGGCGTCGACGATCTTGTCGCGGTCGAAGACGCCAACCATGGCGTCGATGCCGGGGGCCCATTCGAGCATTTTGGCGCGGTGGCGCTGGACGAGGCAGCCGGCGACGATGACGCGTTTGACGTTGCCGGCCTCTTTGGCGGCGATGGCTTCTTTGATGACGCCCAGACTTTCTTCTTTGCTGGCTTCGAGGAAGCCGCAGGTGTTGACGACGACGGCATCGGCACCGCCGAAGTCTTCCTGCTGGCTGCTGACGGGCGTGAGGCCGCTCTCGGCGAGGAGGCCGAGCATTTTCTCGCTATCGACGAGGTTTTTGGGGCAACCGAGACTGACAAAAGAAATGGTGCGAATGCCTTTGGAAGCCATGGAGAAATGATTGTAGGAGTACCAAACCTGTTTGCCGCAAGGACGTAGGACGGGGGCGATAAGCGGCGGGCAGCTTGACCCCGTGACTTCCCGAGTTGTTGAGCAATTTGTACTTTTCTAACACACCTGTCCGATTGGTGTGCTAGCGTTCGGATGCGTTGATGTTGCACGCTGATCCCCCTCCCACGGCGTGCATGGAGCAGTTTGGAGAGCCAAGGCCGGCACGTTCATGACACAAATTCCCCTTCCTTCGCCGACGGTCATTCCGAAGTTCAACCCCAAGGGCCCCAACGAAGTTTTTGATCCGAGTGCTGATCCGGTGATTCCGGAGAACTCGCCTAGCTATGTGCCGGTGAAGATTCCGCGGAAGCTGCAGGTGTGGAACCTGGTGGGCGTGGTCGCGCCGGCGCTGGCGGTGGTGGGGGCGATGGTGGCGACGTGGGGGTTTGGGTTTGGGTGGCTGTACCTGGGAATGTTCCTGGTGATGTACGCGATCACCGGACTGGGGATCACGATCGGGTATCACCGGTTGTTCACGCACAAGAGCTTCAGCACGTCGCGGGCCATGACCTGGTTCTGGGCGGTGGCGGGGAGCATGGCGGGCGAAGGCCAACTGCTGGAGTGGTGCGCGTGGCATCGCAAGCACCACAGCCACAGCGACGGTGAGGATGATCCGCACAGCCCGCACCACCATCCGGATGACGGCGAGCTGCCGGCGACGTTTGGCGGGTTCTTGAAGGGTTTCTACCACGCTCACATGGGCTGGTTCATCCGCAATGCGGAGGAAGAGCCTGATTACAAGCGATATGTGCCGGACCTGATGAAGGATCCGCTGCTGGTGGCAGTTGCCAATCAGTGGCGGTTCTGGGTGTGGGTCGGTCTGCTTGCGCCAGGCATCATTGCTGGCGTGGTGACGCAGAGCTGGCAAGGCGCGCTGCTTGGTTTCCTGTGGGGCGGCGCAGTGCGACTGTTCTGGGTGCACCATGTGACGTGGAGCGTGAACAGCGTGTGCCACATCTGGGGCGCGAAGGAATTCGTGAGCCACGATGAGAGCCGTAATAACCCGGTGATGGGCATTCTCGCGCTGGGTGAAGGCTGGCACAACACGCACCATGCGTTCCCGACGAGTGCGCGGCATGGCCTGCGCTGGTGGCAGTTTGACCTGAGCTATGTCGTCATCAAGACGATGAGCTTGGTTGGATTGACGTGGGATATCAAGGTGCCCAGCAAGGACCGGCAGGCGGCGAAGAGCACGAAGAAGGCCGCGTGAGCGCGCACGTCTCTGAGTGATTCATGCAAGCAAGAAA
>DATGWV010000308.1:0-12627 GCA_035299305.1 Phycisphaerales bacterium | reverse complement strand
TACGGCGGCCGACGAACCGGCAGCGGACGGGCATCTTCATCGCAACGCGAAGCAGAGCCGTCTTGGCGGTACGCTCGGGCACGCCCGCCATTTCGAACAACATCGTGCCGGGCTTCACGCGAGCCGCCCAGTAGTCCACGTCGGCCTTACCGGTACCCATTCGCGTTTCCAAGGGCTTCTTGGAGATGGGCTTGTCGGGGAAGACGCGGGTGAACAGCTTGCCTTCGCGCTTGACGAAGTGCATCGCCGCGACGCGGCCGGCTTCGAGCTGCGTGGCCTTGATCCACGCGCCCTCGAGGGCCTGCAGGCCGTAGTCACCGAAGGCGACGTAGTTGCCCTTGGTCGCCTTGCGGTCGCGGACGCGACGCATTTCCTTGCGGTACTTCACTCGCTTGGGCATCAAAGCCATGACTCACACTCCGAATCCGACGCTGCCGTGACAGGCCGGTCAATCTTCTTCCTGAACTGTCTCAACCGTTGCTTGCTCGCTTGCCTGTTGGCTCGCTTGCTTGCATCTTTACTTGCGACCGCGAGCACGAGCCCGGCCGCCGGCGGCGTTGGTTTCTTCTTCCGTCCGCTCGGTGCCGTACATGCCCTTGTAGATCCACACCTTCACGCCGATCACGCCGTAGGTGGTGATGGCTTCGGCAGTGGCGTACTCGACGTGAGCCTGAAGCGTGCTGAGGGGCAGCGAACCCTGCTTGACTTCGAGGACGCGGGCGATTTCAGCGCCGCCCAGGCGACCGCTCATGCGGATCTTGCAGCCCTTGGCTCCGGCGGCCATGGCGGCATCGACCTTCATCTTGCCGACGCGGCGGTAGCTGGCACGCTTCATGAGCTGCTCGGCGACAGCTTCGCCCACGAGCTTGGCATCCATGTCGGCGTTCTTCACTTCGATGATCGAGATGGCGACCTTGCGGCCCGTCATGTACTGAAGTTCTTCAGTCATGCGCTCGACTTCAGCGCCCTTGGGACCAATCACCAGACCCGGACGAGCCGTCTTGATGATGATCTTGAGCTCTTCACGCGTGCGCTCGATGGCGATGTCGCTCACGGCGGCGTTAGGTGGGCGGCGGTTGAGGCGCTTGTCGAGCCAGCCGCGAATCTTCTGGTCTTCGACCAGCAGTTCGCCGTACAGGGCCTTGGGCGCGTACCAGCGGCTCTTGTGGGCTTCGGTGATGCCGAGACGGAGGCCGAATGGATGAGTCTTTTGTCCCATGGTTTATTTCCTCGGCGCTTAGTTCGCCGCCTTCTCCTCGAGGCTCACCGTGATGTGACTGAAGAACTTGTGAATGCTGTGGGCGCGGCCGCGGTCCTTGGGCTGGAAGCGCTTCATGACGGGGCCCTGATCGACCGTGGCTTCCGTGACGACCAGCGCGCCGGTGTCGGCGTCGGCCAGTTCAGCCTCGGTGCGGGCGGCGAGCAGGGCGCGCTTGATGTTGGCGCCAGCGCGCTTCTGCGTGAAGGTGAGCAGGTTCTCAGCTTCCGTCACGCTCTTGCCGCGAATCAGGTCGATGAGCAGCTTGGCCTTGCGGGGGCTGCCGCGGTGGTTGTTGTACTCGCTGGTGAACTTGCTGATATCCGCCGTGCGGACGCTCAGCAGTTCAGCGATCTTGCGGATCGTCTTGGCCTTGCAGCGCGGGTGATCGCGACCGGCGGACCAGTTGTTGACCGCACGCAGCGCATCGGAGACGCCGAAGCCGGGCTCGGCAAGGGCTTGCGCCAGCTGGTCGGCGCTGAGGCCCTTCTTCTGCATCGCTTGGCTGAGTTTCTTACCTTGAATCCTCACGGCTCTGTCCTTCTTTCATGGCTTGCCGGCTGTCCGGTCATGCCTTCGAGATGCTGTTTCGCCTACCTGCTCACGTGCCGGTCATGCGGACCGGACTCAGGCCTTCGCGCCGCCAGCGGCGTCGACGCCTTCCTTCTTGTTGGTGTGACCGCGGAAGGTGCGGCTGATGCTGAACTCGCCCAGCTTGTGGCCGACCATGTCTTCGGTCACGAACACGTCGAGGAACTTGTTGCCATTGTGCACCTTGAAGGTGTGGCCAACGAATTCGGGGACGATCGTGCATGCACGGGCCCACGTCTTGATGGCTTCCTTCTTGCGAGCGCTGTTGAGCTTTTCCACCTTGCGGTAGAGCTTCTCATCAACGAACGGACCTTTCTTGAGGCTGCGACCCATTTCAATTTCCTCTCACTAGTGCCTAATGCCCAATCTTGAGTGCCTAGTGCCTAGTGCCTGATGCTTACTTCTTCTGCCCGTAACGCGTGCTGGTACGACGACGGATGATGAGGCGTGCGCTTGCCTTGCGCGGGTTGCGAGTGTTGCCACCCTTCGCGCCCACGCCCGTGGGACCGACCGGCGGACGGTTGCCCTTGCTGCGACCGCTACCACCGCCCAACGGGTGAGCGTGGTGGCTCTTCGCAACGCCGCGGGTGATGGGACGACGACCAAGCAGACGCATCTTGCCGGCCTTACCCAACATCCGCAGACGGTGATCGCCGTTACCGACCTGACCGATGGTGGCGCGGCAGTCCAGGTGGACTCGACGCACTTCGCCGCTGGGGAGGATCAACGTGGCGTAGTCATCTTCACGGTTGCTGAGCTTGGCGTAGTTGCCCGCGCCGCGGCAGAGCTTGGCGCCTTGGCCCGGGAGCAGTTCGACGCAGTGCACGTCGAGACCGGTCGGGATGTAGCGGAGCTTCATGCAGTTGCCGATCGAGGGTTCGAGCGGGCCATCGCTGCCGCTGATCACGGTCTGACCGACCTTGATGTTGAGCGGGGCGATGATGTAGCGCTTCACGCCGTCCTTGTACGTCAGCAGGGCGATGTGCGCGCCGCGGTTGGGATCGTACTCGATGGCGGTCACGGTCGCTTCGATACCGTCGCGATCGCGACGCTTGAAGTCAACCATGCGGTACTGCTTCTTGACGCCGCCGCCGCGACCGCGCGACACGACGATGCCCGTGTTGTTGCGGCCGCCGTTCTTGGGACGGGGGCTCAGCAGGCTGCCTTCGGGCTTGAACTTGGTCACTTCCACGTGCATGTTCACCGACGCGTTGCGGCGGCCAGCAGTGGTCTTCTTGTAAATGCGAATCGGCATTTGAAAGTTTCCTGAAAGAGACCTGCTTGCTTAGAACAGCTCGATGGTGTCGTCCTTGTGGAGCTTGACGATCGCCTTCTTGGTTTCGGCGGGGATCATCAGGCCGAACTTGATCTGCTTGCTCTTGTGCTTCTCACGGATCGTGTTGATCCCGGTGACACGCACCTTATAGAGCTTCTCGATCGCGTTCTTGATTTCCGTCTTGGTCGCACGGGGGTCGACCGCGAAGGTGTAGCGCTTCTGCTCGCTCTGGGCGTAGGTGCTCTTTTCGCTCAGCAGAGGACGCTTGATGATGTAGGTTGCTTCAACGTTGGCTGGCATGGGTGTGCTCCTTCTGCGTCGTGCTTACTTGCTCGCGGCTTTGCTCGCGGCCTTCGTGGCGGGCTTGGCGGCCTTCTTCGCAGGAGCGGCCTTTTCTTCGGTCGCCACGCGGCCCATGGGGGCCGTCTTGGCTTCCTTCCCGGTCTGGCTCGTCGGACCCTTCAGCCAGGCTTCCAGATCAGCCTTGGCCACCACCAGGTAACGGTTGTTGAGCATGTTGAACGCAGTGAGCTGGTCGATGCGGCAGAGCTGCACCGTCTCGATGTTGCGAGCGCTCAGCATGGCGTTCTTGCTCGACGCGCCATCCATGGGCAGAGCCACGAGCGCGGAGCGGTCAATCTTCAGCGACTCGAGGAACTGCTCGAACGCCTTGGTCTTGACTTCCTTCAGACCGGTCCAGTTTTCGATGACGCGAACTTCGCTATCCACCAGCTTCGCGAGCAGCGCGTTGCGGTTGGCCTTGCGGCGCATCTTCTTGGGCATGTCCAGGCGGAAGTCCTCGCGGGTCTTCTGCTTGTGGTGGCCGTGGCCACCGCCCTTGAACAGGTTGGCCTTGCGGTCGCCGTGACGGGCGTTACCGGTGCCCTTTTGCTTGTAAATCTTGCGGGTCGAGCCTTCGACCTCGTGGCGGTTCTTCGTCTTCGACGAGCCCTGCCGGGTGCCGGCGTGGTACTTGACGTACGCCTGCTTGATCAGAGCGGCGTTGACTTCGCCACCCAGAGACTTTTCATCGATGTCGATGGAGGCAACTTCCTTGCCCTGCATGTTGTAGACGGGGACCTTCATCTTCAAACCCTTCCGGAATTTGCCGACGGCAACGCCGTTGGTCAAACCCTCGTCTTGACGCCTGCACTGCACGCGGGCACATGTACCCGTTTGCAGCGACCATTCGCTTAGCCGTCACACCTCCATTCCAACCCGGCCGTTCTGGGTTGCCCGGCGAGTGCTCCTTGCGGGGCGTCTGCCGTGGGGTGGATCGGCTTCAACTCGGCCGTCCAAGTGTGCCCGCTGACTGCTCGGGCACACGAAAAACTTGTCTTTGTCCGGCGGTTTCGTGCGAGTTTCCGAGGAGACTCACGCCGACCTTCCGAACGCACCGGGCTTTCAGTCGCAGCCCGATGCTGTTGTTCCAACCGATCCCCACGCGGAGCGCAGGGTCAGGATGCTAGCAGGCACCGACAAGATTTCCAGTCCGCAAAGCCTCTGAGAGGCAAAGTTTGGGAGAAAACCGGTCGGCACACCCAACGGACGTTGTCTTACGACTTCGCCAGTTCGGCCTGCTTCTTGCCCTTGGTCTTGTAGAGGCGAACCGCGGGGCGGATCTGCACCATGGCGTTGGTGGCACCGGGGACCGGGCCCTTCACCAAGAGCAGGTTCTTGTCCTTGTCGATGCGGACCACATCGATGCTTCGCGTCGTGACGCGTTCGGCACCCATGTGACCGGCCATGCGCTTGCCCTTCTTGAGGCCGCCGCCGAAACCACGGTTCGAGCACAAGCCGCCGATCGAGCCGGGGCTGCGGTGCTTACGTTCAGTACCGTGCGAGGCGAACAGACCTTTGAAGTGGTGGCGCTTCATAACGCCGGCGAAGCCTTTACCCTTGCTGACGCCGATGACGTCAACGAAGGCGACCTTCTCGAACTTGGTCACGTCAAGAGCCTGACCCAGCGTGTACTCGCCCAGGGCCTTCTCATCGACGCGGAATTCGCGGTGGTGGCGCTTGGGGTCACTGCCGGCCTTGAAATCGTGGCCGATCATCGGGATGGTGCTGTTGCGAGCTTCGATCGCGCCGTAGCCGACTTGCACGGCGGTGTAGCCGTCCTTGTCCTTGGTGCGGATCTGCGTGACGACGTTACCTTCAACTTGAATGACGGTGACGGGAAGGCTCACGCCCTTGTCCGTGTACACGCGGGTCATACCAAGCTTCTTGCCCATGAGGAGGAACGACATGCTGCTGTCCTTTCGCGGAATCCGGCGAGCGAGAAACGCTCCCTGATCGTCCGTCTTTGCTGAAACCGACTGCGAAACGAAAAAAGCACCGTCGCTTTCGCGTCAGTGCTTTGACACATTCAGGCCTTGATCTTGACGAACACACCCGCCGGGACGACGAGGCGGTTCAGAGCTTCCACCGTGCGCGCGTTGGGTTCGATGATGTCGATGATCCGCTTGTGGGTGCGGATTTCGAACTGTTCGCGGCTCTTCTTATCGATGAACGGGCTGCGGAGCACCGTGTAGCGCTCGACGCGGGTGGGCAGGGGAACCGGACCGGCGACCTTGGCGTTGGTGCGCTTGGCGTGCTCGACGATTTCTTTCGCCGAAGCATCAAGGGCCATGTGGTCGTAGGCTTCCATCCGGATGCGAATCTTGCCACCAGTCATGCGTCGTCCTTTACTCGAGAACTTGCTGCCGTGTTTGGATCATGTCTACCGACACTGCAACCTCAACCAGTGACCTTCGCGAATCCGAAGAGCCAATTGCCAAAGAGCAGGGGGAGAAGAATAGACGCCAGCGGACGGAAGGCAAGCAGCAAATTCGCCCCCCGCATCGGTCGCTGCAGACATCCCCCACCGCCAGCCCGACCGATCATTGCCGGAACCCGCCGAAACCGATACTCCGGGCCCGAAAACGCCGATACTCTCTGTCGCATCCGAACAACTCACGACCGACAGGGCGTGACACGAGGACTCCGATATGACGCGCAAGAATCGCCACGGCCTGGGATGGACGACCGCAGCCATCATCGCAATCACGTCCCACGCGGGTTTCTCGCTGGCACAAACCCCCGCGCAGCAGCCCGCCACCAATACCGGCACGGTCATGCTGCAGCAGGACCCCTTCGAGATTGAAGCGATGGGCCTGGCTATCTACATCCCAGAAGGCGCGCAGACCTCTACCAGCACCATGGGCAGCACCGCGACGGCGAGCTTTTTCGATGGCCGAGGCGTGAAGCCCGCGTGGCAGGTCATCATCTCCACGCGATCCACCACCAACGCCGATCTCACCGTTGAGCAAGTTATCGACGAAGCTTCCAAGCAACTACTCAACGTGAATGCGGTGCTTGAAGAAGACTCGCGTGTGAAGACAGACCGGGTGCTGGTCAAGCCGGGCGAGAGCGAAGCTGCCGTCATCGACCGCCAGCCCGCCGCCGGCCAGACGATGTTCTACAAAGCCGTGAACGGCGATCAACTGCCCGTCGCCCGCGTGTATGTCGCGATTCCCGAAGTGCGCGGCCGCACGCCCGTTGTTCGCGGCATTACGGCGGTGAAGGTCTCGCCCCAGCAGTTCGTGCTGTTCGAGCTGCTTACAACGGGCGATGTCTTCAAAGACATGCGCAGCGTGTATGAAACCAGCGTCGCAAGCACGGAGTTCCGAGGCGTTGTTGAAGCCACGGTGCAGCGTGCCGAACTTGTCTCGGCAGGGACACGCATCCTCGCGAGCTACGACGCCGACGCGCTCATCGAGGTTGCAGAGAACACGCCCGAACGCTGGGAGCGGCTGTACCGCCCCGCTGCCGACGGCAAGCGTGTGAACGACGAAGAAGTCGGCTACCGCCGCATCAGCGTGAGCTACGGCAAACCCGGCTCCAAACGCGGCGGCGGCGAAGCGGGCATCATCGTCGAGATTGATGCACGCATCATTGATAAGTCGCAGATGATCGACACGAAGAGCTGGTTCTACATGACGCCCGACCGGGCGCAGGAGAACTGGGATATCACGATGGCGGTTCGCGACACGAGCGCACGCAACGCCAAGCCCGCGCTCGCTCGCGAAATCGGCGCGCGGCTCGACAATGAGATGACAGTCCGCACAGAAACCGGCGGACCCGCCGACAGCAAGAACTTCCAGACGCCCGCTGAGGGTTTCGTGAGTCGTGCTGAAGGCTTCCTGCTGCCTGGCCTGCTCATCAAGAAGGCGATTCCCGGTCGCTACGGCTATTACGGCTATCAACCCACAACCAACAAGGTCTCGTTCCGCCGCGACGTGCTCGACAAGGGCCCCAACGACACATGGAAGCTCACGACGCGGCTTGCTGAAGGGCAGAACGAGCAGACGCAGATTTTCCGCGCCGACGGCACGCTCCTGAGTGGCACACTGCAGAACGGCATTCACGTTGAGCCTACGACACTGCAGGACTTGATCGAACTGTGGAAGAAAAAGGGCCTTCCCATCAGCGACAGCAACTAATCGAACTCGCTTCTCACATGGCTACCGACCGCATCATCTCCGCAGCAGCTTCGCCGGTTGAAGAACAGCAGAACTGGGCGTTGCGTCCGCAGCATCTGGACGAGTACATCGGCCAGCGCGATCTTATCGAGCGCGTGCGCATCGCCATCGCCGCCGCGCGAAGTCGCAATGAACCGCTTGAACACGTGCTGCTGCATGGTCCGCCGGGCCTGGGCAAGACCAGTTTGGCGCATGTGCTGGCGAAAGAAATGGGCGGGCAGATCAGCATCACAAGCGGCCCGGCGCTCGCACGCGCGACCGATTTGGTCAGTGCGCTCACGCGTCTGCAGCACGGTGACATTCTCTTCATCGATGAAATCCATCGCCTGCCAATTGCCGTTGAAGAGTTCATCTACTCGGCGATGGAGGATTTTCGCATCGATGTCACGCTCGATCAGGGGCTCGCGGCGCGCACGGTGCAGGTAAAGTGCAAACCGTTCACGCTCATCGGTGCGACGACGCGGGCCGGGCTGCTGTCGTCGCCGCTGCGCACGCGCTTCGGCATCGTGCATCACTTGCAGTACTACACGCAGCCGGAGATTGAAGCGATTCTGGATCGCTCGTCGCGGCTGCTGGGCGTGGAAGCCATGACAGACCCGTGCCTGCGCACGCTTGCAGCTCGCAGCCGGGGCACGCCTCGCATCGCCAATCGTCTGCTCCGCCGCGTCCGCGACTTTGCGCAGGTGAAGCACAAGGGCTCGATGAGCACCGCGGCAGTTGACGGCGCGCTCAAACTCGAAGGCGTCGATGCACTGGGGTTGGATGAACTCGATCGCACGTTCCTACGTGTCATCGCGACGACCTATCGGGGTGGCCCGGTGGGCCTGGAAACCATCGCTGCGACGATGAACGAAGATGCGGGCACGCTCGAAGATGTCGTCGAGCCGTATTTGCTCCAGATCGGCTTTCTGGCCCGCACCCGACGAGGTCGAGCGCTCACGGCGAAAGCATGCGAGCATCTCGGGCTGCCAACTTCGCTCGTGCCGCACGACGCGGGCGGCTTGTTCGAAGGCTGAAACTTCTATCTTGACCGGGCGTTCACGCCACGTGGGAACGCGCCTGTCGAATCGCTCGCAGGACGCCTGAGGGGACAGGAACGTCATCAATGCTTTGTCCCGTCGCCTGTGCCATCGCCACGGTGCGACGGTAGTGCTCGACATAACGCACGCACGACGAGCACTGCGCCAAGTGATCGTCAAACGCTCGTCGCGGCTCGACGGCGAGTTCGCCATCGAGATACGCCATGAGAAACGCCGCCACATCGCGACAGGTCATGTCGTCGGCGGGCGTGACGTGGGCGGGTTGTGGTGTGATGTGATTGTTCATTCGCTGTCCTTCACCCGTTCCCGCCGCATGTGCGGATCAAGCAGTGTTCGCAGTGCCTGCCTAGCTCGATGCAGTCGCACCTTCACGGCGTTTGGCGAATCGCCCAATGCCTCGGCCGTTTCTTCGGTCGACAGTCCCTGCACGTCGCGCAGCACCAGCACTGCGCGATAGTGATCCGGCAGTTCGTCAATCATCGCGCGCACCAGCGACGCGGTTCGCTCGCGCGAATCGCCCGGTTCTTCGTCGCGCCAGTGGCTCGTCCACTCGACCGGATGACCGTCATCCTTGAACCGAGGCAGCAGCGTCTCCACTGACACCTCATGCGACCGACGCTTGCTCCGCAGCCGCATGAGACACTTGTTGATGACAATGCGCGTCATCCACGTGCTGAGCTTGGATCGCCCGTCAAAGTTCGCGATCGACTTGTATGCCCCGATGAACGCCTCCTGCACCGCGTCCTGCGCATCGGCGTCGTCGCGCAGCATGCGCCGAGCGGTGGCGTACATCTGCGTCGCGACCATCGACTCAAACTGCTCGAACGCCCGCTCGTCGCGCAGGCGCAGTCCAGCGAGCAACTGCTGCTCTTCCAGCGCTAGCGAATCCGTGACCGATTGGCGTGCTTCCGTCATATCCGCCCGTCCGTGCCGTCACGGGAAGGGGCAGCGTTTGGTTGCCGCGCGTACCCGCACGTTTCGCGCGATTCACCGGCATTTCGCGACTTGGCACGAATTCACGCGCTTTGCTCGGCGGGCAGCGTAACGACAAAATCCGTGCCTTTGCCAGCGTCCGTGAATACTTCCAGCCGGCCGCCGTGAGCCTCGATGATCCGGCGGGTGGTCGGGAGTCCCAGGCCGCTGCCGCCGGCTTTGGTCGTGAAGTAGGGCGTGAACATCTTGCTCACGACGTCAGCCGGAATCCCCGGACCGGTGTCAATTACGTGAATCTGGACACCTGCGAACGCCCCACTCGCATTCTTCTGCGGCACCGTGCGGATGATGAGCTCCTTGCTGCCCGTGCCACCTTGCATCGCCTGCACGCCGTTCAGCATGAGATTGAGCATCGCCTGCTTGAAATGCCCGACATCGAGCGGCACGCGAGCTTCGTCGCTTGAGAGGTCGGCACGCAATCGCACGCCTTGGCTCTGCGCCTGCGGCATAAAGAAGTCGCTCAACTCGTCGATCACGCGATGCACGTCGGTGGGCTGTTTGTCTAGCCGCAGCTCGCCCGCGTAGTTGAGGAAGTCCTGCAAGATGCCGCGCAGTCGCTCCACTTCTCGCCGGAGCGTGGCGATGCGCCGCTGGAGTCGCTGTCGCTCGGTGTCGGTGACGGGAGACTCGCGCGAAAGGTCATCGATGGCCTCGCCCAGCAGCTGCGCGTTGAGGCCAATCGTGCTGAGCGGGTTCTTGATTTCGTGAGCCAGACCGCTGGTCAAGCCGCCGATTTCCGCGAGCCGCTCCGCTGCGCGGGCACGCTTCTCAGCGACCTGCTGCTTTGCAAGTGCGCGGCGCACCTGCCAGCGCGCCACGACCGCCATGAGTGCCGCACCTGCCACGAGACCCGCGATGAGCCAGACAAACCACACGCGACGATTCTAACGCTCCCCTCGAGGCTTGCGCGTGAAGCAACTTGGCGCTGGTTAAGCGCCATCAGACGATTCAGTCCGTCACGAGGCGTAATGCGCTGTTACGTTCGCTTGGTGCTGTGTTCCGCCGATCGATCGGCGAGCACGTCTTTGACTTCCGGCATCACGTGCACATCGCCGACGCGGGCGCAGCGGGTGGCTTTCCAGCCTTTATCGCTGTGCTCTGCGTCGTATTGCACTGTCGCGCCGTCTTTCAATACTCGAAATCCGTCACCTTGAATGACGCTGAAATGCACGAAGATGTCCTGCTGCTGGGGCCCGACGATAAAGCCGAAGCCCTTGCGCGGGTCGAACCACTTCACGACACCTTCGATGCCTTCTAATCGAGTATCCGCCAATCGAGAACCGGGATCGTCCATGACGCACCCCACTTTCCGAACTTGCTCCTTGGCTTATCCACGAAACCCACCACGAGAGGTTGTTGCAGAAGGCCGCCGAGCAACTACTTTCGCAAGCCGGAAGAACTCCGAGGTCGCCTCAGATTACAGGACTGCCACCATCCGTCAAGGGGTATTTCCAATCATCCTAAGAATTTTGCGGAACCTTGCAGATTGACACGCTAGCCACGGGCCAAGTTTGCCGGTTGTGCCCCAAATCGGCGTGCGATCCCGACGTAAAAACCGACAAATGTGCCCAATACAAGGCATCGACCCGGTCGTCTTGACACGCTCTGTACACTCCCATCGTGCTACGTCCTTTCGCCGTGCTACTTGCCATGCTCGCGGTTGTCTTCTGCCTCGCGGGGCAGATTGCCAAGCAGCGCACGCGCCTCGGACCGCCCGCGACTCCCGAGCCTCCCCGCATTCCCTTCCGCGGCGTTGACGCCAGTTTCGTTCCGCAACTCGAAGCAGCTGGGGTCATCTTTCGCGACGAATCGGGCACGCCGCGCGATCCACTCTCAATCTTCGCACAGCGGGGCATCAACCTCATTCGCCTGCGTGTCTGGCACACGCCCGCCGGCGGCTGGTGCGGCACGCCCCAAACACTTGCGATGGCAGCCCGCGCGAAAGCGGCAGGCATGAGCATCATGCTCTGCATTCACTACAGCGACAGTTGGGCCGATCCTGGGCAACAGACCACGCCCGCCGCGTGGCAGGGCCAGAACATCCTGCAACTACGCACAAGCGTGCAGACCTACACGCGCGATCTCGTCGCCGCGATGGATGCGCAAGGCACACCACCGGCAATCGTGCAGATCGGCAACGAAACCACCGACGGCATGCTGTGGCCCAGCGGTCGCATCAGCACCTCAGGCTTCAGCGCGTTCGCAACACTCTTTGCCGCCGGAGCCGACGGCGTCCGCCTGGCCATGCCCGCGCCGCGCACGCCCATCATCATGGCTCACATCGATCGTGGCGGCGACAACGCGACAACCCGTTGGTTCTTTGACGAAATGCGCACGCGCAACGTCAACTACGACGCGATTGGTCTCAGCTATTACCCCTGGTGGCACGGCTCACTCGCATCGATGCAGAGCAACATCAACGATGTTGCTACTCGCTACAGCAAACGCGTCATGATTGTTGAGACCGCGTACCCGTTCACGCTGGGCTGGAACGACAACCAGAACAACTTCGTCGGTCTTGCATCGCAACTGCAGCCGGGCTTCTCAGCTACGCCCGGAGGCCAAGCAGCTTTCATCGCTGCGATCAACAACGCTGTCGCCGCGCTGCCCGGCGCACGCGGCCTGGGCACGTGCTACTGGGCCCCGGAGTTTGTTGCGAACCCCGCGCTCGGCTCGCCGTGGGAAAATCTCGCGGCGTTTGATTTCTCAGGCCGTGCCTTGCCCGTACTGCACACGCTGGGCGACCAGTAACGCTGCAAGTCGAGCTCACACATCACGCGTTGCCACCGCTACCGTGCGGCATGGCCAATCTCTCCCTCATCGACTTCACGCTGAATCAGTACGCCGGTACGCTCAAGGACCTTCGCGACGCCGTTGCCGACATCGACGATGCGCACATGGCGCTGCAGTTCAAGGGCATCGTCAACCACCCCGCGTGGACGATCG
>DATGWV010000307.1:0-5573 GCA_035299305.1 Phycisphaerales bacterium | reverse complement strand
GGCTGGGCTGCAGAATCAAGCCGCCGATCTCGCTCGGTCCGCTTGTGTCGCCATCAAGCTGCGCGACGGTGTGCGTCGTGCCGAATCCCAGTGAAGGCGAGTGAAACTTCTTTTCTCCCACGCGCATGCGCCAGTTCGGGTTTCCCGGCCCGCCTTGATGTGCCCGCACCTGGCTCGTGCCGATCACCGCGCCGGTTTCCGGCTCGATGACGGAGAACATGAACATGTCGCTCTCGTGTTCCATCGCGGCAAGGCCGCCGCCCGCGGCGCCTTTGCGCCGTGCGGGCGTGCCATTCGCCTGCGACTCAGTTGTGGCCTTCTTGCCTTTGCCCGTTTTCACTGCAGGTTTCGCCGCTGCAGTCACGCCGTGGGCCACCTTGCGAAAACAGCCTTGGCTGTGCTCGATCTTCTGCGAGATGATCATCTCATCGGGCGGCAGATTGATGAAGTAAACCATGCGCGCCAGTTTGAAGAGCGTGGAGGTGTCATCAGGTTTGCTCTGGCGAATCAGGAACACGCAGGACTCCCTTCAGAACACATTTCATCGCAACGACGCGAAGGTTGCACAAACGCAGATGGCGATCAACTGAATCAATCCCATGCCGCGCCTTCCGCATCACCGCATCATCGCACGCTCACGTTTCTTCCACTCGTTGCGTCATCGCGGCGATGCGTGCACTTCATCCGCCCACTTTGGCCAACCCGCGCTCGATGCACGCGAAGACCTTGGGCCAGTACTCATCACGCATCACCGGCATAGGCGGCAGCATGCGCACGTGATACGGCCCATGCCCGCAATAGAACAGAATCACACCTTCATCAAAGCACGCCTTGCAAGCATCCATCACCTTCTTCTTGTCGCCACCAAACGGCGTGAACCGGCACATGCCGCCCACACCGCCCACCAGCTTCTCGCCGCCGCCGTTCATGCTTTCGACCGCGGGGAACCAGTTGGGATGCTTGTTGATCAGTTCCATCGCGTGCTTGCGGAAGAGCGCGTGATGGCGATTGAACTCGCCGTTTTCGCCGTAGAAGTTGCCGTCGCGCAGTCGCTCGATCACGCGCGTGCCCACGCGGAAGCTGCTGCCTTCGCCCGTGAACGTGCCGCTGAGAATGGCCGTCTTGGGGTTGAACTCTTCGGTCCACGCCGTGGCGCACGCCTGCGTCATCTTGCCGACGCAGAAGACATCCACGTACTCGCCCAGGTTGAAGTGCTCATACGCAAACATGCGCGAAGTACGGCCAAAAGTCTGAATTTCATCGTCCCACACCGCGATCTTTTTCGCCTTGCAGAACTCCATCAGCGCCTTGAAGTAATCGCGGTCACCCACGTTGAACCCGCCTTCACCCTGGCACAGTTCAAAGATAAAGCACGCGTGCCCGCCCGGATAGCGATCCGTGTACTGCTGCAGGTGCCACAGACACATGTCGATGAACCGCTTCTTGCCCGTCGCGCCGCCGCCCATGCGTTCCACAGCATGCTCGTCATAGAACGGCATGTAATCCACCATCACGCCGTTGGGCAAACCTTCGCGGCCCGCGTGGTTGTCGCCAATCTGCGCCATCACCATGCTGCGCCCCATGAAGCAGTCCTTGAACGCGATCACACGCGGAGTGGGCGTGAAGTTCGCCAACAGCTTCGCCGGGTCGCCCGCTTCGAGGTGCCGCTGGAACAACTTGTGGAAACACACCTTCAGCGCATTCTCATTGGCCATCGCGCCGCCGGTAGAGATGTACGCGTGCTTGAGTTTGCTCCCCTTGGCCGCTTCCTTCAGCAGCGTTTCGGCAAACTGATACGCCTCAAAGTTGCTCACGAGGTTGCCGTGCTTGAGCGTGTCATCGATCCCGCCAGCCAACTGTGCACCAATCAAGTCCGTATCGCTGTGCCCAAAGAAGTGCACGCCGATGCCGCAGATCATGTCCCACTTCACGCTGCCATCCGCAAGCTCAACCAGCGGCCCATTGCCCACGCCGCTGCCAATGAACGGATAGAGCAAAGGCCGCCCACGCGCCGCCGCCGCGCGGTCCATGAGTTCCTTGTACTGACTCGCCAGCGCCGGATTGCCAGGCTTGGCATCCGTGATCTGTGCGCTCTTGGCTTTCACTTCGGCCAACGCCGCAGCGATGGCGGCCTTGACGGCGGGACTGCTGTGCAGACTCGCTCCCACGGTGCCGGGCGAAGCGGAGCCGGGGTTGGCGGATGCGGAGGGCGCGGTGGCGAATGTGGTCATGACAAACTCCTCAGAGCGGAATGGTAGGGAGTTGGATTATCGGCGATTTCGGCGGGATTCTGCTCCGTCCGGGCTAGCCAGCCTCGCAAAGTCCTCGCTGCACACAACTACCGGCGAGTTTCGTGTCCGCTCGAGCCGGGCGTTTCCGAGTTTCTGCACAAGACCGACCCCGTAAGAAAGGACTTTCCCATGCGTACCGCCGGACTGCTCGCGTTGCTCTTCGCCGCCTCTCAGGCCGCTGCCCAATTTCAGACGTTTCAAGGCAAACTCGACCAGAGCGGCAGCCCGGCCAACGGCGTGTTCGACTTCCGCGTGGAACACTTCGACACTTCCCTCGGCGGCTCACCAATCGGCTTGACCAACGTCCTGAATGCCGTCAATGTCAACAACGGTCTCTTCAACTTGACCTACGACGCATCGAACATCTTCAACGGATCGCCGCGCTGGGTCCAGATCAGCGTGCGGCCTACTGGTTCCGCCGACCCATTCACCCCCGTCATTCGCCAACGCATCACTGCGACGCCCTACGCCATCCGTTCGCTCAACGAGCGCTGGACCCCCATCACCCCAACGCAGCTCGCCACCGACCCAGGCATCTCCAGCGTCTTCATCAATGCTCCAGTCGCCCCGTTCCCCGACGCCGCACTCACCACACGCGGTTCAACCGACACCTTCAGCGGGATCTACTCCGACGTCGCGTCCGGAACCGGCGTGTCCTATTACGGCTGGGCCGTGGGCGGACTCTCCAAGCTCGAAGCTCGCTACAGCGGCATATCAAACCGCTTCACTATGGGAACCGATACCGCGACGTTCCTCTACATCGAGTCCGACGGTCGCATCGGCATCGGCGGCGTGCCCGCCACCACTTCCATCCTGCAAGTGACTGGAGACGCTCGCGTGAGCTCCAACGCGGCGGCAGGCTCGTTCAGTTACACATCGCCGCAAACACGCTCGATTTCGCTCCCGCCCGGCGCATTTCAGGGTTCCGGCAGCGCGAATCCGTCTATCGGCACCGACCGCGTCTTCTTCGCTGGTGCAGCCGCGACGACCGGAACGCTGGTCGCACCAATCAACCTGCCCGAAGGTGCCACGGTCACGGCCGTTCGCGCTCACGTTGTTGATAACACAGCCGGCACCATCTCCCTGGACCTCTGGCGCAACACCTTCACCGGCGGAACAGTGCTCATGGCCAGTGCAACGTCCGTCGGCGCCGTCGCCGGCACGCGAGCAATCAGCGACACCACTATCGCATCACCGATCATCGCCAACTCCACCGGCGCCTACGCAATCTGGGTTTCCTGCGACAGCTGGGACATCAACAACTGCATGCTGCGCGCGGTCCAAGTGGAGTACACCGTGCCCGGCCCTGACTGATCGCTCACGACTCTCGCCGCGCGAGGAGCCCCGCCGCCAAGAACAATACCGCCGGGATCGCAAACAGCGCGAAGTTCCCCGCGTAGCGCATGTCGGCACGGAAGCTCGATGTTGCGAACATGTACGCGTAGAAGATCACGAGGCTCGCGAGCGCGATGACCGCGCCGGGAATCTCGCGCTTCCATGCAACGATGAGCCCGATCACCAAGCCCACCGGAAAGAAAGCGATGGCGATCCACTCTGCCAGCGTCGGTGTGTTGCCGCCTGATGTCGCGAAGAGTGCGATGATCCCCACCGCCAGCACGCTCGTGATTCGCGCCGCCCAGCGAACAAGCCCGACCGGATTGAACTGCGTGCGTTGCAACACCATGACAACCTCCTGAGCGTTCGGCTCGACTCGTCCGCCATCACCGGCAAGTTAGTATACACTATCATTCGACATCTGCCGAGTCTGCTTGCACACTTTTTCCCGAAGTTCCGCCTTGCCCTCAGGAACGCACTACCGGACCATCGACTCCTAATATCGCCCCGAGGAGTTTCTCACCATGCGTTCCATCGCCGCCATCTCGCTGCTCGTCTTGCTTGCCGGCTGCGCCAGCCGCCCCCACGCCCCGGCCGTGTCGCCCGCAGCTGCCGATCCCTATCCCAACGTGAATTCCGTCGCCGTTGACCGCGACATGTGGCAACAGCTCATCGCCAATCACCACAAGCTCCGGCGCAGCGTCACCTTCACACCCACGGGCGTCGAAGCCACCACCGAAAGCGACGACCCCGCGATGATCGCGCTCATCCAGCAACACGCCCACGCCATGCACGAGCGCATGAAAGTTGGCGCACAAGTCCGCGTGTGGGATCCCGTCTTCGCCGACCTTTTCGCCCGCTACCAGAGCGTCTCGCTCACCATCACCGACATCCCCACGGGTGTGACCATCGTCGAAAACGCGACGGACAACGAGACCACCGCACTCCTCTGGTCCCACGCTGCGGGAGTCAGCGACTTCATCCGCTTCGGAGGCAAAGCCGGCGGCGCAGTCACGTCGCGTATCGCATACAGCACCACGCCCCCCACTGCCGAGGTCGCCTTGGGCGGCGTGCCCCACCGCTTCCTCAAAGGGCAGCCCACCGAGTCCGAGTTCGCGTCACTCAAATCTCGCGGCAACTCCTGCGTCGTCAGTTTCCGGCCCGGCAGCGAAACCCCCGACATGAACGAGTCCGCCGCCGCCACGTCCGCCGGCCTCGCCTTCACCAACCTGCCCTTCGCCAAGCCCGAAGAACTGACCGATGCACTCCTCGACCAAACCCGCGCCACGCTGCGCACCGCCAGCGCGTCACAGCAATCACTCGCCCTGCACTGCCGCAGCGGCAACCGCGTCGGCGCCGCATGGATCGCCTACCGCTCGCTCGACCAGCATGTGCCGCTCGAGCAAGCCGTCAGCGAAGCCAAGCTGCTCGGCCTCAAAAACGAAGCGCTGGAAGCCCGGGCCCGCGAATACGTGACCGCCCGTGCCCGGTAAGCCGTGGCTGCCTATCATGTTGTGTCTGAAGTAGCCACTCCGTACGAAACGAAGCGCGCACCAAGGCACCGATGCTTCGTTTTCGCCCGAGTTCGAGCTCCGGTTCATTTCAAGTTTCTCCGGGCTCTGGATTCTGGCTATGAAGATGTACGTTGGCAATCTCTCGTTCAAGACCACCGAAGCGCAGCTGCAGGAACTGTTCTCGCAGTACGGTCAGGTCACTTCCGCTTCCCTCGTCATGGATCGCGACACCGGCCGCCCCCGCGGTTTCGGCTTCGTTGAAATGGCGAACGACAGCGAAGCCCAGGCGGCTATCGCGGCTCTCAACGGCAAGAACTTCGACGGTCGCGATCTGACCGTCAACGAAGCTCGTCCCCGTGAAGCCGGCGCTGGCGGCGGCGGTCGTGGCCGCGGCGGCTTCGGCGGCGGTGGTGGTGGCGGCGGCGGCGGTGGT
>DATGWV010000306.1:0-5666 GCA_035299305.1 Phycisphaerales bacterium | reverse complement strand
TGCTGGGGCCGCCCGAGAGGACGATGCCCTTGGGCTTCATGGCGAGCAATTGCTCGGGGGTGATGCTGGGCGAAACGAGCCAACTGAAGACGCCGAGCTCGCGCAGGCGGCGAGCGATCAACTGGGCTGTCTGGCTCCCGAAATCCAAAATCGGGATGACTTCGTCGTGGGGAAGTGCGAATGAACCGGCGGAACTGGGCGTGGCACTCATGGGGCGTCCTTCGTCCTAAAGGACAGGATAGCAACTTGTCCCCCACCCTTTCCCGACCGTCGGAAAAGCACACAAAACTTGAACCTTTGCTGAAATCACCCGCGTTCGGTCGATAGTCACGAATTGCACCAGCGCGCGGGGCACGTCGAACCCGCATTGCTGTGGCATGGCGTGAAGGAAACGCGGCCCAACCGCTCGTGGCGGGCCATTCGCGGGCATGCTGTATCTGTTGCTCGAAACTCTGCGCGACTGGCTCGTGAAGCACCAGGTGTACTGGCTCTTCAGCGTGCTTGATCAGCTTCAGTTCCGCGCTCTGGCCGCGGCGTTTCTGGCGTTCATCGTCGTGTTGGTGCTGGGTCGCAAGACCATCGCGATCCTTGCGAAGAAGAAGATTGGTGATGCGGGCCTGACAGACGCCGAGGCGCTGCGGGCGACGGCGAGCGCGAAAGCGAACGTGCCCACCATGGGCGGCGTGCTCATCATCGGGGCGGTGGTCATTGCGACGCTGCTGCTGGCGGACCTTTCCGAGCGCTACGTGCAGCTTGGTCTGGCCGTGACGATCTGGCTGGCGGGTGTGGGGTTTGCAGATGACTATCTGAAGCTGACCGCGAAGCAGCGCGGCAGCGGCCGACAGGGTTTGCAGGAATGGGAAAAGCTGATTTTTCAGCTTGGGATCGGCGCGCTGGTGGGGTGGTTTTTGTGGGCGAATCCTGTGCATGTGGACACGCCTAAGGAAGAGCAGCGGCTGCAGCATGTGCTGAATGTGCCGTTGCAGAAGACGTATGTGGATGCGGGGCGCATTGTGCGTGAAGCGGATACGACATCGCCGCGTGCGAACGCGCCGGCGGAAGTGCCGCGCGTTGTGGTGCGCGAGAAGCAGATGGTGGTGAATCCCAATCTGTGGTATCTGCCGATGGGCGTGTTCGTGGTGCTGGCGACGCTGATGATCGCGGGCATGTCCAACGCGGTGAACATCACCGACGGCATGGACGGACTGGCGGGGGGCATCACGGCTGCGGTGATGATGGGGATTTTCATTCTCGCGATGATCGCGGGTGATGCTGACGCGGCGAAGTTCTTGCTCGTGCCGCATTTGCCTGGGGCGGGTGAGCTGGCCGTGCTTGCGGGCGCGACGGCGGGTGCGTGTTTGGGCTTTTTGTGGTGGAACTGCTGGCCCGCGCGGGTGTTCATGGGAGACACGGGTGCGCTGGCGCTGGGCGGGATCATTGGTTTCTGCGCTGTGGCGATTCGACAGGAAATCGTCATTCTGCTGATGTGCGGCGTGTTCCTCGCGGAGATCGGCAGCGTTGTCATTCAGCGGTACTACTTCAAGATGACGGGCGGGAAGCGTGTGTTTCACTGCGCTCCGTATCACCATCATCTGCAGATCGCCGGGTGGCCCGAGCAACGTGTGGTTGCGCGGCTGTGGATCATCTCAATCATCCTAGTGGTTCTCGGTCTTGCCAGCGTGAAACTGCGCTGATCGCGAACCGATCCGAACGGACGCCAATCTGACGCGGACGCGTTTGTGCGTCGCCCCCAAGTCGGCCCCATATTCAGCCGATGGCACAGACAGCGCGGACGCTTTCGGTGCGTCGCCGGGTCGCCGCGCGGTCGGAACGTCGTGTGAAACTGCGGACGTATGTCGCCATTTTGCTCGGCAGTGTCTTCGTGCTCTTTGCAGGAGCGAGCGAAGTCATCAAGCGAGCCGTGCTGGTGCCAAGCTTTGAACAGCTTGAGCGAGACGCGGCGCGCGACGAGGGCGAACGCGCAGTGCGGGCGGTGCGACGCGAACTTGATGCGCTGGAAGGGACCGCGATCGACCTGGGCATGTGGGACGACGCATATGCGTTCCTGACCAAGCCTGACGAACGATTCATCAAGAACAACTTCGCGACAGATGCCTACTTCATAGAGCGCAATTTCGCGATCATCATGTACGTTGACACGAACGGTGTGATCAAGTGGTCGCATCAGTGCGATTCGCGCTCTGGAGAGAAGCGCGAGTATCAGACGTTCGCCGGCACAAAGCTGCCTTCGGGGCATCCTGTTCTGAATCGTCTGAAGGAAGGCGAAGCACTTTCGGGCATTATCGATACGGAGCACGGTCCGCTGTTGGTGGGCGTGCGACATGTGCTGCGCGCGGACGGCAGCGGCCCCAGTCGCGGGCGCGTCATTCTCGCTCGTCCGCTTGATGACCAGATGGTTCAGGAAGTGTGTCGCCGAGCTGGGTCGACGTTCACGATTTGGAATCAGGACACGGCGGAGGAGGAGGGCGTTCGTGCCGCTGCGAAAGAATTGATCTACGCCGATGCGGTGTTTACCAGCATCGATGACCAGCGGAATACAACGCTGAACTATCGCCTGTTGCCGATGCTGATTGGCAAGCCGCTTGTGCTACGAACGGAATCGCCTCGGTACATCTCTGCGCAAGGCGCTGACGTGATCGAGTTTGCACAGGTCTCGCAGATTGCTGCGGCTGGTCTGGTCGTGATCATTGGCATTTTCCTCGTGCATTCGCGCGTGAGCGGTCCGCTAGCACGACTGACCACTGCGCTCAAGCGCGTGGGTGAGACGGGTGATCTGACGCTTCACTTCCGCACATCGCGCAATGACGAAATTGGCGAAGTGGCTGGCGAGTTTGAGAAAATGCTCGCTCGGCTGACGGAGTCGCAGGATGCGGTTGTGAATGCTTCGCGGCACGCGGGTATGGCGGAAGTCGCGGCGAACGTGCTGCACAACGTGGGCAACACGCTGACGAACAGCATCGTGCTGACGAGCGACATTCAGTCGACGCTTCGCACCTCGCGCACGGCGGGTTTGACGAAGGCGATTGAGATGCTCAAGCAGCACGAGGCTGATCTATCGCGGTTCATCGCGGAAGATGCGAAGGGCAAGCAACTGCCGGCGTATCTCATCAAAGCTGGTGACGCGGTCGCCGCTGAGCATGCGTCGCTGGTCAGTGATGTCGAAAAGCTGGAACGCAGTCTGGCCGCGGTGCAGGACATCATTCGGGCGCAGCAATCGGTGGATGGACCGACCGAGGTGCTGCAGCCGGTTGACCTTGCTGATGTGGTGCAGGGTGCGCTTGCGGTGATTGAACCGAGTTTTCTGCGTCACCGCGTGCGTGCCACGTGCACGGTACCGGCGAACATTCGCACGATGCTGGATCGCAGCAAGTTTCAGCAGGTGCTGCTCAATCTGGTCACGAACGCGGTGCAAGCGTGCAAGCAGGCCTCGGAGCGCCACCGGTTTGTGCACATCGAAGCGGGGCTTCTTGATTCGACGCGATTCTTCATCGAAGTGCGCGACGGGGGCATTGGCTTTGACGACACGCGCAAGGCAAAGCTCTTCACGCAGGGCTATACGACGCGCGACGACGGACATGGGCTGGGGCTGCATTACTGCGCGAATGCTGTGAAGCAGATGAACGGCGGCATTACGGCAAGCAGCGAAGGGCCGGGGCTCGGCGCGACCTTCCGCATCGAACTGCCGATTCGCGCTGAAGGACTGGCGGACGGACCGACGCAAACGCAAAGGAACGCGGCATGAGCGAACTTCCCTCGCACAATCGACGCATTCTCATCGTGGACGATGATTCAAGCGTGCACCATGCGTACACGCGCGCGTTGTCGCATCGACGCACGGAAACTGACGTAGATGCGATGGAGGATGCGCTCTTTGGCGATGGCACGAGCAATGCCAAGCAGGCTTCGGCGCTCGACAATGTCAAGTTCGAGGTAGATCACGCGTACCAAGGGCAGGAAGCTCTTGCGAAGCTGGAACAGTCGATCAAGGAAGGACACCCGTACGCGGCGGCGTTCGTTGATATGCGCATGCCGCCCGGCTGGGATGGCGTCGAGACGATCGAGCAGTTGTGGAAGATGCACCCGAGTCTGCAGGTGACCGTGTGCTCTGCGTACAGCGACTACAAGTGGAACGACATCGTCAAGCGGCTGCAGAAGGCCGATCAATTGCTGCTGCTGCGCAAGCCGTTTGACCCGATTGAAGTGTGGCAGATCGCGCTTTCCATGAGCGAGAAGTGGAATCTGAGCCAGTTGCACGTCAACCAGCTGAAGTCCGCGAATGATCAGCTTGCTCGCGAGTTGAGTGAACGCAAGCGCGCTGAAGATCGTGCGCGGCACGACGCGATGCACGATGCGCTGACGGGGCTGCCGAACCGGGCGTTGCTGACGGACCGCGTGGAGCAGGCGATTCAGCGCGTGAAGCGCAAGCCTGAGACGTGCTGTGCCGTGATCTTCCTCGATCTCGACAACTTCAAGATCATCAATGACAGCCTGGGGCACAAGGCCGGCGACTACGTGCTCTGTCATGTCGCTGACCGTCTACGCGAGGCGATTCGCAACACAGACACGCTGGGGCGGCCTGCGGACGGCATCGCGGCGCGGCTGGGTGGCGATGAGTTTGTGATTCTGCTCGAGGACCTCACGGACGTTGAGCAGGCGACCAGTATCGCGACGCGCATGCGTGACGTGCTGAGCAAGCCGCTGACGCTGGAGGGACGCGACATCATCGTCGGTGGTTCGCTTGGCATCGCCATCGGTACGGCGAAGCACGCGAGCGGTGATGCACTCCTGCGCGAGGCTGACACGGCGATGTATCGCGCGAAATTCAGCGGCAAGAGCCGCGTGTGCGTGTTTGATCAGAAGATGCACGAAGCGGTGCTCGCACGGTTGAGTCTGGAATCTGACATGCGCGGAGCCGAGACGCGCGGCGAGTTTCATCTTGCGTATCAGCCGGTTGTAAAGCTTGCAACGGGCGAGATCATGGGCTTTGAGGCGCTTCTGCGTTGGAATCATCCGCAGCGCGGCGCGTTGCTGCCCGAGACGTTCATTCCGATCGCCGAAGAGTCTGGCCAGATCTCGCGCATCGGCGCGTGGGTCGTTGAACAAGTCGCGGGTGTAGCGGCGCGGTGGCGCGAGAAGAACCTGCTGCGCGAGGGCATGTCAGTCAGCCTGAACGTATCGCGGCTGCAGTTGCTGGACGATCACTTGCTGGACACGGTGACGCGAACGCTGGATCAGTACAAGCTGCCGGGCAGGTTCCTGGCGTTTGAAGTGACGGAGAACGCGGTGATGCAGGGCGGCAAGGATGTTGTCGCGATGCTTCGCAAGCTGCGCGACATGGGCAGTGATGTGCTGATGGATGACTTTGGCACGGGGCATAGCTCGCTGAGCTGCCTGCACAAGTTTCCCATCAGCGTGCTGAAGATTGACCGCAGTTTCGTGGACACGATGCGCAGCAGCAGCGACTACGCCGCGGTTGTGCAGGCGATTGTGGTGCTCGCGCACAATCTCCGCACGAAGGTAATTGCAGAAGGCATCGAGACGCCCGCGCACCTATCGCAACTGCAGACGCTGAACTGCGACTATGGCCAAGGCTACATCTTCAGCCCGGCCGTGCCGCACAGCGAGGCTGAAAAGCTGCTTGCGAC
>DATGWV010000305.1:0-21269 GCA_035299305.1 Phycisphaerales bacterium | reverse complement strand
GTCCCCTGCACCACCAGGTACTCATACCCCGCCTCACTCGGGTCCTTCAGCACCAGCGCCGCGTGCTGCCGCTCCAGCAGTTCATTCACCGCCGCATGCACCAGGTCCGCATGCATGCTGAAACGATGCAGCGTGGTACCGCTCTGCGCCTCTGCGATGATCGCACCACCCGCGACCACCACCGGATCGCTCTGGCGAATCTGCTCCAGCACGTGTTTGCATTCCACCCACCCGCGCCCCGTACACACAATCACGCGCAGCCCCGCCTTGCGCGCCCGCTCAATCGCTTCAACGCTCGCTGGCGACACCGTCCCGTCACTGCGCAGCAACGTCCCATCCAAATCCATCGCGAGAATGTCATACTTGCACGTCACGCAGCAAGCGTACGCGCCCCTCGCTCACGCTCCGCTCTTCTCCGCAAGCTCGCGCGACCCCAGCCACTTCCCCACGCGCGTCCCCCGCACCAAGGGCCACGTCGCAATCGCCCCGCCCAGCCCCACAACCAGCACAATCACAAACTTCACGCTGTAAGGCCAGTCGACAAAGTGCAGCGCGAAAATCGCCACGCCCTGCATCGGCACATGCACCATGTACACCCAGTAACTCGCATCCGCAACGCGCGCCGCCCGCTCACCCATCCACGTACCCACAGGCCGCGCCAACATCAGTATCGCCCCAATCGCGCACCACCCCAGCAGCGTCGCCCCGCACGCAATGAGCCACCGATTGACCTCGCTCGTCTCCCCGCGCATCCACGCCGCCGCAGTCGGCAAGTACATCACGCCTCCCACCAGCACCCCAACAGCGCACACATCCACCAGCACCGTCCGCGCCTTCCCCTCCAGTTGTCGCCCCGCCCCATACATCGCCAGCCCCAGCATGAAGTACCCGCTGAAGAACATCAGCTTGGGCCAGTCAGGCACAAAACCATTGCGAAATGCCAACAACACGCCTGGCTTGATCACCAGCGCGCCCACGCACACGCTCGCCGCTCCCAGCATCGCCACAATCGTCCACGCGCGATGCAACTGCACGCGCTGGACACCTAATCGCCGCGCCACCCACACCACTCCCGCCAGCGCGCACGCGTAAATGATCAAGTACTGCAAATACCACAAGTGCCCCAGCCCATACAAGCTCGCCTGAATGTGCTTCGCAAATCGCACATGCGCGATATGCGACCACTCCGCCTCGCCCTGCACCACCCATCCAACCGCCCACAAAAAGTACATGAAAATCAGCACCGTCCCCATGCCCACCAGCATGGGCACGCCCAGCCGCTTCACGCGCTCTCGCACAAACTGCCCCGGCTCCCGCCGCGCAATCGCCCGCGCCGAGAAGTACCCCGCAATCACCGAGATCAGCGCAACGCCAATCGCCCGCCCCGTCCACACCACCGCGTCATACGTCCAAGGCTCCCCGCTCGCCAGCGTCTCCGCGCGCGTCGTCCCCCGCGCTCCGTACCCGCGCTCCCGAATGATCCACAGCAATCCCGGCATCGCAAACAGCATGTACGCAATCGCCGCATGCAGCGTCGCCACCACGCTCATCCCCACAATCCGGCAAACATCCCACGCCGGATCGCGCCCCGCCACCCGCCTCGCCATCGACTGAGATTGCTCCGCCGTCTCATGCATCACTCATCTCGCGCGACTCGCGAGAATATAGCGACGACGTTTGCATGAAGCACCTCGCATCTGACTCCAGCATACAGACACAGAGATTGCTCGCAGCGACGAGGATGAGGCAGTCTCAAAGCACTAACCTCAAACAAGCCGCCACACATCAACAAACAGACCCGCCAACTCACTCCCGCTCGACTCAACTCAACACAACTCTTCACCCGCACACACCACCCCCCTCTCTGTGCCCTCTGTGCTCTCTGTGTTGAACTGCCTTTTCAACATCATCCGCACGCGATTTGTCCCTAGCACAATCTCAAAATCTGTGGTAGTCTGTACCGCATGCCCCGCACCCACCTTCCCCTCCTCCTCACCCTCACACTCCTCGCCGGCTGCGCCGCTCACTCCAACACCCCGCCAGCCGCGCTCGCCCTTCTCCAGGATGGTTCCTCCCCGCGCGCCGTCACCAAAGACGAAATCACCGAAGCCCTCTCACGCGGCTGCGAGATCCTCCTGAATCTCCAAAGCGCCGAAGCCGAAGCCGGCGAGAAATCGCAATGGCCCTACGAAGGCGTCTACCGCGTCGGTGGCGAAATCCCCGTCGGCTACCGCGTGGGCGGCACCGCCATCTGCGCCACAGCCCTCGCCCAAGCGCCCGGCTATGACACCGACCCCAAGCGCGCCGAAGCCATCGCCCGCGCCGTGAGCTATATCTGCACCGCGCGCAACCACCCGCTCATGAGCGAGAAAGACTACACCGCCGGCTACGACGTCCGCGGCTGGGGTTACATCTACGCCATCGATTGCATCGCCACGCTCAAGCAGCTCAACCGCCTGCCCGAGCAGCACGCCCAGGCCGCCGACGATGCCATGAAGTGGTACATCGACGCCCTCAACAAAACCGAAATTCCGCAAGTGGGCGGCTGGAACTACGCCCGCCCGCGCGGCCGCGACACCGTCGCCCCGCCTTCACCGTTTATGACCGGCCCCGCCATCCAAGCCCTCTGGCGCGCCAAAGCCGTCGGCTACACGGTCGATGACAAGATCATCGACCGCGCCCTCGCCTTCCTTGAACGCTCGCGAGCCGCCTCAGGCACCGTCGTCTACAGCGGCGACGCCTCCGACCGCGCCCGCGACCTCTCCCCCGGCGCCGTCGGTCGCATGCTCGTCGTCGAAACCACGCTCGCCCAGGCCAATCGCAACAACCTGCGCGACGTGCGCGGCGCACTCGACGCCTTCATCGTCCACTGGGACTGGCTCAAGCAACGCAAACAACAAACCGGCACCCACGTCCCACCCTACGGCGTCGCCCCATACTACTTCATGTTCGCCCACTTCCACGCCGCTCAGGCGATCAAGCTGCTCCCCAAGTCCGAGCAGCCCGAATACCGCCGCCGCGTCAATGCACTGCTTTTCAGCGTGCGTGAAGACGACGGGAGCTGGAACGATCGCGTCTTCGACCGCAGCGCCGCCTACGGCACCGCAATGGCGATGATGGCGATACAACAAGATTGATGACTCTTCGCTTTGGTGGCCCGCCATTCCATGGCGGGTCTCCGCGCAACTCGTCAATCAGCCGCACACATCATCATCGTGCCGCAGCGTCGCACGACCGCGCCTCACCCGCTCACCACTTCCCCAGGCCTTCTACTCGCCGGCAGCAGCCCCAGCAGAATGCACAGCGCCCCGCCCGCCAGCAGCCAGATGCGAGTGCTGTCGGTCGTCGCCAGTCGCCGCAGCGTCGAGTCCACGCGCGTGCGAACCGGCAGCACCACCGGCTGCGGCTCCAGCGCGGGGAAGACCGACGCGTCAACCGTGTTGTCCTGCACCGTGCCCGGAATCGCCGCGCGTTCCGCCGGAATCTGGTTCAGTTGGCTGCTCGCCAGGCTCTGCACCAGCGCGGGCTGCTTCTCATCCAGTGCGGCGAGAAACTCCTTGTAGTTGTTCAGCCGCGTCTCGCGATGCTTCTCAACCGCCAACACCTGATCGCGCAGATGCTGAGCCTCCTCGACGTCATCCTGCGCCGCGACCAGCACGGTCGCCGCGAGCAATGCGACACCCGCGACCAGAAACAGCCACGTCGGATCAAAGAACTTGGGGTTGGGCGATTCGCGATTCACGAATGAGCGACTATCGGCACGCCCTCGCGCCACGCGTGAAACTTCCCGGCTCGATTCGCCGGTTCGCCGTCGCCTTCGCACAGTCCACTCGCCCCGGCAAACGCCGCCCGAACGCCCAGATGAAACTCACCAAATCTCCGCAGGATTTCTTGCAATCCGCGCGATTCGTGCCATCTTCTCACGGGGTGTCATCGCGGAGAGGCTGGGAAATGGGTCGGTTAGTCAAATCTGCATACGCGTTCGCCGCTGCCGCGCTCGTCGCCAGCGCATGCG
This sequence comes from Phycisphaerales bacterium, assembly GCA_035299305.1. Classification (GTDB taxonomy): domain Bacteria; phylum Planctomycetota; class Phycisphaerae; order Phycisphaerales; family UBA1924; genus BJHL01. The sequence continues at coordinate 17,254 of DATGWV010000305.1, read as the reverse complement.
TTCACGCGCAGGTCCTCCCGCTCATCAACCCGGGCTTCGAAGACATCAGCGTCACGCTCGCCCCGGGCGAGATGATCAACGGCATGGGTTCCACTACCCAGCCCACAACCACGCGCTGGCCCTCGCCATTTCAGCAAATTGCCGGTACGCCGCAAACCGGCGTGACCGTCGCCGGCTGGCGATCGTTTGTGCCCACGCCTCCCGCCCAGTCGCTCGTGGGCGTGCTGAATCCCAGCGCGACCATCAACAACCAGCTTTGGCTAACGGGTCAGTCGGGCAACCACGTCGCCGTCGCGCAGGCCGCGTTCGCATCGCAGACGCTGAACGTCCTGCTGCAACCCAGCACCACGTACACCGTGTCGTTTCTCGCGGGCATCGGCCGCACGGACCTGTCCTACTCGCCGCGTGTCGCGCTGATCGCGGCCGCCGACACGACATCACTCGCCCGTGTCGGCGATGGCGTGACGACCACGCTGACGTTCAACCCGTGGACGACCATCACACAAGAGCAGTTCGGCGTCATGCTGCCGTTCACGTTCTCGTACACGACCGCCGCGGTGCTGCCTGCCGATCAGGCCAATCGCTACGTGGGTCTGTACTTCGTGGGCAGCGACGGCTTCCCGCGCGTGTGCTTTGATGATTTCCGCATCGAAGCGACACCCGTGCCCAGTGCGGGGCCCGTCGCGCTCGCGGTGCTCGCGGGCTGCTTTGTGTTCGCCAAGTCGCGCAAGCGCTGATCACTTCTTGAACGAACTGACGCGGAAATAGTGCCCGTCGGGATGCCGAATGCGGCACTCGCGCACGCCCCACGGTTCGGTCACTGGCTTTTGCACGACATCCACGCCCGCGCGCTGAATCACGGCGAACGCGGCGTCGCAGTCATCGACCCACCAGCTCATCCACGTCGCGCCGATGTCGTCGTTCAGCGGATCAAAGCCCGGCGCGGCCTGCACTTGCGCGAGCGTGCGCGAATCGCGTGCGCCTTGTGCGCCGCGGCAGAGAAAAATCTGCGGCGCGACGCGACCGCCTTCGTTGGTGCCGCACACCACCGAGCCGAAGACCGCCGGGCCATGGGCATTCTCCAACGCCGCGCGTTCGATGGGGCCGTGCTGGTTCCAGGTGAATCCGCGCGTCCAGCCCAGACTTTCAAACCACGCAATGGATGCCGGCACGCTCGACACGTTCAAGATCGGCGTGAGAGACGAAACCTGCATTCCATCACTGGGCATCACTCATCGTCCTTCGGTGGTGGCGACTCGTCGGCGGGTTCCTTGCCGGTGCGAATCGGCATGACCGACTCTTCTTCGTCTTCCACCTTGAAGTCTTTCGCGAGAATCTCCGCGGCGTGTTCCGCGAGGGCGTTGAAGCTGTCCTGGTCTTCGGTTTCGGACTTGCTGTTCCAGATGACGCTGAGGGCATACATCTTCGCGTCCTGCCGCTCCAGCAGCCACACGCCGCTCATGACACCCGGCTCGCTTGCGCCGACATATGCGGCGGATTTCCAGACTTGCGGATCAAGTCCGATACCCGTGGACGCGCGAATCCACGGACTGATGAGCATGGTGTCGCGCTGCACTTCAAGCTCGCGCATGCGCTTCATGAGTTCGCACAGTTGCTCGGCGCTCGCAAACCAGCCGATCTCGGCGACCTGCGGGCTTTGCTTCCATGCGCCCAGTTGTTCGACATCGGGCTTGGCTTTGGCGAGCTCGCCTTCGGTCAGCATGGTGCGCTGGTCGGCGTCTTCGGCGTCGATGTACTCCTGCGCCACGCGGCCATCGGGCATGAGCTTGAGCGCGAAGGCTTCGCGCGTGAGCAGGAAGGGCGTGTTGAGCGCGGCGTTGTCGTTGCGGGCGTTGATGGAGGTTTCCACGACGTCGCGGCCCAAGAGCGTCACGATGTGATCCATCGCGGTGTTGTCGTCGGCGGTCATCATCAGTTCGGCGAATCGCCGGACTGGATAACTGCGGCCCGCGGTTTCGAGCTGCATGCGGCCGCTGGGCAAGCTTTTCAGGTTGTCGGCGATGGTGATGCGCGTGTCCCAATTGATGCTGCCGACGACTTTGTCGGTGGCGCGGCTGGATTCGATCTGATCGACCAGCGCGTTGAGGACGTAGAGCCGCACGGTGTTGCCGATGTTGAGGGCGCGGCGCTCGTCCTGGCCGCTGATGGGCAGCAGTTCGAGCGGGCCGTTGGGCTCTTTGGGGTCGCGCGGCTGGATTTCGTAGACGCCGTAGGAGACGGTGCCGTCCATGCGGTCGGCATCTTTGGACATGGGATCCCACTCGCCGCCGCCGCCTGCGCCGCCTGGGTTGTTGCCGCCAGCGGGTGCGAAGCGCAGGCTGGCGATTTTGCCGGTTTTGTCGTCGGTGATGAGCAGGACTGACAGGGCGTTGGGCATGCCAACGCCGGTGATGATGGCGTCGATGATGTCATCTCGATCGCTGGTGCTCACGCGCAGCGGCACGACTTCCTTGCCTTCGTAGACCTCTTCCTTGATTTCGCGCAGCGTGCCCTCGAGCTCGCTGATAGAGATGAAGTCGAGGAACGATTTGCTGCAGCGCTCTTCCGCGCCAGTGACGTCGACGTTGTTGAGGGCTTCGAGCATCCACTGGAACTGCTTGCCAGCGGTGGTGCTGGGCACTTTGGCACGCACGCTGCCTGGCACCATGTCGTTCATCTGTTCGCGGGCTTCGCGCAGCTCGGGCGGCGGACCGGCGGTGGCCGTCGCGGCGAGCAGCAGGGTCGCGGAGAGGCGAAGGAGCAGGGGACGGACGCGGTGGCGGCGCATGGCGGAACTCCGGTGGTTGGAAGGGTAGTGATGCGCGGCTGGCGGCATGGGTGGAGGGATTTGTTGAGTTGCTGGTGGCTGGGCACAGGCGGGGACGCCTGTGCCACCTGCCGCCTGAGCTTGCAGTTGAGCTATCGCTTGGGCGATGTGCGGCTGCTGGGTCCACCAGAGCACTTGTTCGCGGCGCAGGTAGCGGTTGAAGGCGACCTGGCCCAGGTCAAAGTTGCAGGCGCGCAGTTCGCGCAGCATGTCGTGGTCGTAACTGGTCAGTTGCATTTTCTGTCTCCCCGTGTGCGGCCCGGAAGGTGTGCATCCGGGTCGCGAGCCCCTTGTATCGCGGCGGAAATCGCCGCGTTGTTTGTTATACCACGGCGAGCGGGCGGCGTGCGCGAGAAAATGGAGAGTGACTCGAAGTGCGCGCACACGGCCGGGAAGTAGGGTGCAGATTTTTGGGTTGTGTGTTCTACACTCAGCCACACGACATAAAGGAAACCCGAACCATGACTACCGCCGCCGCGAAAGCTCCTGCCATCAGCAAAGAACAAGCCGAAGCGATCTACTCGAAGGGTCTGGAGGGGATCATCGCCGGGGAGACGGCGGTGTGTTCGATCGAGCAGGGCGGGCTGTGGTATCGCGGGTATGAGATTCATGACTTGGCGAAGCATGCGACGTTTGAAGAAGTCGCGCACGTGCTGCTCGTGGGGCACAAGCCTTCGGCGAGCGAGCTGGCGGCGTTCAAGGCGGAACTGGTGAGTGAGCGGCCATTGCCTGCGCCGGTGGTGAACTTCATTGAGAGCATGGGCGGGTATCTGGCGAGCGGGCGCGCGGTGCCGATGGACATTCTGCGCACGTGCGTCAGCATTCTGGGACACATGGACCCCGACAGCCAGAGCGTGGAGAAGGACGCGAACCTGCGCAAGGCCAAGCGGCTGCTGGCGAAGATTCCGACGATGATTGGTCACATGCAGAATGTGATCGACGGGCGCGGGATCATCGAGCGTGAGCGCGGCGGCGATCCGACGCTGGGGCATGCGGCGAACTTGTTGTATCTGATGACGGGCAGTAAGCCGGCGAAGGAATATGCGCATGTTGTGGATGTGAGCCTGATCCTGTACGCCGAGCATGATTTCAATGCGAGTACGTTCACGAGCCGCGTGATTGCGGGGACGCTGAGCGATATGCACGGCGCGATCTGCGGCGGCATCGCGGCCCTCAAGGGCCCGCTGCACGGCGGGGCGAATGAGATGGCGATGGAGATGCTCAAGGAAATCATGAAGGACGTGGGCGAGAAGGGCATTGGCACCAAGGCGGTTGACGATTGGATGCAGAAGGCCTTTGACACCAAGCGCAAGCTCATGGGCTTCGGGCACCGCGTGTACAAGAACGGCGACCACCGTGCGCCGATTCTGCACAAGCTGGGTCGCGATGTGGCGGTGAATGACACGAAGAACCCGGGCGGCCACGCGGCGGTGAAGTGGTTTGAGTTGGGCGAGCAGGTGCAGAAGATCATGCTCGAGAAGAAGAACATTCACCCCAACGTCGATTTCCCGTGCGGCATGACTTACTTCACGATGGGCATTCCGGTGCCGCAGTACACGCCGATTTTCGTGGCGAGTCGCGTGAGCGGCTGGGCGGCGCACATCATTGAGCAGCATGCGAACAACCGGATCATTCGGCCGTTGAGCAAGTACACGGGGGAAGCTCCGCGGAAGTGGAACTGATTAACTCATAAGGAACGGCCGTGGGGGCTGCGACGACGAACGCGGGCAATTGGAAGCGATCGGTCGCAAACTGGATCGCTCGGCGGCATCCTGCGCTGGCGCGGGCTCGGTTGACGCATGCGATTTCGCGGAATGCGCCGGGGCTGATGGCGCAGGCGAACGTGCCGGGGTTGCAGGTGTCGTTTGTGTTTGGTGATGGCGAGCCGGTGACGCTGTGTTTCGGCGTGGCGAGCAACGCGACGCGCGAGGTGATGACGGATCGGCATCGGATACGGCTGGGGTCGATTTCGAAGCCCGTGGCGACGATGGTGTTTTTGCAGCAGATTGATGCGGGTGTGATGGGGTTGGATGAGCCGCTGGGGGCGGAGTTGGCGGCGTTGTGTCCGCACTTGCCGAGGGAGTTTGTGGATCGCGTGACGCCTCGGCTGGCGCTGTCGCATGCGACGGGGCTGGCGGGGCAGCATCCGCCGAGGACGCGGGTGCAGATGCGGTCATGCGATTGGTTATGTGATGCGAGTTTGGTGCGCGTGGCGCGGCAGCCGGGTGAGGCTTCGGAGTACTGCGGGGCGGGGTACGCGATGCTCGAGGCGGTGTTGGAGCAGCGGCGGGGAAAGTGCTTCGCGGAGATTGCGCGCGAGGGGATGCTGCGGCCTTTGGGGCGCGAGTGGATGGGGTTTGAGTGTGGGGACGCGGATGACTTGGGGCGCGGGGAGATGATCTGTCCGGACCACGCGGTGGATGGGAGCGTGCTGACGACGTTTCCGGTTGCGACCGTGTCGAGTTCGGGGCTGCTTGGCACGACGGGGGATGTGTGCCGAGTGCTGCGGGATGGGATGTTTACGTCGGCGATGTTGAGCGAGCGGATGCGGCGCGAGCGGTTGGTGCCGCAGCCGGTGGGGATGAGCGGGGCGGAGTTCACGCTGGGGCTGCATCTGTACAAGGGAAGCGATCCGCGGAGCCTGGGGCATGGCGGCCACCGCGAGGGGCATCGGTCGATGGTGGTGGTCGTGCCGGTAAAGCGGGCGGTGCTGTGTGCGGCGGCGAACAGTGAGAACGGGGATGTGGTGATTCGGCGGCTGACGGGGCTGTTTCGGGGCATCACGATTGGGTGATGTTTGGGGTTTTGAGGCAAACTGAGGCACTAGACGGCTTTGCGGGTTCCGCCTAATATCCCTTCCCCATCTACCGCCCGGGCGAAGTGCTCTGGCGGGCCATGTTGGACCGTTGGTACTACCGACTCTGCGTGCCGCTAGCCAAGGCATGTTTGAACTTGAGTGTTCGAGAGCGGTGGGAGGTTGGAGCAAATGGCAAAAAAAGAAGTCACAAACATTTTCAAGATCATGGCCACGGGTGGTGCAGCCACCCCGGCGCCACCGCTTGGTCCCGTGCTGGGCTCCAAGGGTGTGAACCCCGGTCAATTCGTGCAGAAGTTCAACGCGGCGACGCAGCACGTGAAGGGCAAAGTCGTCGGTTGCATCGTGACGGTGTACAGCGACCGCAGCTTTGAGCTGGAAGTTCGCGGGAGCCCGGTGAGCGCGATGATCAAGGACACGCTGAAGCTCGAGAAGGGCTCGGGCGTGCCCAACAAGAACAAGGTCGGCAAGCTGACCAAGGCGCAGGTGACGGACATTGCCAAGACGAAGATGGTTGACCTCAACGCGAACAGCGTTGAAGCGGCCATGCGGATCGTCGAAGGCACGGCCCGCTCGATGGGCGTCACGGTTGCCTAAGGGACTTGTTCGAAGCACTCACGCACATTTACACCATCACGCGGCTTGAGTTCGCTCGCCGAGTGAAGCACGAAAGAAGGAAGACATGCCCAAGCGGATCACCAAGCGAGCGAAGGCCAATGCCGGCGTTCGCAGCGAGATCAAAGCAGCGCTGCCCGCGGATCAGGCGGTTGCGCAGCTGAAGAAGTACAAGGCTCCCAAGTTCGACCAGACGGTGAACGTGGTGATGCACCTGAACGTTGACACCAAGCAGGCCGATCAGGCGCTGCGCGGCGCGGTCAGCCTGCCCAAGGGCATTGGCAAGACCAAGCGCGTCGTGGCGTTCTGCGGCAGCGACGTTGCTCCCAAGGCTCTGGCGGCTGGCGCTGTGAAGGCCGGCGGCGATGAGCTGGTGGCTGAAATCGAGAAGGGCTTCATGGACTTTGACGTCTGTGTCGCGAGCCCGGACATGATGCGCGTGGTCTCCAAGCTCGGTAAGGTGCTTGGTCCCAAGGGCCTGATGCCCAGCCCCAAGGCCGGCACGGTCACGACGAACATTCCGGAAGCCGTGAAGGAATACTCGGCCGGTAAGGTTGAGTATCGCGCGGACGCGGGCGGCAACGTGCACGCGATCATCGGGAAGATGAGCTTCCCGACGGAAAACCTCGCGACGAACCTGGACTTCTTCATCAAGGCGATCGAGAAGACTCGTCCGTCGACCGTGAAGGGCAACTTCATCAAGAGCATCACCATCAGCGGGACCATGACCCCGGGCGTGCCTGTGTACTACGCCCAGGCGGAAGTGGCGGCTGAGTAAACAGACTTTTCACCTGCATGGGCCCGATGCCCATGATCTCCAAGCGAAGGAAGAACCATGTCGAAAGCAATGAAGAACATCATCATGCGGGACTACAAGTCGCGCGTGTCGATGGGTGGTGAAAAGCTTCAGGACGCGGTGCTGATCAGCATTCGCGGCGTGAAGGCCGTTGACACCACGAAGATTCGCAACAACCTTGCGAAGCAGAACATCAAGATCACCGTCATTCGCAACAGCCTGGCGAAGAAGGCCTTTGAGGGCAGCAATCTGAGCAACCTCAACGACCTGCTGAGCGGGGCGAGCGCGCTGGCCTACGGCGGCGCGAGCGTTGTGGAAGTGGCGCGTGCGCTGGTGTCGAGCCTGGACAAGTACCCCAAGCTCGAGCTCAAGGGCGCGGTGCTGGACGGCACGGTGTTCAAGGGCAAGGAAGGCGTGACCGAACTGAGCAAGTTCCCGACTCGCGAAGAAGCGGTCGGTCAGGTCATCACGCTGGCCATCAGCCCCGGCAAGAAGCTCCTCGGCCAGCTCAAGGGCCCGGGCAGCAACATCGCCGGCATCATCAAGGCGATCGAAGGCAAGCTCGAAAAGGGCGAAGCCATCGCGAAGAAGTAAGTTGACGGAGAGCAGAGAGCGGAGAACAGAGATCAGTTCTCCACAGTCCGTTCTCTGTTCACTGTTCTCTGTTTCCCGTACTCGTACACCTCACTGGTCCGTATCCCGCGTGTTGCGGGCACCGGCGGACGAAAGATCGGGCGTGCCGATCCCTCTGAGGTGACAAGTCAGGCCGGAACTCATCCGGCGTTGAAAGGTTTGGACAATGGAAGTTGCTGCGAACATCAAGGATCTGGGTGACAAACTGGCTGGTCTTTCGCTGAAGGACGCGGTCGACCTGGGCAAGTACATGAAGGAAGCCTACGGCATTGAAGCCGCTGCTGGTGGCGGCGTTGTCATGGCTGCCGGCCCCGCTGCCGCCGCTCCGGCTGCTGCGGCGAAGGACAGCTTCGACGTTGTTCTGAAGGCCGTCGATGCCGCCAAGAAGATCGGCGTCATCAAGGTTGTGCGCGAAATCACCGGCCTGGGTCTGGCGGAAGCCAAGGCTCTGGTCGATGCTCCGGGCAAGCCCGTCAAGCAGGGCGTGGACAAGGCGGAAGCCGACAAGCTCAAGAAGAGCCTGGAAGACGCCGGCGCGACGATCGAACTGGCCTAAGACGGCTTGTTCAGTCAGAAGGAATGAAAACGCGGTGCGAAGGCACCGCGTTTTTCTTTTCAGTGTTGGTGTCCGATGTCAACGATCAGGAGGTGCGTTGCCCGTGCTTGGGTGCAATGACTCATCAGAACTGCTGGCCGACGGCTTTGCACTCAAGGCAGACGCTGCAGGTGAAGACGTAAAAACTGGCCGCGTCGTGCCACCAGAGCTTGAACTCGGGCGGCGGCTCAGCGCAGATGCTGTTGTCGTCTATCTGGCCGACGAAATACATGGGTTTGCCACAGCACACGGGCGTGTCTTCACCTTGGATGAAGGTGGGAACCCGATAGGCTTTGCATTGTTCATCCGTCGCCACGCAGTGGGCTCGGAACGCGGCTGCGCGCATGTCGTACGAGCAGAGCAGAGGTTCAAAGTTCCTGCACCAGTCCACATATCCCTCGACATTGATCGGTTTGATAACGAAGCGATTGTGCTCGATGGTGCGAGCGTTGATTGATGAAACGAGCCGGCCAGAAGTCGTAATCCACTCGACGTGTGACGACTTGGGCGCGCTTGGTACCAGCAGCGGCACGGATGGTGCGTGCGCGAGTTGACTCCAAAACTCGGACGGAAGGTTGAGTTGCATCAGGCTGGTTCAAAACTCCGCGTTCTTCGGCGTCCGCGGGAAGGGAATGACATCGCGGACGTTCTGCATGCCCGTGATGAACATCATCGCCCGTTCGAAACCCAGCCCGAAGCCGGCGTGGGGAACCGTGCCGAAGCGGCGGAGGTCGCGGTACCACCAGTATTCCTTGATGGGGAGGCCCATCTCGTTGATGCGGGCGTCGAGGACTTCCAAACGTTCTTCGCGCTGGCTGCCGCCGATGATTTCGCCCACGCCAGGGACGAGGACATCCATGGCGGCGACGGTGTCGCCCGGCGCGCCGTCGGTGCCGGGGGCGTTGAGGCGCATGTAGAAGGCCTTGATCTGCTTGGGGTAGTTCATCAGGATGACGGGCTGCTTGAAGTGCTTCTCCGTCAGGTAGCGCTCGTGTTCGCTCTGCAGGTCGGTGCCCCACTTGACGGGATACTCGAACTTCTCGCCCTTGGCGATGGCTTGCTCGAGGATCTTGATGGCCTCGGTGTAGGGCAGGCGACGGAAGGGGGTTTTGAGGACGTGATCGAGGCGCTGGAGCAGGCCCTTTTCGATGCGCTCGTCGAAGAACTTCATGTCGTCGGCGCGCTCGGTGAGGGCGGCGTTGATGAGGAACTTGATGAAGTCTTCGGCGAGCTCGCTGTCGGCTTGCAGATCGGCGAAGGCGATCTCGGGCTCAATCATCCAGAACTCGGCGAGGTGGCGGCTGGTGTTGCTGTTTTCGGCGCGGAACGTGGGGCCGAAGGTGTAGACGCGCGAGAGGGCGCAGCAGTGGGTTTCGACGTTGAGCTGGCCGCTCACCGTCAGGTGGGCTTCTTTGCCGAAGAAGTCGCCGCTGTGATCGACCTGGCCGTAGGTCCACGCGGGCATGTTGGGCTTCTTGGAGAACTCTTCGCGGAGCTTCTTGGCTTCGGGAGATTCGAGTTCGGGCGCGACGCGCGGCAGCGGGCGCATCATGTCGAGCGTGCTGACCTTGAACATGTTGCCGGCGCCTTCGCAGTCGCTGCCGGTGATGATGGGCGTGTGCACGTAGTAGAAGCCGCGTTCGTGGTAGAAGCGGTGGATGGCCATGCTGAGGCAGTGGCGCATGCGAGCGACGGCGCCGAAGGTGTTGGTGCGCACGCGCAGGTGGGCCTGTTCGCGGAGGTATTCGAAGGTGTGTTGCTTGGGCTGGATGGGATAGTGGTCGGGATCTTCGACCCAGCCGACGACTTTGATGCTGCCGCCCGATGCGGCTTCGACTTGGATTTCGTTGCCGCCCTTGGGGGTCTGGGCGATGACGCCCGTGACTTCGACAGAGCAGTGGGTGGTGAGCTTGGTGACTTCGCTGGCGTAGTTGGCGATGTCACCTTTCACGACGGCTTGGATGGCGTCGAAGCAGGTGCCGTCGTGGACGGCGACGAAGGAAAGGCCGCCCTCGGCCTTGCTGTCGCGGCGGGTGCGGACCCAGCCTTTGACGGTGACGCGGGTGCCGACGGGGGATTTGGTCGGGGAAAGAGCATCGACGACGCGGAGCCAGGACATGCGAAAAGCCTCCGGGAAAAGGGGGCGATTCTACGGCGGTTGCGCGTCTGACACCGCCGCGCGGGCAATCGGATGGAGTCCGTCGGCGTGACCGCACTCGGGGCAAGTTGTCGCGGCGAGGCCGGTCATGTCGTACCGGCAGAACCGACATTGCCCCGGTTTGAGATCGCCGAAAAGCAGAATGCGTCGCACGAGCAGCACAATCGCGCCTGTCACCGCGATCGGAATGCCGCACAAAATCATGAGCATCGGTGCCAATCGCGGGAATAGCGGTGCTTCATCTTGGTTGGCGATAGGCGCGATGATCGAACGCGCGTGCAGAATCTCCCAGTGCGCCGGACTGCCACGCGCGACGACCTGCACGATTCGCGCGTGATAGATGCTCGCGTCGTGCACCGACATGACGACGCCGACAAGGGGTTCACCGTCTTGCGACGTGAAATGGAAGACAATGCCGCTTGTTTCCAAAGGATCTCGAAGATGCATGTCTTGTTCGCGGAGCAGTCCACGACGCTGGAGGGCGGGGAACAGCCCGTCGATGCTTGGCGGGGAAGGCGACAGCGGAGACCGCGCAGGCCGAGATAGATAATCGCCATACGCGTACAAGAAGGCATCGGGGGTTTGCAAATCGCGGTCGGAACTCTGGCGACGTTGTGACACGTCCGGGGCTGGAAGCTCATTGTTCCGCACAATGCCATTTTCGATCCCCACGAACTGCACATGTTCGATCGACTTCGGGTTACGTAGTCGCGCGTCAGCGAGTCCGGGGGAAAGGAGGTACCCGTAGGAAGCGAGTGAGAGAGCGGCTGCAAGTAACAGTGGGCCAGCAACGCCCAGGAGAACGAGGGTCCAGCCAACACGCCAAGCAATGAGCCTGGGTCGGCGTCGTTGCGATTTGACCTTCGCACGCTTCCACACATCCAATCGTAGCGGGAACGACTCGCTGATCGACATACGCGCGATCGAGGCGTCTCATGACAGCCCGTTGCCGCACTCGGGGCAGATGGGGGATGTGGTTGCGCTGAGGTCGTAGGTGCAGTAGATGCATCGCTGGGCGGCGGTGCGTTTGGCGATGGTGCGGCGGCGGTGGGCGAGGATGGCGGCGCCGGTGAGGCAGCAGGTGGGGAGGAGGACGACGGTGAGGAGGAGCCAGATTTGCGGGAAGGCGAGGTTTTCGTCGGGGTTGGTGCTGCGGAAGCCCAGGGTGATGTGGCGGATGGGTTGCCAGTTCGTGGCATCGGGGCCGGTGGGCGCGAGGGTGACTTCGTGCAGCGGGGTGACGTCGTTTTGTGTGTGATCTTCGACGAGGATGAGCGTGCGCGGTTCGCCGGCGGCGGTGGTGTAGCCGACGCCGTAGCCGCGGAGCGGGCCGGTGAGTGGGAGGTTGGTGCGGGAGGTGAAGACGAGGCGGGTTTGCGAGTCGGTGGCGCGAGCGGGCAGGTCGGTGAATTGGTCGGGCGTGAGATTCTGCCAGAGGCGGTCGGCGCAGGTCCAGTAGCGGCTTTCGTTGGCGAGTGTGGCGTGGGTGCGCTCGACTTCGCGCTTGGTCATGCGCGTGGCTTGCTCGCTGCCTGGGACGCCTGAGATGATGTAGAGGGTGTGGATGCGGCCGCCTGCGGTGAGGGAGGGTTCGAGGGCGGGCGGGAGAAAGAGGAATCTGCAGGTGAGGAGATTGTGGAGCGCGGCGATGAGGAAGGGGAGGATGACGCCTGCGCAGAGGATGGCGCAGCCTGCGCGGTAGAGGTGGGGGAGGGGGCGGGATTGAGGTGGCGAAGCGGGGGGCATGATGCGGCACGGTGTGTGCGCGGATATGGGGCGTGGCGGCACTCAAGTATCGGGTAAATGCCCGGCTCGGCTATGATGGCAAAGGGAATGGTTTGGACTGATTTTCCGGGAGCATTGCATGGCTGGGCTGGTTTCACGAGTGCTGGGTTCGACGATCGTGCCGATCGCGTTGCCTGTCATGCGCGGGGTGTGGCCGTCGGACAAGTATTTGTGGCCGCTTGCGCTGATGCATGGGCAGACACGCAGCGACGCGAACAAGGATGTGAGTCTGCAGACGGCGGATGGGGTGAAGATGCTGCTGCGGACGCGCGAGTACCCCGACTGCGCGATGTTTCATGGCGTGTTTGAAGTGCGGACGGTGAAGCTGCTGCGCGAGCTGCTCAAGCCGGGCGATACGGTGGTGGATGTGGGCGGGAACATCGGGTGGTTCTCGCTGATTTCGGCGGCGCTGGTGGGGCCCACGGGGCAGGTGCATGCGTTTGAGCCACTGCCGGCGAATGTGAAGCGGTTTCAGGCGAACATCGCGGAGAACGGGTTCAAGCACATCACGATTCACGAGATGGGCGCGGGGGACAGTGAGGGGCAGTTTGAGATTTACAGCTTCGATACGGGCGCGGATGATCGGCACATGCTGGCGTCGCTGCGGCCTGTGATGGATGGCGGGAAGAAGATCGCGTGCCGGGTGCGGCGGATTGATGATGAACTGCAAGGCGTGCAGTCGTGCAAGGTGATGAAGCTGGATATTGAGGGTGCGGAAGTGATGGCGATTCGCGGCGGGAGCGAGTTCATTCGCACGCGCAAGCCGCACATCATCGTGGAGTTCAACGCCGACACGCTGAAGGCGTTCAACGAAAGTCCGCTGACGGTGTTTGACGCGATCATGAAGATCGAGCCGGGGTACAAGCTGTACGCGGTGGATGGGTTCAACCGGGCACTGCTGTCGCGCGATGATGTGAGTGCGTGGAAGACGGAACACTATCGCAACGTGTGGTTCAAGCCGCCCGGGGCGTGAGTGCGGGGCCAGTTCAATCGCGATTAGCGGCGTTGGCGCAGCGTTTCCACGGCGTTTTTCATGTGCAGAATCTTGCAGCCCGGGTGGCCTGGCAGGTCGGTGCCGGTTTCCATCATGATGTCGCGCAGCTGCGTGGGCGTGAGTGAGGGATCGAGCGCGAGCAGTTTGGCGGCGAGGCCACTGACGATGGGTGCCGCGGCGCTGGTGCCGCCGAAGAAGTCGGGCAAGCCGCCGATGGTGGTTGCGGGAACGCGGCGGCCCCAAGCGAAGAGATTGACGAACTCGCCGTAACTCGTGAAATCGGTTGGTTCGCACTTGGGGTCGAGTGCGCCGACGAGAATGACGTTGTCGTAGCGTTTGTCGCCCAGCACGCGGCGCTCGTCGCCCGTGTCGCGTGCGCTGTTGCCTGCGCTCACGACGAAGAGCACGTTGGGGCTGGCGGCGATGCCGCGTTCGAGCGCGGCTTCGAGTTCTTCGCTCGCGCCGCCCCAGCTCATGTTGACGATGCGCACGCCGCGATCGCGCATGTGGGTGATGACGCTTTCGATGGTGGGAATCCAAGCGTCTTCGACGACGCCAGCCATGCCGCCTTCGTTGAAGAAGGTGCTGCGCAGATTGAAGAGGCGCACGGCGGGATTGCCCGCCGCGATGAGGCTTGCGCCGCAGGTGCCGTGGCCGCGGATGGCGTGGAGCATGGGCTGCATGCCGGCGCGGAAGCGCGTGGTGCCGGATTCGCGCATGACGAATCGGCGGTAATCGGTCATGTCGATGATGGGCTTGGGCGAGTGGCCTTGGTGTTCGAAGGCGAGGCCGTGGAGGTTGTCGATGTAGCCGTCGTTGTCGTCGTCGATGCCGTTGGCGGATTTGTCGCCTGATTCGCCGGGATTTTCGTACATCTGACTGGGGAAGATGGCGGGGTCAACGCCTGTGTCCCAGACGGCGACGATGACGGGCTCGCGAATTTCGCTGGTGGCGAGTGACACCATGCGGTCGTCCCAGCAGGCGGGGCGGATGCCGGTGTCGTTGATGTTGGCGAGGGCTTTGGCGCCGGCGGCGAGGATTTCGTCGCGCAGCGGCAAGAAGAGTTGCTGCGTGCGCGCGATGGCGAGCATCTGGCGGGCTTCGCGCGGGGACATGTTGGGCTGCAGGAAGTCCACGTGCCAGTCGGCGTTGAGTTCGGCGAGGCTGCGCAGGCTGAGGGGCGACCACGCGCGAGCGTGCTCGAGGAACCAGCCCAGTTGCTCGGGCTTGGTCATGCGCATGTCGTCGTTTTCGTTTTCGCGCTTGAGGCCGGATGAGATGCCGGGGCGGTCGTTGATGTTGAGCCACGTGGTGAGTGAGGCGGCGAGGTTGTCAACGAAGGTTGCGCGGCGCTGGGCGTCGGACGTGGTGCTGGCGGCGAGGCGATACGCGAGTGCTTCGCGCATCACGGACTGTGCGATGGCTTCGTCGCGGTCGAAGGAATCGGCTTTGCGTGTGAGTTCTGCGAGCGCGGCCTGCGCACCGGCGTCGTCGCCCGCGAGGGCGAGAGCGTCGGCCTGCATGCCCCAGGCCATGCGCATGACGGGGCGGGTGCGCAGGTCGCAGGTGGCTTGCACTTGGCGTGCGTAGTTGATGCCCTGCTCGGCGAGCAAGGCGAGGCCTTCGGGTGTTGCGAGCAGCGTGCTGGGCATGCCGGGCTGGCGCCAGTGCCAGGGGGGCAGGCCATCGACATCGCGTACTGCAATCTTCTCGCCGTGCGGGGGCACGGGGGATTGGCGGAGGTCGCGTGTGGTGCGGTCTTTGGTGTTGGTGGGGGTGGGTGTGTCGGGCTGGGCGTACGCGGCGGTTGCGAGCAGACCGCTCGCGGCCGCGGTGATGCCGATGATGGAAGCAGTCGCACAGCCCGTTGCGGCGATGAACTCTGCAAGGGCGCTGCGCACGCGACTGACGCGCGATGACAGAGGCAGCCGACGCACAGGCACGCCGCACGCGGGCTTGCAGGTCTGAACTTCGCACGGCTTGGGTTCGCACGGCATAGCCACACTGCTACGCCACACCGCGCGCTGCGTTCGCGCGATGCTTGTCCCGAGATCACCAACGCGCGCGTTCATTTGCGCTTTTCACTTTTCGCTTTATCGCTGTGTCGTTACAGCGTCACCATTTCCATGTCAGGCTCGCGCACTTCGTTGCTCGCGGGCACGCTCACCTCGGTCGCGAACTCGGGCAGGCCGGCCTTGGCCATGTCGCTGCGGATGTTGGCCGCGTTGAAGAGCTGGGCGTAGGGCAGCGTGATCTGTGCGCCGCCGGCCACCTGGCCCAGCGTGCTCTGCACGACGACCGTGGTGCGTTCCTGCGTCGGCGCGGGGCTGCCCGCGAGGATCGCGAGCATGTCCAGGGCCATCTGCCCTTCGCTCTTGGCCATTTCGATGACGGGAATAGCCTGCTCGAAGGCTTGCAGCTTGCCTTGCCAGTTTTCAAACGTTCCGGCCTTCTCGGCGAAGGTTGCGCCGGGGAGGACAACGTCAGCAACATCAAGAATCGCGCTGCTGAGCGTGTCGACGACGACGACGAACTTGCCTGAGAGTGCGCCGCGCAGTTCGGTCGTGGCCCAGTCGCTGGGGTAGTTGCCCATGACGACAACCGCGCCGATGTCGCTGCTGCCGGTGCCGTGGCCCAGCGAGCGGAGGAAGTCGGCGTATTCCATGCTGCCGCCGAACTGCTTGAGCACACGCCGCACGCCGCGGGCGTTGGGGGCCTTCTCGGCACGAATGTGGAAGGCCTTGGGGTGATTGGCATCGACGCCTGCGGGGTAGACCTTGTCGGTGCCGTGCGTGGGCACGGGGCCGATGGCGAACACCGCATTCGGAGCGATCTGCTTCACGAGCTTGGCCCACGCGTAGGCCTCTTCGCACGTGAGCATGGGGCTGACCATCAGGGCGACCTTCTTGCCCTTCGCGCTGGCGGCACGCAGGCCTTCGATCACTTCGTCGTAGCCGCGGGTGAAGTCGCACTCCACCAGACTGCTGAACTGCTTGCGCATGGGCGTGCGCAGGCGGTTTTCGCTGTGCACGAACTTCCAGCCGTAGCGGACTTCATCGGTGATCCACCACTTGTTCACGCCCAGGTTCATGCGCGGCTTGACGCGGTAGACCTTGCCATCGTTGTGATGGATGGAGATGTTGTCGCCGCTGCTCGTGAGCGGGTCGATGCTCGGCGTTTCCTTGAGGAACCACACGCGCTGGGCGAAGAGGAAGTCCTTGTCGAGCAATGCGCCGACGGGGCACAGGTCCACCACGTTCGCGCTTAGTTCGTTGGCGAGGGGCACGCCGGGGAAGACATCGATCTCTTCCTTGTTGCCGCGGCCGCCCACGAAGAGTTCGGCCGAGCCGGTGACTTCACGCGTGAAGCGCACGCAGCGGGTGCACATGATGCAGCGGTCGCTATACAGATAGACGTGCGGGCCCAGGTCCTTCTTGGGCTGCTTGACCTTCTGCTCCTCAAACCGGCTCACGCCGCGGCCATACGCGTAGGAGTAATCCTGCAGGAAGCACTCGCCGGATTGATCGCAGACGGGGCAGTCCAGCGGGTGGTTGATGAGCAGATACTCCATCACCGCCTTCTGGTTGGCCACGCTCTTGGGGCTGTCGGTGTAAACCACCATGCCATCCACGCAGGGCGTCTGGCACGTGGGGAAGAGCTTGCCCCCCATGTACGGCGCCAGCTGGCCGGTCTTGGCATCGGGCGTGTACGCCTCGCCCAGACAGATACGGCACGAGGCCACGATCGACAGGCCGTCGTGGTAGCAATACTGCGGAATCTCAACGCCATTGGCGTTGGCGACCTGAAGAATCATCTGGCCAGGCGTGAAGTCACACTTCTTGCCGTTGATGGTGATGGTGGGCATGGGCCCAGAGGGTAGGGGGTGAGCGGGGGAGGGGACAACATCGCCCGACCCCACTCTCCCCCGGCACGCCCCTTGTTACGCCCCGCGCCACCGCCGTCAGGGGCGAACCGTACAGCCGCACGGCGGTGTTCGCGGCGTGGTTAGGAAGTGCCGGAGTGCGGAGTGATGGGG
>DATGWV010000304.1:0-9018 GCA_035299305.1 Phycisphaerales bacterium | reverse complement strand
CCCCTGCCGTGCCCAGCATTGCCGGCGCATTGGTCACAACCTTGCGAAAGGGCCGCCACACATTGCCCGATGGATCGCCGCGAAACAACTCCAGCCCATACTCCACCGCTGCCGCATGCTCCGCATCCACGTTCACCGTGTTGTTGAGCGATCGCTGCCGCGCGAGCCGCGAGGATTGAAACGTCGTCGCGATAATGCCCGCCGTCGTGATGAGCATCGCCGCGCCCAGCACAAAGACATACACCGACCCCTCTCGGCCGTGTCGCGCATGGCGCCCACGTTGTGCATGTCGCCTGCTCACGGGTTCTCTCCTCTGAAAGCCGCGTCCGCCCCCAGCGTGCGCAGCGTGCTCGCGCGAGCGACGATCTTGTTCTGCTTGTACACCGCGACCGAAATGCGCTTCACGCCCGACTCCGCCGCTTCTTCAATCGACGGATCAGCCAGCGACACCCACGACACTTGAATCATCGCCCCCCACGCCCCCGACGAAAGGTCATTCCCGTTCACATCCGTGATCGGACTCATCGCAAATCCGTTGTAATCATCCATGTCATCCACCGTGCGCCACGCCGCTAGCCCGATGTCATCCGTTGCGTCCGGTCCCAGCGGCTCCGCAGGCGACACCGCATCGCGATATCGCTTCGACGCAACCTCGGCAAGCAGCGCATCGGCGTACATGCGCCCCTGCACCGCATCCGCCACACTCGCCCGGCTCTTCCGCGCCACGCTCACCGCGCTCAGCCCCGCGATCGCAACCACCGATACCACCACAAGCGACAACGACGCCTCAATGATCGTGAAGCCCCGCCCGCGAAGATGGAAGAAGCGATGTTTCATGGCAATGCAGGCTGATTCCGAAGCGCGACAGACGCCGTAATGCGCGTGCCGTCCGTGCGAACAACATGAACCGCAAGCGACGTCGCCGCTTGAAACGTCGTGGTCACCGACGCAGGCCGCCGCACCACGCCATACACCTCAAACAGCATCGCTCCGCTCGATGCCTGCTCTGCCGACTGACCCACCTGCTGATACACAAACTCACCGGGGTGAGGCGCCAGCGTGTCAACCCCAAGCTCATACTCCGCGGACAAGTCGGTGCTGCCGCCCCACAAGAAAGGCCGCTCTGTCGCCGTGTACCAATAGGTATTCGACGCAAACGCCTGGCTCACCCACGCGCCAGCAGCCGCAAGCCCCGTGTGCGTCGTCGACGCCACCGTGCGCACTTTCGTGATGTCTGGCATCCCGCCCGAGGTCGCATCCGCGATCGACATGCTCACCAGAGCCGTCTTGCTCGTCACCGGCTTCACAAAGAAACGCGCCCGCG
This sequence comes from Phycisphaerales bacterium, assembly GCA_035299305.1. GTDB lineage: Bacteria > Planctomycetota > Phycisphaerae > Phycisphaerales > UBA1924 > BJHL01. The sequence continues at coordinate 7,694 of DATGWV010000304.1, read as the reverse complement.
TAATGCGATAATGCGTCGCGTCATGCGGCAACTGCGGATACACCCGCATCGCCAGCGTGCGCGTGAGCGAACACGTGCGAGTCGCATCCGAAGGCCCCGACCAGCCATCCAGCAACATCTCCGCCGTCTCATACGTGCCGCTGGTCTCAACCATCGTGCGCGTCCGCGTCGCGACATCAAACGTCACGCTCTTCACGTCACGAATCAGATCCTGGTCCGTCCCGTTGATCTGAAACTTCAGCGCGTCCCCCGCCGTCCCGGAGAATGTCAGCAGCGTCTCCTCATCCGAGCTGTCATAGTCAATGTCAGGCGTGATGAACGTCACCGTGTCGCTCGTGTTTGCCTTGAACGTCTTCGCATCCGCCAGCATCCACAACGCCTCGCGCAGTGCACGCTCATCCGCGTCCGTCCGCACGTCCTTATCCGTCTTGATCGGCATCGCCTGCGAGGTAAACACCATGATCGACGCCATCGCTCCCATGATGAGCGCGAGAATCCCCGTCGCCACCACGAGTTCAATCAGCGAAAATGCCCGGCGTTGCCTTCGCATATCACCTCAGCACGTCATTCAGCTCCACCGCCACCGCCGTCGCATCGCTAGGCTGCGTCGGATTCGTCCGCGTCCCCACCGGCAGCGCACCGCGCACCCGAGCAGGCAGCGACGTCCCATCCGCATGCACGCGTCCGTCACCCATTCGCTCGGGAATGAACACCTCTGCCCGTCCGCTCACCGGATCAAACGACACACCGCGCGAAATCTCGCCGTTGGTCACATACACCACGATCGGATCGCTCGCGCGCCCCATCGCGTCAAACGTGATGCCGCGATTGGTCACCACCTGCGCCTTTACGCCCACCAGGTACGGATCAATCGTCAAGTCAATCGCCTGCTTGGTCGCGTTACCCGCATCGTCTGTCGAGATCAGCGCATATCCGCCGCTCGCCAGCACAAATCGTTGCTCGCGCCCCTGCTCCCGCGCCCGATCTCGCAGCCGCTCGATGTCCGCCGCCATCCGCCGCGCCGCCCCTTCGACCCGCGTGCGTCGCACGCTGTCAAAGTACTTGGGCAATGTAATCGCCGACGTCACCGCGACAATCGCAAGCACGATCGTGAGTTCCAGCAGACTGAATGCACGCCGCGATCGCATGATCCGCTCCTACGACAAACGCCGACGCGAAACCGCATCGGCGTTGAGAGTGGTCAAAGTTCGAAATCACCATTTGTCGTACGTCGTCGTTCCGTCCGATGAAGTCACGGAACTGTTCGCTTTGATGACGCCAGTTGACGCGTTGTACACCCAGCCCGCGGTGGGGCTAGAGGCTGCCTCAACCTTGTTCAGCTTCGAGCCCTGTCCCTTGACCGGCATGATCGGCACTTCGCGCAAGTAAGGACCGTACACGAAACCGTTTTCGCCGTCCTTCGTGGTCCTGGCCCCCGTGACCGTCAGGTCCGTGTAGCCAGTCATCTCCTCCGGGAACGTCGCGACATTTGGATACTTGCCTTCGTGCTCGTTGTAGAACAAGTCAATCGCATTGCGCAGCACGGCGAGATTCGCCTTCAAACTGCTTTCCGCCGCGCCTTCCGCGCCGCGGCTCATGCGCGGGATCGCGATAGCCGCGATGATGCCGATGATGACGATCACGATCACTAGCTCGATCAAGCTGAAGCCGCGACGAATGCTCTGTGTGCCACGCACCATAGCTGAACTCTCCAAAAACCGCCCCACCGCCGTTCTCCCCGCGACATACACGGTCGCGACGATGCTGCTGGACATACGTCGTCAAGATTCAGTCGCCGCGTGAGCCCCTTCGCTCCAACTTGCGGGGGATGCCTGTTCTCGCGTCTGTTCAGTTGGCGCAGTCGGCACGACCGACACCCCGACTCAGCGGTCAATAACCAGATTGACCCGATGCTTGCCATCAATCAGCACAGTCACCGACCCCGCGCTCTTCGCCTGGCGGTCCGGCCCGTGCACTTCCAGCAGCTTCACCTCGTGCTGACATTCCGTCGCTGACTTGCCACCCAGCGTCCGGGTGTCGTTCAGTTCCAGCTTCTCACCCGAGATGAACGCCATGGGCCGCGGGTTCAGAATCACGCTGGTCAGCTTGATCGATCCGCGAAAGTGGGCCAGCAGCTGCGCCGAGTCGCTCGACTGATGGCCGATGCAAACGAAACCCGTCGTCGGGAAAACGCTCTTGCTCGAGAGAACGGGCACTTTCGCGTCCGCGTCGCGAGGTGCGAACGCTCCATTCACGTCGGCTGCATCCACCTCGCCCAGTTGGCTCGCGTACTTCGCCACTCGGTCAGCGACCGTGTCCCCCTCCGGCGCAACTTGCACGGCAGGCGTCTGAACGTGAGCCTCGATCGGCACCGCCAGGTCAGCCGCTGCCGCCGCGGGCGCGCTCGTGCCACCCAGCAGCGTGCGGTCTGCAATCACCGCAAGCACGCCAACGCCCAGAATTCCCAGTAACGCCTTGTGTTGTTTCGTAAGTTCCACGCTATCACAAACAATTTGACGCACACGCCGTCAACCAAAGCGCACAACTTACTTGCTCTCGCCGCCGCTACCGCCCGCACGACCATCACGACCGCTACGCGCCGTCTGCTCACCAGGCAGCGTGTACCACGCCAGTTCCATCACGATCTGCACGTCGTTGCCGCCATCCAGCCGCCGCACGCTCAGCTCGCGCGTCGCCGTATCACGAAACTTCGCATTGCTCTCATGCAGAAACGCCAAGGCGTGCGCAAACGAGCCCGTCGCCGTCAGCCGAATCGGCACAACGCTGAAGTCCTTGCTCTCGCGCTCCCGCTCGCCAGGAGTCACATCCAGCACCTTGAGCTGCGCCTCAATCGCCGCATCCGTGAGTTGCTTCACAACACGATTGACGTTATCCGCCGATTGCAATTGCACGGAATCATCCAACTGCTGCTGCAAGCTCAAGATCTGCCGCCGCGCAGACTCGATCTTCTCATCCGTCGCCGCCAGCGCATTGCGAGCTTCCAGCAGCCGCGCCTCATCCGCGCTCGCATGCGCGCGCTTCGCCTGCACGGGCGCCAGCACCGCCATCACAAACACCGCGCCCAGCGCGAGCGCCGCACCCGCTCCAACCGCATGCACCGCCTTGGGAGGAATCGAACCACCGCGCACGTTGTTCGTCGCTTCACTCATGGCTTCTTCTCCTCGCTCCCCGCAGGCTGATCGCGCATCTCGCAAATGAGCCGGAAATGCGTCCCGCGATCATCCGGCGGGCTCGATTCCCCTCGCCGCACGCGCTCAAACAAGCCCGTCTCTTCCAGCCCCACCACAAACTCATTCACGCCGCGAACATCCTTCGCCACACCGATCAGCGCAAGCTCATACCGCTCCTGCCGCACGGGCGGCAGCTTCTTCTCGCTCGCGCCGCTCTTCTCCCGCGCAATCAGTTCCACATGATGCGTGAGCGAAATGTCATCAAAGTGAATCGTCTCGCCGCGCAGCCCCGCGACCATGCGCAGCAGGATGCTCCAATCCGCGTGATACCCAACAGACCGCGCCGCCGTCACGCGCTTGCGCAGCTCAAACTGCTGCGACTGCAGTTGTTTCAGTTCATTCTCCGCCCGCGTCAGTTGCGAGCTTGCCGACGAAAGCTCATTGTCAATCGATGCCCCGACGCGTGATGACAACATGACCACAAACGTCGCGCCGCACAACGCGAGTGCATACACCGCCAGCCCGCCGCCCCAGCGCTTGGTCAGAATGCGCCGCTGTGTCCGCGCCTTGCGCGCCGATGATAGCAGATTCACGCCCGCAACCGTGGTGCCCACAGGGTTCATGCCGCACTCCTTTCCTGACTGCCGCGCGACTCGCTGAACGCCGCCAGCCCCATCGATGTCATCAGCGACGCATCTCGCGCCAGCGGACTGCGCTCATCCACCTCCGCCAGCGAACTCGGCACCAGCGCCGCCACATCCACCGCCAGCGCGCTCGACAACCGCGCTCGCAGCCCGCGCACGCCCGCGCCCTCACCCGTCAGCCACACATTCGCCAGCGGAATCGCCGGATATCGCTGCATCGCGTACACAAACGACCGCTGCACCTCCGGCACCAGCGCGTCCGACAGTTCGGTCTGATAGCGTCGCACCGTGCGATACAACTCCGCCAGCTTCGCCTCGCGCATGTCCTCTTCGCCGCAGCGCATCGCCGCTTCCGCCACATCCACATCCACATCAATCGCTTGCTGCAGTCGCTGTACACACGCCCCAAGCTGCGCTTCCTGCAGCCGCCGCTCATAAATCACACTCGCCGGCCCCTCGCCCGTCACATGAATCAGCACGAGCATCGCCGCGCCCCAGCCCACATCCACCACGCCGTACAACCCAGGCACGCCGCCACTCGCCGCGGCACAACACCGCGCCAGCGCACACGCCCTGGGCTCCAGCGACACAACATCTGCGCCCGTCGCGTCAAACACCGCCGCTGCCGCATCACCCAACTCACGCGGCATCGCAATCGCCATCGCATGCGTCGAGCCCTTCGTGCGATCCGTCGCAGGCAAGTCCCACGTCGTCAAGTCAAAGCTGTCCGGCTCGCGCCGATGAATCCGCGCGACCTCAATCCGCGCCAGTTGCTCAATCGGTGCCTTCGAACTGCGAGGCGGCAGCTCCAAAACCGCCGGCAAAAGCGCGGCATCCGGCGCAACCAGCGCAACACGCGAACCCGTGAACCCCGCATGCGCAATCGTCTGTGCCAGCAGCATCGCCTCACCCGCCGACAACGCGCCCGTCGTCGTGCGAGGCAGCCGTACGCTCGCGCCAACCGCCGCGCGCTCCGCGCCGCGCGACACAAGCTGCGACGCGATCATCCAGCGGTCGCCGATGTCCACGCCGATCACGCTCGCCGCGCCAGAAATGTGCAGTCCTCGCTTGGTCACTTCGCGCCTCCCGCCGCCGTCAGATCAAACAGCGGCAACAACATACTGATCGCCATCGAACCGACGATCAAGCCCAGCACCAGCAGAATGAGCGGCTCCAGCAGCCCGGTCACCGTCTTGATCGTCGTCTGCGTGTCCTCGTCCATGTACTCCGCCACGCTGCCCAGCACATCCGCTAGCCGCCCCGAGCGCTCGCCGCTCTTGACCGCTTCCAGAATCGCCGGCGGCACCAGCGTCGGATCGCTCAGCCCCTGGCTCAGCGACTCCCCGCGCAGCACCGCTTCCTCCGCGCGCCGCATCAGCGCGATGTAGTACGTGTTCGGCACGCTGTGCTTCGCCAAAGACAGCGCATCCAGCAGAGGCACCTTGCCCTCAAGCAGCGTCGCAAGTACACGCACAATTCGCGCCGTCGCATACACACGCGTGAACGTCCCCAGCTTCGGAATCCGCAGACTCAGCGTGTCGATCATCCGCTTGCCCGCCGCCGAACGCAAGTAGAAGAACGTGCTCACGACCGTCGCGATCACGCCGCCCGTGATAAATGGCCAGTACGCCCGCACAAAGTGACTGATCTGCATCAGCACCTTCGTCATCGCAGGCAGTTCCGTGTCCAGTGTCTTGAACAGTCCCTCAAATCGCGGCAGCACAAATCCCACCATCGCAATCATCACACCCAGCGCGACAAACATCAGCAGCGCGGGATAGACCATCGCATGCGCAACCGTCTTGCGAATCTTCGCCTGCTGCCGCAGCAGCGTGCCCAGTCGCTCGAGCATCACATCCAGCCGGCCGCCGCTCTCGCCCGCCGCCACCATGCTGCGGCACACCGCGTCAAAGTACTCCGGGTGTCCCGCCATCGCCTCCGCGAGCGTCTTGCCTTCTTCGAGCTTTTCACGCAAATTCGCCAGCGTGCTGCGCCACTCCCCCTTGGGCGATTGATTCTCCAGCGACTGCAACGCCTCCACAAGCGGCGTGCCCGTCGCCACCAGCAGCGACAACTGCCTGCACATGAAAACCACACTATCCAGCCGTTTGCCGCCGCCAAAGCGCACGCGCTTGTTGCTGTTCAGCACAGGCGTGTCAAGATCAGTCGCGCTCGCCGCCGTCAGGTCCGTCGCAATGACGCCCTGCTTGCGCAGCATTTCCGCCGCTTCGCGCGAGTCGCCGGCATCCACCACGCCGCGCACCGCCTTGCCGCCGCGGTCATATCCCTTGTACGCGATCTTCATGCGGCCTCCCGCGCGTCAGTCGCGTGCGTGTTGGTCGCATTCAGTTGCTGCTCGTCGTCATCATTCTGCGTCACGCGCAGAATCTCTTCCAGACTCGTGCGCCCTTCGAGTGCAATCAGCACACCCTCTTCGCGCAGCGTGAGCAGACCTTCCTTCTTCATCGCCGCGCGCAGCTCGTGCGTGGGCCGCGCATGGTGAATCATCCGCCGCAGCTCAGGCGTCACTTCAAACACTTCATAAATGCCCGTTCGCCCTTGGAAGCCGCTGTCATGGCACCGCTGGCACCCCGCACCCTTGCGGAACGCGCGTCCCGCTTCATGTGCAATGCCCGCATCCGCCAGCACCTGTTCCGCCGGGTAGTACTTCGTCGCGCACGCCTGACACACCGTCCGCGCCAGTCGCTGCGCCACCGCGCCATTCAGCGCACCGCTCAGCAGGTACGGCTCAATGCCCATATCCACCAGTCGCGCCACGCTCCCCGGCGCGTCATTGGTGTGCAGCGTCGCCAGCACCAGGTGCCCCGTCAACGCCGCCTGCGTCGCCACGCGCGCCGTGTCCTGGTCGCGAATCTCGCCCACCATGATGATGTCCGGGTCCTGCCGCAGAATGCTTCGCAGCGATCGCGCAAAGCTCAGCCCGATCGCGTCATTCACCTGAATCTGATTCACCATCTCCAGTTGATACTCGACCGGATCTTCAACCGTGAGAATGTTCACTTCAGGCCCGCGCAGCAAATCCAGCGCGCTGTACAGCGTCGTCGTCTTGCCGCTGCCCGTCGGCCCCGTCACCAGAGCCATGCCGTGGCTCTGATCCAAGAACCGCTTGAACACATGCATCGGCTGATCGCGGAAGCCCAGATCCTCCAGCCGCACCTTCAAGTTCGCCTTGTCGAGAATGCGCACCACGATCTTCTCGCCCAGCAGCGTCGGCATGCTGCTCACGCGCAAGTCAATCTCGCGCCCTTCCGCCACGATGCGCACGCGGCCTTCCTGCGGCAGCCGCTTCTCCGCGATGTCCATCTTCCCAATGACTTTCACGCGCGACACGATGCTCGCATGCATGCCCGGCGGCGGCTTCATCAGGCTCCGCAGCGTGCCGTCCACGCGATACCGAATTCGCGTCCCCTTCTTGTCCGGCTCAATGTGAATGTCGCTCGCGCGATCCTTCACCGCCGTAATTAGCGCGATATTCACCAGATTGATGATCGGATTCCCCGCGATCATCTTGTCCAGATCAGTCGAAGGCCCTTCATCCACCGCCTCGCGCTCAACGACCTCAACATCCTGCTCCGTCAGGCTCGTGAGGAACGCATCGATATCCACATCGCCGCGCGCATAGCGATTCACATACTCAACGACATTCGCCTCCAGCGCAAGCACCGGCCGAATGTTCAAGTTCGTCAGTTGCTTCAACCGGTCAATCGTCGGCAGACTCTGCGGCTCGGCCATCGCCACCGTCAGCGTGTCGCGCACCTTGAACATCGGGATGGCGCACAATCGCTCGGCCTCTTCCTGGCCGATGAGCTTTAGAAGTGCCGGATCGATCAGGCCATGT
>DATGWV010000303.1:0-1891 GCA_035299305.1 Phycisphaerales bacterium | reverse complement strand
CTCCCCTCCCGCCCCCTCACGTATTCCCCTCCTCCGGCAAATTCCCCCACAGCGGCCCCGCCTCATACTTCCCCTCATACCACGCATTCGTCGCGCGCCGCAACTCCGTCAAAAATCCCAGCGCCACCAGCTTGTCGCACCCCAGCGTCACCGTCAGCGCATCGTCACTCGCCGACATCCGCGTGAGCGCCACGCCCTCGCGCTCCGCCAACGCCGCCGCCGCCGACATGACCACCGCGCGCAACTCCTCATCCGCCAAAGGCCGCCCAAACAACGCCCGCAGCCGCACCGTGGACTCTTCCATACCAATGACAGTACCCAACCTCCCTCCCGGTGGAACGGGCTTTGAGCCCGTTCCACAACGCGCACGTGCCCCGCTCATACGCTGCTCGCCGCACAATCACCAGGGGAACGTGTCGCGTGAAGCGTCGCACCAAAATCATCATCTCCGCCGCCGCGATCCTCACCGCACTCGCCACTGCGACCCTGTGCCTGCGCCACTACTGCATCAACGTCCAGCCCACACCCACCATCGACTTCGGCGAGAAAATCCGCCAAGCCGCCCGCGATCCACGCAACGACGCCAACGCCCCGCTCTATCCCGTCTTCACGCAAGTCGGCGACGCGTTCACTGATCATCTCAACGCCTACCGCGATTGCATGGCCGATGCCTGGGTCAATGCTGACATCGACAACGTCCTCACCGGAGACGCCACCGACGCCGAATGTCGCGCCGTCGAGTTGCAGTTCAACTATCTCGTCGCCTCCGGCGCGTTCGAAGCAACCACAGTCCTGCCCCAACTCACCGGCGCGCTCCGCACGTACCCGCAGCACCAGCCGCTCATCGAGACACCCCTTCCAGAAATCGGCGCCACACGAGGCATGGTGCGCTTCCAGACGTATCGCCTCGCACATGCATTGCAGCGCGACCAAACCCCCTCCGCAGTCGCCGCCTTGCGCGAATCACTCGCCGCGACACGCATTTTCGCGCAACAGGGCTTGCTCTTTGATGTCAGCTTCGAGCTCGCCGCTCGAAAACTCCTCTGCGATCAGCTCACCCGCTCCATCTCCTGCGGCCATGTCTCACCGCACACCGCCCGCGAATTGCTCGCCGTGTTGATCGAGTTCAGCGACCAATACCCCCTCTCCCGCGCTCTCAGCATCGAGCAGAACTTCGCCCTTGATCTCGTCCAGCACACCTACACCAACGACGGTACAGGCGACGGCCGCATGATCACACAGCGCTTCATGGCACTCGGTGATCCGCAAGCCAAGCCATCTGCGTGGACCAACGTCGCAGGCTTCTTCACCGCGTCCCGCAAATCCGTCGAGCAGGACATCCAGTCGCGCTACGCCAATCGCGCCGCCATCGCCGCGCTCCCCTTCCACCAGCGCCGCGGCGTGAACATGGATCCAAAACGCAACACGATCGAGTCGCTCAGCTATGCCTTGGTTGACATCATGCTGCCGAATGTCCACGCCGTGTGCGCTCAAGAAGATCGATCCACTCTCTCCTACCGCACCTCGATGATCGCGTGCGCACTGCTCGTATACCACGAGCAACACGACGCATACCCCGCATCGCTCGCCGAACTCTCATCTCTTCTGCCCGCCGATGCACTGCTCGATCCCTTCGCTCACCAAGGCACATTCATCTACCAACCAACTCGCACCGGTTACGTCCTCTGGAGCACCGGCACTGACGGCGACTTCGATCACGGCACCATCGCGCGCTTCGATATGCGCGCCTTCAAAGGCGAACTCAATATCAACGGCGACATCCTCCTCTTCCCCCAGTAACTCCTCGACATCCGCATCTTGCCGCACTTCTGCCGTCCCCGCCCCATACTTGATGCCTCGATTCCCAATGCCTTGATGCCTACCCCCACAT
>DATGWV010000302.1:0-5800 GCA_035299305.1 Phycisphaerales bacterium | reverse complement strand
GTGTCGTGCTCAGCTTGCGCGGCGGAGGAGCCGCGAAGTTCGGCGAGGCGGTCGCGCAATGGCACGGTGATGCACGCGGGCCGACCTGCGGCGAAGGCATCGGGCGGAGCGGCGTGTCGCCAGGTGTCGCGCGGGACGTCGGCAGCGTCGGAAGTCAAAAGGGCAACGTGATGACCTTGCGCGGCTTGCAGCGGAGCGAGCTGCATGACGCAGTTGACCACGCCGCCGTCGCGTTTGCGCATCCATTTGAGGTAGTGCAACACCTTCACGCGGAGCGAGCATATGCAAAGGCCCCGCGACGATGCGCGGGGCCTGGAGAGAGAGCGGAGATGCAGAGATCAGAGCGTGGCGGCGACGGACTGCAGACGCTGGAGCGAAGGCAGGCGCAGCGGCTTGAGTTCGACCTGCGTGTCCTTGCCCAGCGCGGTTTGGTAGAGCTGGACGTAACGCGAGGCGAGCACGGCGTCGCTGAAGTTGTCAAAGACCCAGGCGCGAGCTTGCTGGCCCATCGTGCGGAGACCAGCGCGATCGGCGAGCAGCGCGCTGATGCGCTCGGAGAGCGCGGATGAGGTCTGTTCGATGATGACTCCCCCACCGCTCGCACCGATCTCCTTGCATAGATCCGCGCCACGGGTGGTGAGAACAGGCGTGCCGCAGGCCATGGCTTGCAGCAGCATGTGGCAGTCGTTCTCGTGGCTGGTGGGGAGCACGACGAGGTCAGCATTTTGCAGCAAGCTGGCGTTCACATCGCCCGTGACGGCGCCGACGAAGTGGACGCGATCGCAGACGCGCTGCTTGGCCGCGAACTTCTTGAAACGAGCGACATCGCGCTGGGCACCTTCACCCGCAATGACGAAGCATGCGTGCTCGCCCGCGTCGCGCAGTTGCGCGGCGGCTTCGATGAGCAGGTCAACGCCGTGTGCGGCGGTGATGGGAGCGCTAAAGACGATGAGCGGCGTGCCGGCGGCTTTGGCTTGACGGACGCAGGCGAGTTCGCGCTGGGCGGCGTCGAGGCCGGGCAGGGTTTCGAAGGCCGACAGGTTCGTGAGATAAGGCGCGACGAACTCGCGCCCCTTCATGATGTGCTGGCGGCTGTGATTGGCCTCGGTCGTGGCGGCGCAGTGCACGCGGGCGGCGCGATCAACCAGCGTGCGACCACCAAGACGCATGAAGAGCTTCTTTTTCAGGTCGCCTCGTGAGAGGGCAGCGTCGTCGAGCTCGCCGTGAGCGCTGAGGACGTAGGGCACGCCCATCGCGCGGCAGGCCGCGGCGACCTGAAGCGTGGCGATGCTCCACATGTTGTGGAGGTGAACAACGTCAGCATTCTTGATGGTCGCGCGGATGTCGCGCATGGCTTCGGTGCTGAGGACGGACGCGCCAAGTTTGCTCGAGCCGATGTGGCGCACGAGCGGGAGCTTGGCATTGAGCGGGGCGGTGGTGTCGTGGCCCATGCGATTGCCCAGCCAGGCATGCGGAGCGCTGGCGGCATCGAGCGTGAGCACGGTTGAGGGGTGGCCGGCATCGGCCATGAGACGCGCGGCATCGAGCGCGAAGCGGGAGCTGCCGCCTGTACGCACGTCCGTCGATTCCACGAAGTGAACGATCTGCATGTCTTTCCCGCTCTGCTATGTTGAACGCGTTGCGGCGTTCAACTGACTGGTGTGACCCGCAACAGCTCCCATCTGCTGCGGCACCGGACGGCATCTACCCCACCAGGCAGCACGCCGACAGCGGTGCCCCGACAGACACCGCCGCGAAGAACATGCCTCAGGAACGGGCAAATGCCAGCAAAGTGGCGAATTTGCGCGATAAAAAGCAGGAAGACCGATAAATTGCACTTAACAAAAACCGATTATGTCTGGGTGGGTGTTTGGTTCCACTTGCCCAGCAGCCAAAGTACGGCAGGCGTTCGGATGAGCTTCACGCGGCGTGAAGGTGTGCGCGTGCGGGCAGCGTCGGTGTAGAGCTGGGCGTACTTGGCGACCAGAACCGACTCTTCGTAGTTGTCGAAGACCCATTTGCGGGCACCGGCGCGGAGTTGGGTAAGGCGGGCCTTGTCGGCAAAGAGTGAACAGAGCTGGTCGGCGATGGCGGTCTCGGACTGATCGACGATGATGCCCGAGCCGCTGCCTTCGATGTCTTTCCAGATGTCGGTGCCGCGCGTGGTCATTACGGGCGTGTTGCAGGCCATGGCTTCGATGAGGACGAGGCCGAAGTTCTCCTGGCTTGTCGGGAGGACGAAGAGGTCGGCGGCTTCATACATGCTGACCTTGGTTTGTCCTTTGACCATGCCCACAAAGTGGACACGATCAGTCAAGCCCAGCGACTGGGCGAGTGACTTGAGGCTTTGGATGTAGTCTTCGTCGCCCGCGCCGGCGAAGACGTACGTCGCGGGCATGCCGCGATCGAGCGCGATCTTGGCGGCCTTGATGAGGAAGTCGCAGCCTTTCTTGTAGTGCAGGCGGGAAAGGAAGAGGATGACGGGCTCGGCGCGTTTGCGAGCTTCGGCGAGGGCAGGGAACTGGCGGAGGGCGGGTTCCATCCCTGGCAGAGTGCGGTAGGGTTCAAGATCGATGATGTAGGTGAGAACGCGGCCGTTGCCTTCGGGGAACCATTTGTGACTTTGATCGATCTCGCCTTGAGCGGTGCAAAGCACGAAGGCGGCGTGTTCGAGCATCGCGCGACCGCCCAGACGCATGTACACCCGCTTTTTGAGTCGGCCTTGATCCATGCTCCAATCGTCGAGCATGCCGTGCGTGGTGAGGACATAAGGAATGCCCATGGCCTGACACGCGTCAGCGATTTGCAGGTTGGCGACGCTCCAGACGCAGTGCAGGTGCACGACATCGGTACGGCGGAGAATCTCGACGACATCGCGCATGCCGGCGGGCGAGATGGCGGTGCTGACGCGTGTATCGATGGGGACTTTGTACACGGCGGGCACACGCGTATCGATGTGACCTGGTTCCTGCACGGGCTTGGCGTTGGCGAGCCAGTTTTCGGGAGTGTCGAGCGTGTCGCCCGTGATGATGGTGGACGGTCTGCCGACCTGTGCGAGTGTGCGGGCGACATCGAGCACGACGCGCGGAACGCCACCCGCGCGGAGGTCGGTCGAATCGACGAAGTGCGTGATGCGCGTGGTGGCGTCGAGGTGGGCCGCCCGGGCACGCGAGCGGTGATACATGGCTTCGAAGCGCTTGACGAGCAGCGACTCGTCAAACTCCTCCATCACGAACTCGCGACCTTGGTGGGACATCCGTGCGTGGAGCGCGTCGTCGCGCAGGACCTTGGCGATCGCCTCGGCGAAAGCTTGCGGGGTGCGATCGACGATGATTGACCCGCCGCCTCGCTCGAGCGTGGGCCAGATGTCGACGCCTTTGGTGGTGATGACGGGTGTGCCGCAGGCGAGGGATTCGGGAAAGACGAAGCCGAAGTTCTCCTGGCTGGTGGGCAAGGCCATGACGCGTGCGTTCTGATACACGCTGATCTTCATGGCACCATCGACGTGACCGATGAAGTGGACGCGGTCATGCACGCCTCGCTCGTGGGCGAGCGCGAGGAGTTTGGCGCGATACTCATCATCGCACGCACCGGCGAAGACGAACGCAGCATCGATGCCCTTGGCCCGGAGCGACGCGGCGGCGTCGATGAGCACCTCGGGGCCTTTTTTGTAGTGCACACGCGAGAGGAAGAGCACGACGGGCAGATCGGTCTCAAGGCAGGGGAAGGCCTTGCGGGCGAGCGCCGTGCCGGGCGGATTGCGGTAGGGATTGAGGTCGAGCAGATTCGAGATGACCGTGCCTTTGCGGCCATCGATCCATTTGCGGGCTTGATCGAGCTCACCTTCGGCGGTCAGGTGAATTTCCGCCGCGCGATCGAGGAAGCGTTTGCGCGTGGCGGCGAGAAACAGACGCTTCTTGAGAAACTTCTGCGAGATGCTCCAGTCGTCGAGCATGCCGCGGACGCTGATGTAATAGGGCTTGCCCAGTTCGTAGGCGATGTCGGCGAGCTGGACGTTGCTGATGTCCCACACGCCGTGGACGTGGAGCACTTCGTGCTGCGCGATGAGATCGCGAATGCGCTCGCGAGCCGGACCCCGGAGCCACTGCTTGCGATAGAGGGCGTCGGCGATGTGAATGACGTGAGGCACACCCGGCTTGCACTCGCGATAGCGAACAGGCACGCCTTCGGGCGGCACGCGACCCGTGACGATGGTGACGGTGTGACCACGACTGGCGAGGGCTTCGGACAGGTCATAGACCGCGCGGATGGGACCGCCCGCGCGGGTATCGATGGACGGGAGATAGTGGAGAACTTTCAGCGGCACGGGGAGGAATGGACGCAGAGCTCAACGATTCACGAAGTAGTTTCATGCACGAAGCGGCAGACGGGGAACGTAGTCGTGCGAGCCGGGGTCGCGCTGATGACGGGCCCAGCGGAGGAAGTGACTCCAGGCGGACACACTGGGAACGCTGAGCACCTTGAGGCCCGCCGAGAGAAGTTGACGCTTCTTGGCGAGAACGGCGGCGTAGACGAGTTCCTGCATGCCCTGCGCGACGCGCATGGGCGGGACTTTGACGCGCTGCGAGCCCGATTCGGTGCGCACGTCGACGAATCCGGCGGCGCGGACGTCGGCGGGGATGCGATCCCAGAAGTAGCTGCGCAGCTCGTAGAACTCCTGAAAGAGCATTTGTGTCGTCATCTTCGCGGTGATGGTCTCGTGCGAGCCTTGGTGCTGATTGACGAGGGGCTTCAGGATTTCGACGAGGTCGCCATGCACGAGGACATCTGCCTTCCAGAGCGTGTCGACGTTGCTGATGATGGTCTTGCTTTCAGGAAAGCGCACGCCGTGTTCAAAGAAGACGCGGCGGGGGATCATCGCTTGGATGGGCGTGCCCAGATCGGCGTCCTGCATGTACATCGCGAGATGGACGGCGTTCTGCTGCAGTGTGCGGACGGGAACCGCGCCGACGCGGCCTTTGGCGCGGAGCGCACCGTCGAGGTAACGATCGACGCCGCAGATGATGAGCGCGGCGGAGGGGACGCGCTGGGCGACGGCGTAAAACTCGGCGAGGCACTCGGGCTGGAAGGCGTCGTCGTCGTATAGGGGCTTGATCCACTGGCCGCGTGCGAGACTGCAGGCGTAGTTGAGATTGCTTGCCTGGCCTGGCTTGTTGGGATTCTGAACGATGCGGACGCGGGGGTCTTGGGCGGCGATCGCCGTAGTTTCGGCGAAGGCTGCGCCGGCGGGGCGTTCGTCATCGCTGATGATGAGTTCCCAGTCGGTGAATGTCTGAGCGCGCACGCTCGCGATGGCGCGGCGGAGCAGTTCATGCCGCTTGTACGTGGGCATCACGACCGAAATGACGGGCGCCTTCTCGACCACTGATGTCTTCCTCCCGGGTGACCGACGCAGATGCTAGTGAGCGAACTTGGGGCGGTCCTTTACCTTGACTGCAGGATTTCCGCTGTAGATTGACCACGATTCCAGATCTTTCATGGCGCAGGCGCGGGCGCCGAGAACGGTGCCTTCGCCGACGGTGACGTTGGGACCGACGAAGGCATCGGCGGCGACCCAGGCGTAGTCGTGGATGACGATGGGTGGGCGCAGCAGCGGCATGTCGGGCTTGCGGTGGTCGTGGGTGCCCGCGCACAGGTGTGCGCCTTGGGAGACGCTGACATGCTTGCCCAGCGTGATTTTGCCCAGGCAGTAGACGATTGCGCGGTCGCCGATGCTGCTGTTGTCGCCGATCGTGAGATTCCAGGGCTGTTCGATCAGAACCGTCGGACGCACCCGGAC
>DATGWV010000301.1:0-12954 GCA_035299305.1 Phycisphaerales bacterium | reverse complement strand
GGGGTCTTCCCCGAGGACCAGGACGTTGTTGCCTTCTTCAACGTGCTCGCGGGTGGCAACTGCCCGTGATGGACTCGCGGTGTTGATGTGATCAACGGATGACTGCGAAGGCCCCGTCGATTGCGGCGGGGCTTTTTCGTGCGCCGCACGGCGCGCGGCGTCCAGTGCTTGCGCGATGTGCGGACGCTGCGTCCATGCGAGCAGATCGCCATAGCGCAGCCAGCGGTCGAAGGCGACCTGCTGCAGATTGAACTTCGCGGCGATGATCTTCGTGATGAGATCGGTTTCGTATGACGTGAACTGCGTGCCCTGCATGACTCTTCCCCTCCCTCACTTGTGTCGCGCGTGTGGCGCGCGACAAGCCCGTGGTGTTATACACGAGCGAGCGAGGTGATGGAAGCAGGAAAACGCGCAGTGACGCGAGATGAGCGCACACGGCCGGTCAGTCTGGGTGAGATTTCTTCATTTCGTGCGATAGACGATCGTGAATGGGCCCTGGCCCACGAGCACGCGGTTGTCGAGGATGTGCAGGGAGGTGGGGCTGTCGAAGAGGAGCACGGGCTGTTGGCGGATGATGCGCGCGTCGGAATTGGCGAGCAGCAGCACGCGACTGGCGAGGACGTTGCCGTCTTCGGCGAGAGGTTCGCGTTCGCCTGTTTCGATGATGACGGCGTGATCGCCTGCGAAGAGGGCGGGCTCGAGGCGTGCATCGCTGTCGAGAGCGTCGACGCCGGCGAGTTGGCCTTTGTCGTTGATGGTGACGAGGCCCAGGCTGCTGCTGAGGACCAGGGTGTTGTTGATGACTGCGCTGGAGAAGGGCAGCATGAGGCGATCGCGCACGTCGATGTGCTGTGCGCTCGCGACTCCCGTGTCGAGCGTGATGGCGAAGAGATCGAAGTCGCCGTTGAGCACGATGGCGCGATCTTTGAGCAGCCACGAACTGAGCGACGAACGCACGTCGGGCGCGGGGCATTGCCACGCGACGCTGCCATCGACGCCCCGGAGGCGAAGGACGCCGCCACTTGTGCCGACGAGCAGATCGTCTCCGGGTAATGCACGGGCCCAGCGGGCGTGATCACCCAGCGGCTTGCCCTGCGCCTTCCAGCGCGGCTGGCCGGAGGCGATGTCGATGCAGGAGATGAGGGCGACGTTGCGCTTGGTTTCGGGGTCGGGCGCGGCACCGACGAAGACGATGCTGGTGGTGGTGAATTCGGTGTCGAAGACGGTGGAGAGACCGGTGGTGCCGGCCCATTGCAACTTGCCGGTTGCGAGATCGACGATGGCGCAGCGGCCGCGGCGCTCGGTCATGACGGCGCGGGCTCCGTCGGTGGTGATGATGATGTCGTCACCTCGCACGACGCCGTCGAGGGGCGTGCCCATGTTGGCGGGGCGATCGTCGGCGTCGCCCTGCGCGAAGGCGGGCATTTCGTTGAAGGACTGGCCCGTCCATGCGTCGGAGCCATCGAGGTTGGAGATGGCGGCGAGGCGTGCGTCGCCCGGGCGGGGCCAGAGGAGGACGGTGTGCTGCAGGCCCACGCGCACGACGGTGGGGCGGATGTCGATGTCGCGCTCCCAGACGCGGGCGAGTGTGCCGTCGATGGCGCTGGTGGCGAAGAGAGCGAGGCGGCGCTCGTCGCGCGAGATCATGACGACGGCGTCGAAGGCGAGGTCGCCTGCGGGGACGGCGGGATTGCTGGCGATTTCGAGGGGCGTGAGCGGCTCCCAACCTTCGATGAGCTGTGCGCTGGGCTCGAAGGTGCTGGCCATGGCGGGGAGGCGGCGAGCAGGCGCGGTGCGCGCGAGTTCTGTGGCGGCTTCGCCTGCGCTCATGTCGCGATCATTCATGCGGACGCGCAGGGAGGGCGTGCGCGCGGCGAGGGAGAGAAGCAGGCGTTGCAGCGGTTGGATGGCGGCGGTGCTGGAACTGTCTTCCGCGTTGGCGGCGGTGTTGGCGGCGATGAGCGAAGAGAGCAGATCGCCCAGCAGTTGCGTCTGGCCGTCGCGGCCGATGCTGGTGTTGGCGATGGCGGCTTGGAGGCCTTTGCCCAAGGCAGCGCGGGCATCGGCGAAGTTGCCGGCTTTGGTGGCGGCGTCGCCTGCGCGTTGCCAGGCGAGAGGCGCGGAAGCGGCGAAGGGATATTGGCGGGCGATGCGAGCGAGCTGCGCGTAGGTTGGTTGCGCGGGGAGGGCGGCGAGAGCGCGCTGGGCTTCTTCGTCGAAAAGCGCGTAGGGCGCGGGGCCTGTCTTGGTGAGGAGCGTGGCGAGCTGCGAGGTGGCAACGTCGCCTGCGCTGGTGCGGTCGCTGCCCATGCCGGGCAGTTCGAGGCGCGTCATGTCGACGGACGCGAGCGAGTCGTCGGCGAGGATTTCCTGCAGGGCTTCGATGCTGGCGGAGGGCTTTTGCTGGGCGTCTTGGAGCCAGGCGCGCTCGAAGAGAGCGGTGACGCGCTCGCCGGTTGATTCGGCGGCGAGGGCGAGGCGTCGTTCGAGCTGCGAGAGGAGGGCGAGATCGGTCAGCGGTTTGATGACACTGGCGGCGCCGGGGTTGGCGAGCTCGGCGGGTGAGTTGGTTTGCGCGGCGACGCGCGCGGCGGCGAGCTGCTTCGCAAGGATGCGGAAGAGGCGATCGCGCGCGGAGGACTGCGCGGACGGGTCTTTGGCGATGGCGCGCAGGGCGCGGTCGGCGAGATCGGGGACGAGGGCGGGTTCGTTTTGCGTGAAGGCGAGCTCGATGAATGCGAGGACGGGGAGGGGATCGGCGGGCTGGGCGTCCATGCGCGCGGTGAGGACGGTGCGCGCGGTTTCCCAAGGCAGATAGGAGTGCAGGGCGAGGGCGTCGGCGGTGAGCAGGGTCGCGACGTTGCCTTGGCTGGCGGCGAGCGTGAGGTTGCCTGTGTGATCGAGCGAGACGCGCTCGAAATCGGCAGGCTTTTCGGGGTCGATGGTGATGAGGCCTTCGACGACGGGGATGGCGAGGCGCGAGCCCAGTGCGGTGGCCCGGCCTGCGAAGCCGACTTGCTCGATGGTGCCTGTGGTGGCGAGTTTGCCTGAGGCGAAGTCGCGGGCGTTGACGAAGGAGAGGCCAAAGTTGCCCACGAAGGCGATGTGCTCGCCGACCTGCGTGATGTATTCGGGTGTGCCCAGTTCGGCGCCGGTGCGCGAGGAGATGAGCGCGCCGGTGCGGGCGTCGAGCTCGATGACGTCGCGCTGCTCGGTGGGCTCGAGGAAGTAGACGCGCGGACCGGCGTCGTTGGCGATGACGAGGGGCTGGGTGATTTGATATGGCGCGCTGGTGCGCGTCGCGAGCATGGGCTGGTTGGCGTCGAGCTCGGGGATGGGCGTGGTGACGCGGACCCAGAGGGGACGACCAAGGCCGGCGTCGTATGCGCCCAGGACGCTCAGTTCGTCGCCTCGGTAGACGACGCCTTGGTGGAGCGTGCTGGTGTCGGCGCGGTTGTTGCCTCGTGCGCTCCAGGGCTGCGTGCCCACGCTGCCCACGGCGTGGGCCCAGCGCATGCGGCCCGAGTAAAGATCGATGCCGACGAGGTAGAGCGTGGTGACGCGGCGCAGCAGGCCTGGGCGGCGCACGCCGATCACGGCGACGTCGCCTTCGATGACGGGGAGGCCTCGGATGGATGCGCCTTCGAAGCGCTCATCGAGGCTTTGGACGTCGAGGCTCCATTTCACCTGGCCGGTTTTGGCGTCGAGAGCGTGGAGGCGCGGGTCGTTGTTGCGGAGGCTGTTGGCGGGCTGGCCTGTGACGGCGAGAATGATGCCGCGATTGGCGGCGATGCCGGCAATGTCTTCGAGCTGGCGGGAATTGGTGATGCCGAAGGCCCACTGATTGAGCGTGTTGCGGCCGAACGTGCCGGGCGGAATGGTGCGCCAGAGGAGGCTGAGCGTGGCGGCGTCGAAGGCGGCGATGCTGATGCTGTCGTTGACGTAAGCGACGCCATCGACGACGCTGGGGAAGATCCAGGGCGTGGCTTCGCTGCGCTGACGGGGCTGGCCGAAGTTCTGGCGAGCCAGCGCGCGGAGGCGCGAGGCGGAGGTTTCTTCTTCGGTGTCGTCGGCGGGTGTGGAGAAGGTCCAGCTTTGCAGGGGCTTGGCGGCGACTTGATTCCAGGCGGGGGCGGCGAAGGGATCGAGCGGTGAGCGGCCCAAAGCGAGCGCGGCGGCGGGGGGCTGCGCGGGGGCGATGACATCGGCAGGGAGATTGTGCTTGGTGCGCCAGGCGGCGAGCGTTTGTGTGACGGTTGCGTCTTGCAGATATGAGGCGATGAACGAGCCGAGCGAGATGGCTTCGGCGGCGCGGACGCCTTGCATGTCGGGGTGGGTTTCGAGCTGAGCGAGGACGCGCCAGGCGGACCAGAAGCGCGCGGACTCCATTTCGGTTTGGGCGAGGCGGAGGGCGGCTTCGAAGCCGGAGATGGTGAGCAGGCGCTCGCGCTCGACGCGGCGGAACTCGCCCGCGGCGAGTTGTTCGGCGGCGGCGGGTTCGTTTTCGAGGCGGTAGCGATCGAGCATCGCGGGATCGCGCAGCAGCATGGCGTGGACGACATCGCGCACGGGGATGTAGAGCGAGGGGTCGTTGGGCTTGGCAAGGAGTTGTTCGTTTTCGTCGCGCAGCGTGCCGGAGAGGACGCGCACGGCTTCGCCCCAGTTTTCCGCGGCGATGAGTTCTTCGACGCGCGAGAGGGCTTCGCGGGCGCCCACGGCTTCGTCGACGAAGACTTTGCGGAGTGATTGGCCGGCGGCCTGGTTGGCGGGCTGGCCGAACTGCATCGCCAGTGGTGGGGCGACGGGCTGGGCGATGGGCTGGGCGGAAACGCTGGCGGCGAGGCCCGCGAGGGCGACCAGCTGCGCGAGTGCGCGGCGGCTGGGAATCGCGGTGGCGGGCAGGACGTGCATGAGCGTTCCTTCGGGGCGAAGCCGGTGAATACGGGAGCATCGTCGCGGCGGGCGACAACCTTCATACGAGATGCGGACACAGGTGGTTTCCGGGCCTCAGGTTAGTGTACCTGGACGGGCGAATATCAAATTGCATGATGGATAGAGACTCGACCGCAAGTCGTGTGGTTCCAAGGCCGATTGCGGATTGTCATGAGGGTCATGGGACTTGCCCAGCCTGGCGTGCGATCAGCCGCGATGGACGCGGGGAATGGTGATTTGCACGGCTGGCGGCGGACCTGGGCGACGGCGACGAGCCCCAAGTGCCGGGGTCTGCGGGTGACGCTGCTGCTGCTGGCGACGTGCCTGATGGGCGTTGCGGACCTTGCGTTGACACTGACGTTTGTCACGAGCATGGGCATGGTGGAACTGAACCCGCTTGCGCGGTTCATCATGTCGCATGGGAGCGTGGAACTGGTTGCGCTCTTCAAGTTCGGCGCGATGACGATCAACGGCGGGATTCTGTTCATGTTCCGCGAGCGCCGGATCGCGGAGATCGCGGCGTGGATCTGCTTCCTCGTGATGGCGGGGCTGAGTGTGAAGTGGGGGATGTACACCTCGCACATGGAAGTGTTTGCGTCGGAGATGCATGAGACGCAGATGGTGGAAGATGCGCGGTATGTGATGATGCCGGAGTAGGGACTGGGGACTGGGGTGCGTCTGGCAGAGCACTTCAAACTACTTCGAGTTCGCAGTCGCCGCGCATTTCGTAGGTGCACTTCACGCGTTTTCCGCCGACGATGATGTCGAGGGAGAGAGGCTCTTGGTACGCCCAACGCAGCGTGGCTCCCGGCTTGGGTGCGTCGCTGACCAGTGTCACGGGTGTGATGACGACGGGCCAGATGACGAATTGTCCTTCTCGGATGACGTGATGATCCTGAGCGTCTTCGTCGTTCAGCCAATTGATCACTCGCTCACATCTGAGCGCGGTCATGGCCTCTTTGTCGTTGTCGCGCGATTTCCAGAAACAGTTTGATTGAATGGCAAGCGTCCACAGGACTCGCTGGCTGAATTGCGTTTCCGTTTTGTTCGAGAGGCTGGCGAGTGCGAGCCAGACGATGGCGGTTTGCTTTGACTGCACGTATATGAAGCGATGGACGCGTGCGGTGGCTTTGAGGGGTTGGGAATCTTCTGCCGGCGGCTTGGGTTTGTCGTCAGCCGTCGCGGCTTGTGTCGCTGCGAGTGGGGTGGTCAAGCCTGCGGTCGCGGCGGCGGTGGCCAAGCCGAGGCAGAATGTGCGGCGATTGGACGTGGGCGAGTCTTTTGCCATGAGTTCTTCCCCTGTTGCAGGACTTTCGCTGTGTGCAAGATGGCGTGTGCAAAGCCCTTTGCCGCAAACGTGCGTTTGTGCATGCGAAGTATCGGTAGAGAGGCACAAGCGAGAACAGAGTTGTCACGTGACAGATCGACGCGTGACAAGGGTGCGCGACGTTGTGGCGGGGCTGAGTATGAAGTGGGGGATGTACACCTCGCACATGGAGGTGTTTGCGTCGGAGATGCATGAGACGCAGATGGTGGAAGATGCGCGGTATGTGATGATGCCGTCGGAATGACAGCGGATCACGCGAGTTTCTGTCGTTGTTTGAGTCGGCGAAGCCAGCGTGCAGCGTTGCGCTCGGTTTTGGCGTGGGGTTTGAGGGCGTCGATGGCTTCTTGCAGTAGAGAGGGATGCATGTTGTCAGCGAAGCCGTTGCCGTGCCAGGACCAGATGGCGACGCGGGATTCAGACCCTCGGGCGCGCACGAAGGCGATGATGCGTGCCGAGAGGGTCGGAGACCATGCGGCATGTGACTCCAGCAGGTTCCAGGTCATGGCGTCTTGAGGATTGCTCCATGACTCGGTCAGTTCGAGCAAGATCTGATCGAGACGATCGGGCGGGATGAGTTCGAGCAGGTCGCGGGGGAATTGGAAGTTGATGCGCAGTTGCGGCGAGAAACGGACGAGGGCTTCGGCGGTCGCAACGTGTTTGTAGCAAATGGCGGAAGTTTGCAGGCCGTAGAGCAGGGCCGCGCCGTGTTGGACGCGATTGCCGATGTCGAGTGCGGCGTCGATGGAGCCAAACTTCGCGATGATCTGTTCGGGCGGCACGAGACTGACGAGCGCGGCGAGGGGCGATGTGCGCGGGTCAAGGCCCAGATATTGCGGATGAGGTTTGACTTTGAGGGCCTTGAACTCGGGCGAGGTTTCGCTGATGAGCGAGAACTGTTCAACGTCGAAGGGGCCGCGGGCGAGTGTCAGCAGTTGAGCGAAGAGCGGTAGCGCCAGGCTGCGCTGCAGATCAGTGGGGCGTGCGTAGCGGTCGTCTGTCGCCATGGTTGCATGATACTGGCACGTGCAATGTCATGCGTCTGGAGAGAGGGGGACGGCTTCAAGTTTGGGGGCGACGGTGCTGTCGCGCGTGTCTGTGTTGCGTTTGGGTTTGAAGGCCGCGTGCTCTTGGCCGCATTCGGGGCATTGGGGGTTGTCGTGTTCGAGGCCGGCGAGTTCGTAGCCGCATTTGCGGCAGGGGACTTTTGCGCCGCGGCGGGGCATGATGACGATGGCGGCGCCCATGAGGAAGACGGCGGCGGCTTCGATCCAGAGGAGAAGCTGGAGGCTGACGAGAGCGTTGGGGGCGAAGCCCAGCCAGGTGCGGATGCGCAGGTCGAGCATCGCGAGGGTGGCGATGGAGAGTGTGCCGGCGAGCCACGCGACGATGCCTTGCCAGCGACGCCTGTGCTTGAAGCACAGGTACCAGATGAACAGGGCATAGAGGGGGAAGAGCATCATCGCGCGGCGAGAGGGTACGAGAGAGGGTTCGCGTGCGCGGCGAGGGGAGAGGCGGGAAACTGCGGGGCACATGCTGGAATTGGGCAGCATGAAGCGGCTTTTAGCCGGGGGTGTTATGGGTAGATGGTGATGGCGTTTGCGGAGATGGTGTAGGTGCCGGTGTGATCGGTCGTCTGATCGTGAGCGACGGTGGCGGCGATGAAGCGCAGGAGTGGGTCGCGCGTGTGGAGGGGCAGGCCGGTGCGGGCGGTCCAGTTTTTGACGGTGGGAATGTCGATGATGGCGAGCGCGTTGCCTCCGGCGAACTCGTAATACATCGAGAAGCGCGTGCCTGCGTGGGCGAAGATGACGGAGCCGCTGCGGCCTTCGCTTTGGTAGGCGATCTGCGCGCCGGCGAACTCGGGCGGCGGCAGAATGGGGTGCGTGTGCGGTGTGGGCATGGTGATGGCGTTCAAGATGCGATTGAGGAGTGACACGCGTGGGACTCAGTGAGCGGGGGAGATGAGTGATTTCACGTGGACGCTGCCATCGGTGATGTTGATGACGGCGATGGCGGGGTGCGGGTTGATGGGTGAGGCGGTCTTCACGAGTTCGCCCACGAAGGCGGGCAACGTGGCGTGCGGGAGTAGTTGTGTGAGTTGCTGGATCGTGGTGTCGGCGGTCCACGCGAGTGTGCCGTCGAGGTTCATGCGCGAGAGGCGCACGGTGCTGGGCGTGTTGGGTTCGCCTTCGTGGATGAGCAGGAAGCCATCGGGACTGGTGAAGCGGTAGAGCTCGCCTGTCACGCTGCTGCGGAGGAATGCGGCGTTGCGCACAGTGAGCGGCGTGATGGCGGAGAAGGATTCGATCTTTGGGAGCGGATCGGTTTTGGTCGTGACGCGATAGAGCGTGCGCGGCTTGAAGGTGGATTCGGCGTCGGTGTTGCGCGGCATGCTGAAGCCGGCTTTGAGGTCGTTGCGCGCGTCGAGTTCGGTGGCGAGCATGAGCCATTCATCGGGGCCGACGCGCGCGATGCGGGCGCGGAAGGGTTCGTCGGCAGGGCGCGAGGAACCCAGCAGTTCGGAGATGGGGATGTTGGCGATGGAGGCGGGGACGGGTGTGTTGGTGGGCTTGAGCGTGGTGGCGTCGATGCCGACGGTGGTGCTGGTGGAGCACCAGATGATGCCTGATTCGACGCGTTCAACGCCGACGTAGTGGCGGCGATCACCCGAGCGAATGGAGGTTGCGAGTGACGTGGTGCGTGTGTCGCCGGTCGCGGTGTCGGGAATGAGCCAGAGGTGGTAGGAGTAGGACTTTTTGCTTTCGGCGGTGCCTTGCAGCGATGGGATGTAGGGGTCGCACTTTTGGATGACGACGGCGAGGTGTTGGCCGGTGCGCACGACGCGGCCTGCGGGATAGCCGTAGGAACGCACGCCGATTTGTTTTTTGAGGCCGAACAGGAGTGCGGCGATGGCGGCGAGCGCGGTGACGGCGAGGGCGATGGCGATGCGAGGGTGCATGATGGTCAGTGCGTGGCGGGAGCGAGGCGCGGCTGGATGAGCATGACGATGATGGGGGCGATATAGCCGAGGATGACGGCGAGCATCCATGCGATGGAGCAGATGACGGTGGCGGGCGTGTAGTCGTCGGGATGGCTGGGGAGGATTTGTTTGGCGGCGAGGATGCAGGCGATGGTGCCCAGCACGGCGACGGGCAGCATGAGCCACGCGGCGAGCGTGCGGCGGTCGTGGGCGTAGAGCCAGGGGCCCAGCAGAAAGCCCGCGTGCAGCAGCCAGACGATGATGGCGGCGATGGCGATGGGGGCGTGGCTGCGCGTGCTGCCAAAGCCGCGACCGATGGCGTGGATGCCAAAGCCGACGATGCCGACGGCGATGGTGATGATGAGTGGCGAGAGGCTGAGGAAGATGTAAGCGACGACGCGGGACATGGCGCTCCTTGCGGCTGACGGGTGGAGGTCAGTGCGAGAAAGGAGCGGGGAGTGGCTTACTGGGGGCCTTGGGTTTTTGTGAGCGCTGCGCGGAATGCAGATTCTTCTGCGGTCGCGGCGTCGAGCACGCAGGACCAGATTTCCTGCTGCTGCGGTGAGAGCGGGGTTGCGCCTTGGAGTTTGAGAGCGGAGCGCCAGTACAACTGTTCACGAGGAATCTGCGCGGGATCACAGCCGGAAAACTTCACGGCGGCGGTCCAGATGAGCTCGGCGTATTCGTTGGCATCGTCAGTTCGGAGCTGGGTATTGCACCAAGGCAGAAGGCGCAGCGCGGTGTTGCGTGAGAGGGCGAGTGTGCGCACGACGCGCGTGCGCGTTGATGGGCCTGCGTGGTTGATGGCGTTGATGAGATCTGTCGTGGCAAGCTGCTCGTAGGCGGAGATGTCCAGGACCGGGCGATTGGACTGCTCGGCGATGAACTGCTGCTTTGCTTGGATGGCCGGGTCGCTTTGCTCGCGTTGACGTTGGACCTCGCGCGACAGCGGGCTGGTTCGAGATGGCAAGGGCGGCTTGCCTTCGGAGACGTTCTTGATGGCGAGTGCAATCAGCAGGGGCAGCAAGGCGAGCGCGAGGATGATGCCGACGATCACGATTGCGTGTTGCATCCACATGGGCAGTGGGAAGTGGCCCGCGAAGTGGAATGTGCGGCCATAAGGGCCTTGCTTACTTTCGTCAACTGGCGGCGGGGTGCGGGAAGGACGCATGGACACGTCATTGTACAAGTCCGTCGCTTCATTGAGAGCCGAGAACTTGTGCGTCGGTCCAAACGCGCTCCTCACCCCCGCATTTTTCAAGGCGCGACTTTTCTGAAATGCGCGAAACCAAGAGCGCGTACGGGCATCTACCTACTACTTGATAGGCATGCCGCCATATCATGATTGAGGAGTTCTGACATGAGTGAGTTCGCTGGAAAGGTGATCGTCGTGCTTGGAGGTACGAACGGCATCGGCTTGGCTACCGCCAAAAAGATCGTCGAACGGGGTGGCACTGCAGTCGCGATCGGACGTCGCGAAGAGAGCGCCACCCACGCTCAGCAGATTCTTGGCTCGCGTGGTGTCGCGTTGTCGCTTGATCTACGAACCGCAGATGCCATCCAGCAGGCAACAGGCCTGATCGACAAGCACGCGCCACGCGTGGATGGATTGGTGAACTGTGTGGGCGTGTTCTCGCCTCGACCGTTCATCGAACACACGCCGAGTGACTACGACAGCTATCACGATCTCAACCGCAGCACATTCTTCATTACCCAGCACGTCGCTCGGCGGATGATCAAGGCGGAATCGGGCGGCGCGATGGTGAACGTCGGCTCCATGTGGGCAAAGCAAGCCGTCGCGGCCACGCCCTCGTCCGCCTACTCCATGGCGAAGGCCGGTCTCCACGCTCTGACGCAGCATCTGGCGATGGAACTCGCCGGCGCGAAGATCCGCGTGAATGCGGTGTCACCAGCGGTGGTACAGACTCCAATCTACGAGGGCTTCATCCCAAAGGCAGACATCCCCGGTGTGCTCGCGAGCTTTGACAGCTTCCATCCGATTGGTCGCGTAGGCCAACCAACAGATGTTGCTGAAGTGATCACCTTCCTGCTCTCTGATCGCGCCGCCTGGGTTACCGGGGCAGTGTGGGATGTCGATGGCGGTGTGATGGCGGGTCGCAACAAGTACTGATCGCTGCAGCGTTCTGGGTGGTTGTGATGCGGCCGCTCAAACGTGCATCCGCGACAGCAGTGGTACGCTTTCGCACGAGTGATCTCATGGCTGACACGCGCGACAAACTGATGGATATTGCTGAAGAGCTGTTGCAGACAGTCGGCTACAACGCGTTCAGTTTTCACGATCTGGCCGATCGCGTCGGCATCAAGAGCGCGAGCATTCACTATTACTTTCCTACCAAGACGGATCTGGGTGTCGCTGTAACGATTCGCTATCGCGAACGCTTTCAGAGGATGTTGAAAGAGATCACGGAATCACATGACGATCCCATGCAGCAGCTCAAGCTCTGCATGGGTCTTTTTCGACAAACGCTTGCAACAGGCCGGCGAGTGTGCCTTTGCGGAATGCTCTCGTCCGACATCGAGTCCATTCCCAAAGAACTTCAAGTCGAAGTGCGCACGTTTTTTGATGACCTCGAAATGTGGATCGCCAACGTGCTTCGACGTGCGCAGAAGCTCCAACTCGTCAAGCTTCGGGAGTCACCGGAAGCAACCAGTATCGCGATCGTTGCAACGCTCGAAGGTGCCATGCTGACGGCTCGAACCAATCGCAGCGCGGCCCGTTTTCAGGCTGCGTGCGACTGGATCATCAGCTCGCTGGTGCAACGCTGATCATTTCTCCCGCCACTTCCGCCGAAAACAACCAGCCCCGGACTGTTCATCCGGGGCTGGTCGGGTTCAAGAGATACGAGTGGACTTGGTTGCTATCTGCGAGGCGTGCGGCGATCGGTGGCGAGTGGCGGGGGTGCTGCGGTTGCCCCGTGTATCACCGTCTATCGCCGCGTGAGGATTACGCGACCTTGCGTGACGCGCGCTTCTTGGCGGCGGGGGCGATGGTCGCGAGCGGGGTGGCTTCGCGTTCTTCGAACTCGGGGAGCGCGAGGAGCTCGACGAGTTCGAGCGGGGTCTTGGCGACGAGGTCGATGCCGATTTCTTCGGCGAGGCCTTCGGCGCGATTGAAGACGCCGCCACCGACTGCGATCTTGGTTTGCGGCGTGGCGTTGATGGCGCGGAGGGAATCGACGATGCTGCGGATGCCGGGCAGGTCGCTTGCGCTACTGGCGAAGAGGACGAGGAAGTCGGGGCGGCGTTCCTGCACCTGGTTGAGGATTTCGTCGGCGGGGAGTTTGCCGCCCGCGTAGCAGACTTCGTAGCCTGCGGCTTCGAGCAGGTCGCTGGCCATTTGGCCTGCGAGTTCTTCGCCTTCGGTGTTGCCGCACGCGGCGAAGACGGTCTTGCCGTTGGTGGGCAGGACGGTGAGCTGGGCGGCCATCTGGTCGACCATCATTCTCAAGAGGCGCGTCGCCATGTTGTATGAGACGACAGTGAGCTGGTCCTGGCGGTAGAACGCTTCGATGCGTTCATGGGTGGGCCAGAAAAGGTCCATCAAGATGCGTTGCGCATGCACACCTTGCTGGATGGCTTCGCCCACGACCTTGCGGCTTTGGGCGCGGTCGCCCGCGACGAGCGACTCGAACAGACGTTCTACGAGCAGATGCTGACTCATGGGATTGAACCCTTTGAATTCGCCGGTGTGCCC
>DATGWV010000300.1:0-10099 GCA_035299305.1 Phycisphaerales bacterium | reverse complement strand
GGTGGGCACGTGGGGTGCCTCGTGGTTGGATGAGTCAAGTTTGTTGTGAGTGAGCGGTCGCTGTGAGGCGGCCGCTTTTTCTTTTGGGCTCTTCGTGTCGGTGCAAGGGGTGTGTTGATGCGTCGTGATGCGGAACGCGCGCAATGAAAAACGGCCGCTTCGGAGCGGCCGTTGATTGGGGATGTTTGGTAGAGCAGTGAGTTACTGCGGGATGTACTTGACGACCTGGTTGCCGGTGGTGATGGCGTAGAGATTGCCGTCGGCGGGCTTGTCGGCGATGAAGCGGGTGATGCCCGGGGTGCCGAATTGGGAGAGGACGCGGCCGCGAGCGATGTCGAGGACGGTGAGGGTGGTGCCGTCGAAGGCGAGAAGGTTCTTGCCACGAGCGGCGATGACGTCGCCCTTGATGTCCTTGCTCTTCCAGATGACTTCGCCAGTGCGAGCGTTGAGGGAGGTGAGGCCGTCGCCCGGGATGTTGACGTAGAGGGCGTTGGCGTGGAGGAAGGGCTGCGAGGTGAGGACGGCGGGCGTGCGGTAGCGCCAGCGGGTTGCGCCGGAGGTTGCGAAGGCCCAGACGGACTGGTCGCGGCTGGCGAGGTAGACGGTGTCGCTGCTGGCGACGGGGTTGCTGCCCAGGCCGCCGAAGGTCATGCCGCGACCGACGAGGTTGCCGTTGTCGGGAGCGAAGAACATGACGTCGCCGCGCTGGCTGACGACGCTGACGATGTCGCCGACTTTGATGGGATCGGCTTCGATGGTGCCGTTGCCTTGGAAGCCCCAGGCCTTGAGGCCGATGCCCAGGCGGTGGGAGAGGACTTCGCCCACGCCGGTGCCGTAGATGAGTTGGCCGGGGATGGCGACGGGCTTGGTGTTGACGACGCGCTCGAACTTCTCGCGAGCGAGGAGGCTGCCGTTGCTCATGGCGAGGACGAAGGCTTCGCTTTCGCTGCTGACGATGAGGCGCGAGGCATCGGCGGTGTCGCGCGTGAGGCCCACGAATTTCGTGAGCGGGTTGGCGATGCTGGTGCTCCAGCGGACCTGGCCGTTGTTGGCTTCGAGGATGGTGACGCGCGACTGGCGGTCTTGGGCGATGATGACATCATCGGCGGCGATCATGTCGCGGACCATGTTGACGCCGGGGGTGGCGGGGAAGGGAAAGCCGACCCAGTCGAGGCGGTAGCCGGCGGCTTTCCAGTTTTCGGCGGGGATAGCGGTGGTGTCGAAGGTGGCGACCTGCGCGGTGGAGGCGCTGGGAGCGTTGGTGCGAATGCCGCCTCCGCAGCCGGCGAGCGAGACGAGTGCGCACGCGGAGAGCAGGAGTGAAAGGCCCAGACCGGTCTTGCGATTCGTCAAAGGCATGGACGATCCTTGAGAACGGGGAAAGAAATCGGGGACGAGGGCCAAGGGTTTGGCCCTGAGGGGAAGTAGGATAGCGGGAATGGTGGGGGCGGGCGAGGCGGCGGGGAGCTGGGTTGGCACGAGCCGCTTTCGTGGTAGAGTGAGCGAGATGGAGAAGCAGACTGACGAGCGTGAGGTGGTTGAGGCGGGTGCGGCAGTGACGCTGGTGGACAGTGACCGCTACTGCAACACGTGCGGGTACAACATTCGCGGGGTTGCGATTTCGGGAAGTTGTCCGGAATGTGGCGCAGCGGTGGCGGACTCGCTGCGAGGGGAGATGCTGCAATATGCAGGGGCGGAATATCTGCAGTCGCTGGCGACGGGGCTCAAGTGGATTCTTCACGGGATTCTTTGGTTCATCGGGGTGGCCGTCGTCGGAGGGCTCGTGGGCATCGTGGTCGTCATGCAGCGACCGCTGCTCGAGCACGCCGTGAGTTGGGTCAGTGACGGCTTGCTGTTTGGGCTGAGCATTTGGATCTTCTGTGGCTACATGCGGGTGACGCAGCCTGATCCGCAGTTTGCGGGTGTTGAGCATGCCGCATCGGCCCGCAATGTTGCGAGGATCGCGGCGATTGTGGAGATTGCACTGGCAGGGGTGGCGATGCTGGTGGATTCGCTCTCATTCGCGATGAAGAGCGCGTCTGGAGCGTCGACACAAGCTCCGATCGTCGATCTCCTTGATTTGCTGTCGTTTCTGATTGGCTTAGTTTGGGTGGTGGCGTTCTTTGTGAAGATCGTCGCGATGGTGCGGCATGTGATGTGGCTGGGGCAGCGTGTGCCGGACGCGTGGATGGTGCGGCGGGCGAAGAAGTATCAGTGGTTGCTGGTGGTGCTTGGGACGGTTGGCTTTCTTGCGGCGGCGCTGGGGCCGCTGATTGCGCTGATTCTGTATTGGAACCTGCTGGATCGCATGCGGAAGCACTTGCACGCGATCATTGCGACGGGGCAGCCGGCGAGTTTGCCGGGGGCCCTGGGGTGAGGAAGTGCGGCGTGTGAAATGACAAAGCGGACGCGGGGAGGACGCGTCCGCCTTGCGAGGCGGGCTCTGTGCGGGGCCCGCCTCCGTGGGAAGTGTTTGGGATAGGGTTGAGTTAGAGCGGGCAGTTACCGCCGGCGAGCAGATTGAAGAAGTCGATGACGTCCTGATCTTCGGGGAAGACGCTGTTGTTGTTCACGTCGATGTCGTTGCAGGTGCTGCATTCGGCGCCGGCGAGGACGCGGAAGAAGTCGATGACGTCCTGGTCTTCGGGGAAGACGTCGTTGTTGTTGAAGTCGATGTCGTCACACTCGGGTGTGATGACGCCTGTGTAGTTGATGGTGACACGCATGGGGCCGCCCGCGTTGAAGCCCCAGAGGCCGGTGGCGAGGTAGTAGGTGCGGCCGGCTTCGAGTTCGTGCGTGAGTGTGAAACGGTTGGTGGGCAGGCCGTTTTCGTTGATGGGGGCCGCGCAGGCGATTTCGACGCGTTCGTTGCACGGGGCTTCGTAGAGAACGCCGACGGGTTCGTAGTTGAGTTCGTTGAGCTCAGCTTCGCCCGTGAAGGTGAGGGTGCCGGCGGTTTGCGTGGTGAGTTTGTACCACGTGGAGTTTTCGAATTGGTCGAGGAGGCCGATGGCGCAGGTGGGGCGCGGGAATTCCGCGGTTGCGCCGCGCGGATCAAAGTCAAACTCGGCGGGAACGGCGCCGACGACTTGTGCTGTGTCGCAGGTGTCGTTGGGGGCGGCGGGCAGAGCGAGCAGGGAGAAGTCGATGGTGGAGCCGTAAGGGATGTTGATGGGTTGGCCGACGAAGGTGGGCACACCCATCATGATCGTGTAGGTGACGCCCGCGGACATGGGGATGGGCGAGTGGGCGATGGTGGGGCAGCCAAGTTCCTGGAGGTTGTCGCAGGTGCCTTCCCAGACGCTGACGAAGGCGTCGTTGGTGTCGGGGTAGATGGCGCGGCCGAAGAAGAGGACGTCGCTTGCTGGTGTGTAGGTGTACCAGATGCCGTTGAGGGTGGGAGCGAAGTTGGAACAGGCGCGTTCGTCGGCTTGTGCGAGCGTGACGTCAACGGAGCCGGCGAAGGGCATGGAGGGGATGGCGATGGCGGTGGCGCAGTCGTCGTTGATGACGGGGGGCGGGGGCGGCAAGGACGTGACGGTGAAGCTGGCGTCGCTGCGGCGTGTGCCGGCTTTGGCGACGCGCGCGAGGATGGTCTGGCCTTGCGAGACGAAGATGGACGCGGCGGCGGCGTTGGGATTGACGGATTGGTTGTCACCAGCGAAGCGGCAGATTTGGCTCGGCGCGCCACAGGCGGTGTATAGGTTGAGCGTGGTCTGTTGTTCGTCGGGAGCGTCGGTGCCGAAGCGGTAGTAGCCGTCGGTGGGCGCGGTGAAGCTGTACCAGAGAGGTGAGAAGTCGCCCAAGATGATTTCGGGGTTGCAGGCGAGTTCGCCAAAGAGGCGAGTAGCGGCGGCGGCGGTGTTGAGCGAGACGACTTCGTTCAGCGCGACGCTCTGTGCGGTGGCGCAGGTGAGATTTGAAGCAGCATCGCCTTCGACGATGGTGCCCAGTCGGAAAGTGTCATCGATGCCTTGTGCGCCGGCGATGCGCAGACGCACGGTGGCACCCGGTTCGACGGCGGCGTAGAGGTGCATGATCGGATTGGTGACGGGGTTGAAGGTTTCGCAGGCGATGGGATCGCTGCCGCATGCGCTGTAGAGGGACATGGTCGCGGCGTTGGCGAAGTCCATGTCTTGGAGCTTGAAGCCGATGATTTGCGTGGTGCTAGCGGAAGATGTGTAGCTGTACCAGACATCCCAGGGGTCGTCGGTGGCGCAGGCGCCGGGAGTGCCGGCGGCGTTGAGGGTGGTGCCGGTGATGAAGGTGTCGGGGAGGAGAGGCGTCGCGGTTTCGCAGGTGTCGTTGGTGGGTGCAGTCGCGGGGGCGGCTTGTGAAACTGTGACTTTGGTGATGCCGCGGCTGGGGAGGAGGAGTTCGCCCGTTTCAAAGTCGACGAAGCGGGTGCCGGCGACGCGGAGGTAGTAGGTTTGGCCTTGCTGGAGTGGGATGCCTGCGAGGTAGGAGGTGGACGTGCTGAAGCCGAACTGGTCGGCGCAGAAGTTGAGGGCAGCGTTGTCGTTGCACGCGATGACGTTGGAGGATGTGGCGGGACAGCCGGAGTGGAGCGAGATCACGCTGTCGAGTTCGGAGCCGCAGAGGGAGAAGTCGAAGGTGCTGGTGAAGGGAGGCGTGAAGCGGTAGAAGATGTCTGCGCCGCCTTCGATGCCTGGGTTGATGCTGCGGCAGAGGACTGGCGTGTTGAGCGCGAGCGAGGTGGTGGCGCTGATGTTGGAAGCGGTGATGGTGCTGTCGAGCGTGAGCGGGAGGGCACCGGCGCATTCGTCGTTGACGGGCGGGGGCATGGGGCCGGCAGTGATGGTGAAGTTGCTGCCGACACCCGATGCGGAACTGACGCGGAAGAAAAGTTGCTCGTTGAAGAACGCTTGGAAGGGGACAGTGATGGGCTGGCCGTTGGTGCTGCCTGTGCAAGAGAGAACAGCAACGAAGATGCCCGGGCAGCCGTTGGTGACGGCCAGAGACAAGTCGCTGACTTGCGGGCCGTTCAGAACGAACTGGTATGCGCCCGGCTCGGGAACTTCGAAGCGGTACCAGACGTCGGTGGTGACGAAGTCGGGACAGAGGGGGCCGGTGTCGAGGGGCTCGAGTGTGGCATCGACGAGTGTGCCGGAGGCGGCGACTCCCGAGGTGAGCGTGGTGGCGTTGATGCAGGCGTCGTTGATGGGCTGCGCGAAAGCGGCCAGTGGTGTGAAGGTGGCTGCGGCGAGCAGAATGGCGACGGGCGAGCAGCGCGGGGACAACAGCGAAGGCGACCAGAGCGGACGGTGAGGCATCGGCATCTCCTTGGGATTGGCGCGTGGCGTGGGGGGCGTGATGCGGGCGCTATGCTGCGCGGGCGGGCGGCATGGTCAGTGTACACTGAGTGCGCATCAGACGCTACGTCTTTCGTCGCAACAAGTGAGTCGGTTCGACGAATTTGAGAAGATTCATGCACGCGGCGCACGGAGAGGCCTTATCCTCGGACCGTGTCACTTTCTACACCCAAGCCATGGACAACCGTTCCCCTCACGGCTGCGCAAGTTGAGGAGGGTTCTCGGATTGCGCAACAACTTGTGGG
The DNA here is from genome assembly GCA_035299305.1 of Phycisphaerales bacterium. Classification (GTDB taxonomy): domain Bacteria; phylum Planctomycetota; class Phycisphaerae; order Phycisphaerales; family UBA1924; genus BJHL01. Next base: position 4,521 of record DATGWV010000300.1, on the reverse strand, counting down.
TGAGTTTCGAACGTTGTTCAAACGGCTGCCTGCACAGGCACGCACGGCGGCGGGGTTGTCGAAGCTGCTGGAGATAGATCGCGGCACGTCGACGCGGCTGGTGCAGTCGCTGTCGGCGGAGACGGTTGATGTGGGTGTGCTGAAGTTGATGCCGGGCGTGATGGGGCTGCGGCTGGTGGCAAGCGCGTTGTCGAAGTTTGGGATCGGCAAGACGGCGCTGGCGAATCTGCAGAGTGGGATTGATCAGTTTGAGGAGTTTTTGCAGACGAGCGCGGGGAGTCAGCGCAAGCTGAATGATCGCATCGAGGCAACGGTTGCGACCAAGGTGACGGATGAGCAAGAGCAAGCGAAGCTGCAGATCGAGCGTCGCCGGCGCGCGTTTGAGGCTATGTCGCAGGCACTGGGACAGCGGTGCGATGTGATGGCGACGTGCATGGTGATGCGGCCGACGCCTGGGAAGGAAAATCTGACGGATCACGCGACGATGCGGTATGTGGGTGGGTACCGCGCGCGGCCTGATGCGCCGGTGCTCGCCTTTCGCAGCATCATCACAGCAGGAACCGAAGAGGATACGAAGAGATTGGATCGCGCGGGGAGCAAGCCGTTTCATGGTCTTGAGCGCGATGAGTACGAAGTGGCTGGTGCGACGGTATTGTCCGAGTTTACGACGGATCCGGTGCCGCTGGTTGCGGTGAAGCACGTCGTTGGGCCCGGGCAGCACTCGTTGATTGTGGTGGACTCGAAGCGGACGGATGAAGAGCGCGGACTGGATTTCGCGACGGTGCAGTTTGTTGAAGCGAATCGGCCTTTGCCTTGGTCGGAGCCGCCGCCGGATTTCAATGCGACGGCGTACATCCCGATGCCGTGCGCGCGACTGATTTTCGACATGTATATGGAACGGTCGATGGTGGCGCGATGCGTGCCCAGCGTGGCGGCGTATCGCACGTCGCCTTACATCGGGCGCAGTCCGCATGAGAAGTGGACGGATCGGCTGCCGCATGCATTGTCGCTGCAACTCATCAATGGCGATCGGCAGTCACTGCAGTCGCCCTTCATGCCGCGGATGAACGAGTTCGTCAATGCGAGCTTTGATCGCATGGGATGGAACATCAACGACTTTGTGTGTCACCGGCTGGAAGTTGAGTATCCATACTGGTGCGGGTACTACAACATGTACTTCGACTTCAGCGACTCTGTCGAAGGCGCGGGGAAGAACGCGTAGTTCCAGTCAGGGCAGGCGCGTGCCGGTGGGGAAGACGCCTGGGAGTTTGTCGTCGCCATCGCCTCGGGTGAGACTGCGCGCGAGGAGACTGCCTCCGACGAAGCAGCCCTTCCAGCTTTGGCCCAGCCCACCGAAGAGTTCTTCGCGGTCGCCTCGGCTGCGAATGACGTTGTGGCCGAACTTGAAGGCGCGGACTTCTGATTGCAGGCGCTTGGCGAGGGTCTCGTCGTCGGTGGCGAGGCTGCTGACGAGGTTGCCGTTGCTGACGTTCATTTCGGCGACGAGTTCTTCGATGCGATCGACCGTGACGATGAGGTCGAGAGGGCCGAAGGGTTCGTTGAAGTAGAGCTTGCAACTGCGCGGGATGTTGAGGAGCGTGGCGGGGGCGAAGTACGCGCTGATGTCTTGGCCCGGCAGGAACGCGCGCGGGTCGAGTTCGCCCTGGTAGAGAGGCACGCCGCCTGCGCCGATGGCTTCGCTCCAGAGGCTCTTGAGCTCTTCGACCTTTTTGGCGTTGATCATCGGGCCAAATTCGTACTGCGGGAGCGGGTCGTTGTCATTGGCGACGAGCGCGGGGTGACCGAACTTGACGCTCCTGACGACCGCGAGGTACATGTCGAGGAACTTGGGGAGGAGTGAACGCTGTACGACGAAGCGCGGGTAGGCGGTGCAGCGCTGCTTGCCGTATTCGAAGCCCTTTTTGAGCTGTTTGGCGAGCAGGTCCCACTGGCTGAATTCCCAGATGCCGTAGGCATTGACGCCTTCCATTTCGAGCATGTGGCGTTTGCCGGTATCGACGAGGGCGCTGGCGACGTCGCGCCCGTTGCTGCGACCGCCGACGAAGCTGAGGCAGTCGACGTGGTCGTTGCGCACGAGGGCATCGCTGAGAGTGCCGCCACTGCCGCTCACGAAGCTGACGGGCAAACCGTGATTGCGGGCGATGGCCATGCTGACGGCGAGTGCGGTACCGCCGCCATCGGTGGGGGCTTTGGCGATGCTGGCATTGCCGCAGAGGACTTGGACGAGGACGGCGTGCTGGAGGACGCTGAGGGGGTAGTTCCAACTGGCGATGTTGGAGACAACGCCGAGAGGCTTGCGGCTGGCGATCATGCCGTCGATGTTGTCAACGTACCACGCAACGCCTTCGATGCAGCGGTCGGCGTCGGCGAGGGCGAGGTGCCAGGGCTTGCCGATCTCCCACATGAGCAACTGGCCCAGCAGTTCGCGGTGCGTGCGCATGTCGTTGACGGTGGCGCGGACGCGAGCTTTGCGTTCGTCGAGCGACACTTTGGCCCACGCGGCGGACTCCTTCGCGGCGGCGCGCACGGCGTGGAGACCCGTGGGCAGGTCGATCATCGGGAGCTTGCCGATGAGTGAGCCATCGATGGGCGATGCGATGCTGCGCGGGTTGCCGGGTGTGCCCCAGTTGCCATCGATGAGGTTGAGGAAGTGACCGTGGTCGCTGAAGGCTTGCGGCGTGACCTTCTGGGCTTTGGCGAGGACTTCGTGCCAGGAGAAGCCGGGCTTGATGCGCAGCGTCACGGGCTTGGTTTCGATCGCGACGGCGGCGGGGGTGGCGGTCATGGTGGAAACTCTATGGGTTGGGGGGCGTGCGCGAAGCTGGGGTGGTGGACGTGGATGAGATGCAGGGGAGGAGGGGATGGTGTCGGGCGTGGATGGATATGGGTGGGTGGTGGAAATGAAAAACGCCGCGTTTTGTGCGGCGTTGGAGTGAGTTTGTTGTTGGTATGCGCCTGCCCCGGAGGGGCGGGCCACCGGTGTTATGGGAGGACGCGGACGACGCTGACTTCTTCGACGAGCAGCTCGTAGAGCTCGGCGACATCGTCGGCTTTCATGCGAGCGCAGCCCATGCTCTTTTGCTGGCCGATGCTGTTAGGGTCGATGGTGCCGTGGAAGCCGTAGCCTTGGTTGGCGGTGCTGTCGCCCACGCCTTGCCAGCCGATCCAGTGTTCACCGATCGGGTTCTTGGGGTCGTTGCTGGCGAACTTTTCGCCCGTGCGCGGGTTGACCCACGGCGGGTCGATGAGCTTGCTGCCCTTCTTGACGACGTAGTTGCCGACGGGGGTGCTGTTGCCTTCGCCCAGGCCCAGCGTGTAGCTCTTGATGAAGAGCCAGTTGGCGGGATCGTCGGGTGCGCCGGCGAAGATGTCGGCGCGGTACGCGCTCTTGTTCACGACGGCGTGGAAGGGGCCTTTGACGAGCTTGAGCGTCTGGCCCGCACGCAGAGCGTTGGGGTTGCTGATGCGATTGACGCGCTGGATGAAGCGCCAGTCGGTCGCGAGTTCGCGCTTGCGGGCGATCTTGACGAGGCTGTCGCCGGACTGCACCTTGTAGCTTTCGACGAGACCGTCGGTGGCTTCGACGCGCGGGCCGAAGACGAGTTCTTGGTTGATCGTCGTGAGCTTGGTGCGGAGCGTGGCCTTGTCGGCTTCGCTCGCGTCGCGATCAAGCAGTGCGCGGCTGAATGCTTGACGGGCCTCGACCATTTTGTTGTTGGCCATCGCGCTGTCGCCCTGCTGGATGAGTTGCAGGACGGTGAGGTTGGTGGTGAGCGACGTCGGAGCGGGCGTGGTGGTGGTTGTGCCCGGCGTGGTCGTCGCCGGCGTGGTGCCGGGTGGCGTGTTGAGCGCAGGGGTTGTGCTGGGTGCGGTGCCGGGCGCGGGCGTCGTTGCGCCGGCGGTTCCTGCGGGCGTGGTGGGGGCCGGCGTGTTGTTCACGTCGGACCGGACGACCGTGGTGGGCGTAGCTGTGGTGCCGGCGGGCTGGTTGGTGAAGGGGACGGTGTTGGTGCCGGGGGCGGGCGTGGTGATCGCGGTGGGCTCGGTGGGCGCGGGCGTGGTGCCAGTGGGCGTGCCGGCGTTGGTGGCGATTTCCTTGGTCTTGGTCGCGTCGGTCTTCTGCTGCTTGTTCAGGTTGCTGAGGGCGTAGACGCCGCCGCCGAGGAGGGTGATGCCCGCGACGACCAGAAGAATTTTCGTCGTGTTGGTGTTGCCAGCCTGTCCGGTGACGCTTCGGCTGTTTTCGGAGTTGTGATCAGTTTGCGACGGCAGAGCCATGAGTCTTCCCTTCCTTGAGAAGCCGGCGCGGTGACGCTTGCGCAGGCGGGGTCCATCCCGGTTGAGTTGTTCACGCGACCTGCATGGTCCGCGTGGGTGTCAGTATCATATCAACGCGCACATCGTGCGCGTCGGTTGGGACAAAATCCACGACTTGCTCGTCGAAGCAAATCCCGGTGACGAGGAGGTCGGGGCGAGCGGCCTTGGCGCGAGCCAGAAACC
>DATGWV010000299.1:0-4719 GCA_035299305.1 Phycisphaerales bacterium | reverse complement strand
TCGCGCATGTGTGGGTGGACGTGTTGGCGCGAGTAATCCTCGGCGAGGCTAGTAAAGCGCACAGCGGCGAAGCGACATTCGTTGAAGGGCGTGTGATCGCCCCCTCGCAGGAAGCGATCGGGGCGATGGATGCTCCAGGGCTTTGCGATGGCGTTGTCGTTGAGGGCCGTATCGCTGATAGCTCGCGCGAGTTGGCGGCTGGGGGAATCGTGCTCGCCGCCGAGAGTGCGTAGCGAAGCGGCGGTCTCGAGCGTCATGTTCTTGGGGAGGCCTTCGGAGAACATGCGGATAAGCGGACGCGATGTGTCGATCGGCGGGAGGCCTTCGCGGAGCAGGGCGGGGCCGGGATCGCCGACCGTGTCGTTGTTCAGGACGTACACCTGCGAGACGCCAGTTGTGGCGGCGAGTTTGTGGGCGTGGGCGCGAGCGCCGAGAAGGCCTTGCTCTTCGCCGCTGGTGAGCATGAAGATGATGGATGCGTCGGGACGGGTGTGCGCGAGAGCTTTGGCGCAGGCGAGGACGACGGCACAGCCGCTGGCGTTGTCGTTGGCGCCGGGCGCGTCGTCGGTGACATTCATGACGTCGGCGTTGATGCTGTCGTAGTGAGCGATGCAATACACGCGGTGCGTGGCTTGAGTCATGACGCCGGGAAGGGTTGCGACGACGTTGACGAGAGTGCCGCCAGCGGGCGTGCGCGGCGTGATGGGCGCGGGGTGTTCGTCGAGCGACACGTGGAGATCGCCGCCGAAGCTGCGCAGGGTGTTGGCGAGCCAATTGCTAGCGGCACCGATGCCGCGTGAGGGGTCGGTGGTCGTCGAGAGTGTGTGGCGTGTGCCGAACGAGGCGAGTTGCTGGACGGTGGCGATGCACTCTGCGGGCGTGATGGAATGGTGCATGGCAGACCGTACTACGGCAGGGCGAGTGACGCGGCGATGATGTGAAAAAACCCGCCGATGCTGGCGGGTTTCGTGTGTTTGCGAGGCAAGGATTTCGCCAGATTTGGGCTTACGCCAGATCGGGGTAAAGCTTGGTGGTGACGAGGACGAGTTCCTTCACGTGATTGATGGAGGTGTCCATGTACTTCTGCTCTTCGGCATCGAGCTTGAAGCTGATGATCTTCTCGACGCCCTTGCTGCCCAGCACGCAGGGGACGCCGACGAAGTAGCCCTTGCCCTTTTGGCCCGGTGCGACGCCGTATTCGTCTTCGCAGTAGCCCGCGCACGCAATGACGCGCTTCTTGTCGCGAACGATGGCTTCGACCATTTCGACGGTGCCGGCGCTGGGGGCGTACCACGCGCTGGTGCCCATGAGCTTGACGATTTCGCCGCCGCCGACTTTGGCGCGCTCGACGCAGGCGTTGATTTTTTCCGCGCTGAGCAATTCCTTGATGGGGATGCCATTGACGCTGGTGCGGTTGGGGAGGGGCACCATGTCGTCGCCGTGGCCGCCCAAGAGGAGGCCCTGGATGTCTTCGACGCTCACGCCCAGTTCCATCGCGAGGAACGTCTTATAGCGGGCGACGTCGAGTGCGCCTGCCTGCCCCATGACGCGATGGGCGGGGAAGCCGCTGGCCTTCCACGCGACGTAGACCATCGCGTCGAGCGGGTTGCTGACGACGATGATGATGGCGTTGGGGCTGCTCTTCTTCACTTGCTCAGCGACGCTCTTGACGATGCCGGCGTTGATCTGCACGAGGTCGTCGCGGCTCATGCCGGGCTTGCGGGGCAGGCCGGCGGTGATGACGACGACGTCGCTGTTTGCGGTGTCGGCGTAGTCAAAGGTGCCGGTGATCTTGCAGTCAAACTTCTCGACGGGGCCGCAACATGCCAGGTCGAGGGCTTTGCCCTTGGGCATGTGGAGTTCGGGCTTGTCTTTGATTTGAATGTCGACGAGCACGACATCGCCCAGTTCCTTCATCGCGATGCTGCGAGCGCACTCGCCGCCGATGTTGCCCGCACCAATCACGCTGATCTTCGCACGACGCATCATGGATACTGACTCCTGAAACCCGCCGCATTTCGGCGGAACACACACATTCCATCGCGAACCCGAACTTCACGCGAACAGCAGCGTTCGCGGCATGGCGCGAGGATAGGTTGCCGCCAAGAAAACTGCAAACGCCGGTGAAGAATGGCGGGAACCCCTTGCGAAGCTGACCGGAAATTGATATCGTGGTCTCAGTTGGCACTGCCGATGGGAGATAGACCGAAGCAGGCGGTCTGCAAAAGACCGCTTCCCGAGCTTTTCGAAGGCAGCAAGATCGAGTTCAGGTCACTTGATCGTATCTTCAAGGCACGCCTGACGATCCCCGACGCCTCGTTGCGCAGCGCGAAGCCTCATCCGATTCGATAACTGGTCAATAAAGGGCGGCCTTTCGTCGAAGCGGGGAGATTGCATCGGATGTTGTTGGGGCCGCGCGTCTCACGACCTCCATTACACAAAGGATGGGCGTTGCAAAGGCAGTCGGCGTGCGTTTGCGTTTGCGACGTTCCGCTCTTGTTCATCCAAGGGGATCAAATATGGGCAGCAAGACAGCGAGAGTTGTTCAGTTCACGTGTGTCGTGAGTTTGCTAAGCGCGTCCGGCATTGTGATGGGCGGCTTGACAACGTCGTGGCAGCGAGCGCAGCGATTGATCGAAGGTACGCGAATTCTCGAGAATGAACGCCGGGAGCAGCAAGCGGCTCAGCAGAACGGACAGTTGGTGATTCCCGTGATCCGGCCCAACGGTTCGCACCCGCTGCAAGTTGCACCGTCGCCCACGCCATCTGCACCGTTCCGACTCTACGGCGCTCAGCACCTCGTGTTGGTGGCGACGTCAAGTCTCCGTGTCACTACCGTGCTGCCCGATCGCACAACGGTGACGCCGGACCAGCAGTGGAATGTTACGGTGCGTCGTGTGGATGGTCGCAAAGTCATTCCTCTGCAGGTTGTACCCCAATTACTCGTTCGTTATCGCGATGGCGTTGAAGATACTGCAACGCTCGTTCAGCACACGATTTCGCAAGACGGACGCGAGATGTACTTCACCTTTACAACCCCGCCGCCTGAAATGCAGACATTCGCACGTGGAGCAGATGTCATGTTTCTGATTGCAGGTGTGCGGCCGACAATGGTTCGCGGCGCCCTCCCGCCAGCCAGAAGCCCGTTTGGAGTCACGTTCAACTCGCCATCGTGAATGATGCGTGAACGCGGATGAACAAGAGAAGGAGATTGCGTATGCGTTTGCAACCGTTCGTACGTTGTGCTGCTGCGGCTGTCGCGGTGGGCGCGTTGGCTGCGTCGTCGCATGGGCTGATTCGGCTAACGACGAACCTGACGCGTCCGCTGGGCAACAACAACGGGCATCAGATCACTCGTCCGCCCAAGCCTGCGCCGCGGGCGCCCGAGACGTTCATCACGATTGATCGCGTGCGGTACCGCATCACGTGCACGGTGACGCGCACGATCGGTGGCATTGCGATGGAAGACGGAACCGTGCCGGTGATGACCAATTTCGAACTCGTGCTTCGGCGCACCGATGGCCGGCCGATCACGCGTGATTTCCCGCAGCCGCAGCTTGTGATTTCGCAGGGCGGTTCGGGGTACAGCGTGCAACTGTCACGGGCGATTAACGTGTTGCCGAGCGGCGAGGCGATTTACTCGGGACAGGGGCTGGGTGAGTGGGCGAATGATGTGCAACTCACGGGGCGGCTGACGATTGGCCAGCAGCGCGGGCTGCCTGCGACGACGCAACTTCGCTCGATTCCCTTCACGCTGATTCCACTGCCGTGATGCGTCCGCGTTGTGTGTTCATGTGTTTCTGAACGTCCCGCGAAGGGACGTTTTTTGTTTGCGGGTGCTTTCCATATCATGCGTCGTGGCTAAACGCGCAGCGACAACCAAGGAACCCCGCGCACCTCGTGAACAGGAAGTGCCTGTGCCGCCTTTGCCGCCCGTGCAGGCGCCGGTTGGGCTGTCGCAGGTGCTGGGACAGGAAAAGGCGGCGTCGCTGCTGCGCGACGCGGTATCGGCGGGTCGCGTGCATCATGCGTGGATTTTTCAGGGGCCTCAGGGAGTTGGGAAGTTCACGCTTGCGTTGGCGTTTGCGGCGCTCATTCTGGATGAGACAACGTCGGTTGGTCTGACGGGGGAGCTTGCGCCGGATCCGGACTCACGCGTGCAGCAACTGCTGCGCAGCGGAACGCATCCTGATCTTGCGGTCATCAACAAGGAACTTGCGGCGTATCACCCCGAGCCGGAAGTGCGCAAACGGAAGCAGACGACAATTCCGATTGACGTTCTGCGGCACTTCATGCTGGAACCGGGCGCGCTCTCCCCCACTGTTCCTGGCAACAGTCTCGCGGGGCGGGTGTTCATCATCGATGAGGCGGAGTATCTGAACAACAACTCGCAGAATGCGATTTTGAAGCTGCTGGAGGAGCCGCCGCAGCGCACGGTGATGATGCTGGTGTGCAACTCGCCCGAGATGCTGCTGCCGACGATTCGCAGTCGATGTCAGCGCGTGACGTGCATGCCGCTTTCGCAGCAGGCGATGCACACGTGGTCGAAGCAAGCGATGAAGGATGGCACGCTGAACGTGGAGCCTTCGCAACAACAGTGGCTGCTGGATTTCGCGCAAGGGTCGCCCGGCGCGGTGATGCGCTGTGCGCAGACAGGCGTTTACACGTGGTGGCTGCGGATTGAGCCCATGCTCAAGCTGGTCGCGGCGGGCAAACACA
>DATGWV010000298.1:0-8010 GCA_035299305.1 Phycisphaerales bacterium | reverse complement strand
CAGGACGTCGTGGACTTCTTCAACGTGCTCGCTGGCGGCAACTGTCCCTGATCTTCTCGACAGGTGACTTCCGCTAGCAGTATCAATATAGAGACTCTTCTTGAAGCCGCCCCGCACGCTTGCCACGCGCGGGGCGGTTCTCTGTTTCGAGCTTCTTCATCGTGACGTGCTGGCATACAGCCCTGCACGCTCGAGGATTGCAAGTCACCCGAAGTGCACAAGCGGCCACTCAAAGCGCTTCTCCGATACTCCGTGCACCACCCACCACGCACGCGCAGAGATTTGGATGACGAAAGCCCACGTACTCCATTACCCCGTCGCTCGCCCTGCAGCGCGTCGTAGCAACACGCAGCGACAGATCCCTGCCTGACTGCGATTCGATGCTACTTCGTCGAGTCACTTCCGATGGAGCGATTCGCCTCACGGACCATGATGATTGCCTCCAGCCAGTCGTGCAAGTGGATAGCGTCTGGTTTTGACGGGTGGTTCGCAAACCACGTCACCGCAGTCTGGAGTGCCGACGCTGCTCCGGCAGCATCGCCCTGTTGCGAACGAGCAAGCGCGAGCCAACACCAGTTCGTCGGCGCCCCGTCTTCGGTGGGTGCAACGGCGATGCTGTGTTCGAACTTCGCACTTGCTGTCTGTGCATCACCCATGCGGTATGCGACTGCCCCTTGTACGGTGAGCAACCACGATAGTTGTGCGGCGGATTCGAGTTCCGCGGAACCGATCTCAGCTGCGCGACGGAGCTCGTCACGCGACAGTGGCGACAATGTGCAGGCGCGCGCGACGAGGAACCCGCGCAACGCGGGCAGCTCAGTTCGCGTCAGCATGGCTCGGCACGTTGTCTTGTAGCCTTCGACATCACCACGAAGCAAGCGCGCACAAGCGAGTTCGAACCACACCTCGCCATCATCGCGATAGTGCCCAGCGACGACACACGCGTAAAGATTGGCGGCGAGCGCCCATTCACCGCGCTCGGCCAAGAGTCGAGCACGGCGGAGGTCGATCCAGTCGCCGGATGATGCCAACTCTGGTGCATCTGGCAATGCGCGTAGTGCATCGCGACTGGCCTGATGAGCATCGTCCCATCTTTCGAGGTTAGTCAGAGCCATCAGAAGGTTCTGCCAACTCGTCTTGTAGCCGGGTTCGATGGCTATCGCGCGACGCAGAGGCGCAATCGCAGCTTCACTCATGTCGTTCCTGACGAGTGTGGTGCCCAATGCAGTGAGGGCGACGTAGTGCGTGGGACGCAGCGCGACGGCGGTGCGAAAATACTGCACCGCTTCGCCACCTCTTCCTGCTCGATTCAGCGCATTACCCATCTCAATATTGAGCCAGAAGTCTGATGGATTGTCGACTTGTGCATCCTGCAGAATCTGGAGCGCGGCATGATTGTCACCGAGGTTGCTCAAACACAACGCGATGATGACGAGCTGGTGCACGGACGGAGATTTTTCTGCGTCACGAGCATCGCGTACCAACTGCTGCAGCGTTGTCAGGTCTTTCCACGCCGCAGGATCACGAAATCGGCGTTGCCAGGAGTCAGCGTCCACTTCGCGCGCCAACGACAGCAGACGAACACGCTCGGTGTTGTCACCTGAGAAGACTTCGGTGAACGCGGCATAGTCCAGCGCAGGGAGCAAGACGTCTCGCAGCGGCGACTGCCCGACGCGCTCGACCGCTTGAGTGAACGCTACGTTCCGGCCAATTCCTACTCGTTCGAACGCCTCGTGATATGCGTCGCGGGCTGGGAAGTACGTGTAGCCGCTTTCCGCGGAGTCGGGAAAGCTGCGCCGAATGCGATCTAGTTCGCGTGCGAGTTCAAGACTCTTCTCAGCATCTTCAAGTTGCGACTCAAGCGCGGGAGACGCGGCTTCGATCAGTTGTGCTCTCGCTGTACTGAGCAAGCCAGCGGCGTCGGCCCACTGCTCGCCTTTCCTTAAGTTCTCCGCTAACGGCAACGTGGCTGCGATTGCGCTGCGAGCACCCTCCTGGCGAATGAGCTGGCGAGTGCGGCGTGATTCTTCGGCGTGCTGCCACCACACTCCGACCGCAATGAGCACGCACAGCAAGACAGTCGCCAGCGCGACTCCGGTCGCGACGGCGGGCTTGCGCCGACACCACTTGACGCTCCTTTCCAGCACTCCGACCGGCCGCGCATGAATCGCGTCACCGCGCAGGAAGCGATCGAGATCGTCCGCAAGATCAGCGGCACTTCCGTACCGACGCAACGGATCTTTCTGCAAGCACTTCATACAGATCGTCTGAACGTCGCGCGAAGTGCTGGGATTGAGCCGCTGGGGAGGCACCGGGTCCTGCGTCATGACCTGACGAAGAGTCTCCGCCGCGTTCTCGCCTCGCAGCGGCGGTCGTCCGGTCAGCAGCTCGTACAGAATCGTGCCGAGCGAGTAAATGTCGCTCATGGGAGCAAAGTCGCGGGCCGCGCCGCTTGCCTGCTCGGGGGCCATGTAGCATGGCGTGCCCATCCACGCTCCCCATGTCGCAATATGCGTCATCGCGCCCATGTCATTTGAACGCCGTGCAAGGCCGAAGTCGGCGACTTTGAGAGCGCCGTCCGCCGTGACCAAGATGTTTCCAGGCTTGAGATCTCGATGCATGACACCGCAGGCATGTGCAGCATGGACCGCTCGCGCCAATGTCGCAACATCTGCCGCAGCACTGCGAGACGATCTGGGGTGACCATCGAGCTTCTGCGCGAGCGTCCCGCCCTCGATGTACTCCATGACGTAATACGGGTGCCCGTCGCACTCACCAGCATCAAAGACCTGAACGACGTTCGGATGGCAGATCGCAGCAATCGCCTCCGCTTCACGCTTAAACCTCTCACGGTCTTGCTGTGATGCATATCCACCCGCAAGAAGCATCTTGATGGCGACCGGCCGGTTCAGCCGGATGTGTCGCGCGAGATAGACAACGCCCATGCCTCCGGCTCCAACCACGTTCTCGATCATGTAGCCGGGAATGTCGGGCAATGTGCCAACGTGACGTCGCAGTGTGTTCTCGTGATGAGCTTCAACAACTGATGGAAAGACCTCGTTCAACTGTGTCTCGAGCGAGTTTGTCGACTCGAAACGTCTCCGCAGCTCCGCCGCCAGATCAGGATGCCGCATGCACGCGTCATCAATCGACATGCTTGCACTGAGAACCTGCTCCAGCAGCTCCATGATTCGTGGATCAAGCGTGCTCATCACGTGCATCCTGTGAGACGGGCATTGTGCGCTTGTCACTGCCATGACTGCCTGTCGTATCCACGCCATCGGGACGAAGATCGCCGATCTTGTCGCTCAACAGAATCAGTGCTCGCGCCATACGTCGCTGCACGGTCTTTGCGGAGACTCCCACCACCTCGGCAGCTTCGTTGAGCGACATGCCGTCTATGCGAACGAGGCTGAATACTTCACGTTCCTCGTCAGGCAGATTCTCTATCGCATCAAACATCCGACGGGCCACATCGCTGATGGGCGATCCGCTCGTCAGCGGTGTCGCTGCGAGTTCGAGTGGAAGAGCACTCGCAGAAACCTGGCCGTCCAACCGACGAGCGAGGTCGTTGAGCTCCCATCGCATGTGCTGGTGCGCGATGGCGAAGAACTGTCGCACCGTGCCGGGCCGCGCCTCGCGCATTGCCTTGATGAGTCGCTCAACGACTCCGCCAAGCAGTTCGTCCGTCCGGAGATTGAGTGGCGGACGAGCAAGCCGTGGATAGCTGCGAAATAGCAGCGTGGCACACAGAAGTTCAAGACGCCCCACTGCTCGTTCGAGCAACGCACGCACTACAGGCTCCGCCGGTGCATCGCCCCTGAGCGCCCCGAGCTGATCGAGGTACCCCTGAATCACCGTGGTGGTGTGCGCCTGCTCCACACGTTCAGGATATGTACCCGGCCGTATCGCTCCCGACTTTTGTCCAGGGGTCACGCTTAGTACTTGTGAGGCGGCGATTGGACCGCTTACAACGGAGACCAACCATGAGTTACGTAAAGACCCCTGACGGCGTGAACATCTTCTATAGAGAACTCGGTGACCGAACCGGTGTTCCCATTGTGTTCAGTCATGGCTGGCCCCTCAGCGCTGACGACTGGGACCCGCAGATGTTCTACTTCGCGTCACGTGGCTATCGCTGCATCGCGCATGATCGCCGAGGACACGGACGTTCCGACCAAACCTGGTCGGGCAACGACATGGACACATACGCCGACGATCTGCTTGCGCTCGCCGAGCATCTTGATCTGAAGGGCGCAGTACACATCGGACACTCCACGGGTGGGGGCGAAGTCGCACGATACATCGGTCGACATGGCCACAACAAGGCGAAGAGCCGGATCGGCAAAGCGATCTTGATCGGTGCGGTCCCGCCCATCATGGTCAAGTCGCCGAGCAACCCAAACGGACTGCCGAAAGAACTCTTTGACCAGTTCCGCGCCGCGTTGCTGGCAGATCGCGCGCAGTTCTTCCGAGAGATCCCCGCTGGTCCGTTCTACGGCTTCACTCGTGCCGGCGCCAAGGTTTCACAAGGACTCATCGACAACTGGTGGCGACAAGGCATGATGGCAGGGATCAAGTCAACGTACGACTGCATCAAGGCCTTCTCCGAGACCGACTTTACCGAAGATCTGAAGCGCTTCAACGTCCCCACGCTCATCGTTCATGGCGACGATGACCAGATCGTGCCCATCGCCGGGTCTGCACTGCTTGCCGCCAAGCTGGTCCCGCACGCGGAGCTCAAGATCTACAAGGGCTACGACCACGGACTCTGCGCCACACATCACGAAGAAGTCAACGCCGATCTGCTCACGTTCATCCGCCGCTGAGCGATTCCCACCGTCACCAGTTCATCAACCCGCTCTCATCCATTCACCGGCTTTCACACCGACGCACCGCGTCGCAGTGCAGTCATACACACAAAGGAGTTTTCATGTCACGTCCCACACTCTCAGGAAAGGGCCTGCTCACCCCGGACAACTGTGTTGTCGCCATGATCGATCTTCAACCGCAGATGCTCTTCGGCGTCTGCAACTTCGATCGCCAGGCCATCATCAACAACAACGTCGCCCTCGCCAAGGCCGCTCGCATCTTCAACGTTCCCGTCATTCTGACCACCGTCGAGAGCAACGCCTTCAGCGGACACACCTGGCCTCAGGTGCTCGCCGCGCTCGGCCATCCTACACCCATCGAGCGCACGTCGATGAACTCGTGGGATGACGCGAACTTCGTCGCCGCCGTGAAGAAGACCGGCCGCAAGAAGATCGTGCTTTCCGGCCTCTGGACAGAGACCTGCGTCGCCCTACCAACCGTGCAGGCCATCCACGACGGCTACGACATCCACATCGTCGAAGACTGCTGCGGCGATGTCAGCCAGCTTGCCCATGACAACGCCATGAAGCGCTGTGTCCAGGCCGGTGCGAAGCCGGTGACCGCTCTCTCGGTCATGCTCGAATGGCAACGTGACTGGGCACATCGCGATACGTACAACGCCGTCATGGACATTGCGAAAACCCACTTCGGCGCGTACGGCGCAGGTGTGGAGTACGCCTACACCATGGTCCACAAGGCCCCGCCTACATCGCTGCCCGACTATCGCGTGCCGCAAGCTGCCACGCACTGATCGCGCACATGGAACAGTTCCTCAACACAGTCAGCGAGGCAGCGCCGTGGCTCGGCACGGCGCTCCTCGTATTGATCTTCCTCGCAAACGCCTTCGGTGTGCTCGATCAGTCAGTGGCTGCGCGAGAGCTGACCGCCGCGCACGTACCCCGTGCGAAGGCGCGAGTGCTTGTGTTACTTGGACGATTGCTTCAAGCCATCGCCGCGCCCTGCCTCTTCATCCCCACCACTCGCTTCTTCGCTGCCTTCGCGATCGCCGGCTTCATGATCGCCGCAACGCTCACCGCCCATGCATTCTGGAAGACTCCCGCATCATCAGGCGCATCACGCGATCACCAACTCGCACAGTTCCTGAAGAATGTCGCCATCATCGGCGGACTGCTCGTCATCGCTGGTTGGAGAGGCTGATATGCAACAACCTCTCGACACATCGCCCCTCCACGACTCACCCGCCCTGCGTTTTCTCCGCTCAGACGCTCACGATCCGCCCGTGACTGTGATACGTGACATTCGCGTCAAGCCCGGCACCGAAGGCCGCTTCGAACTACTCATGGGCACGCTCATCGCCGCCGCGACGCAGCAACCTGGCTACCTCGGCGCAACCGTGATTCGCCCCACCTCGCATCCGCACGATGCCCCGAAGCCCATCGGCTCCCTCTACCGCTTCGTCTACAAGTTCGAGAAACGCTCGCAGTTGACGGCGTGGCATTCGTCCTCAACGCGTGCCGCGCTCTTCAAACCAGTTGCCGAACTCATCCTCGACGACCACTACGACTCCTACGAAGGCCTCGAGACGTGGTTTGACATTCCACATTTCCAGTCCCCACCCAAGTGGAAAACAACGCTCCTCTCCTGGGTCGTGATTTACATCCTCGTCGTCGCGATGTCCTACCTGCTGCAAGCTCTCAAGCTTCGTCTTCCCATCCCAGCCGCCGTCTTCATCGTGACGGTCATCGTCGTCCCGCTCGTCGCATATGTCGCCGCCCCACTGCTCGGCCGACTTCTGCACACATGGCTGCACGCCACGTCAACGCAACACCCCACGCCACCGCGGAGCCCCTCGCTATGACGCATGCATCAGCACCATACACCGCGCCGCAAGTCACGCCCACCCTCATCATCCACAACGCTCGCATCACCACGATGCAGCACAATGGGCACGAAGCTGAGGCACTTGCCATCGCCGATGGCGTCTTTGTTGCAGTCGGCGACGACCAATCCATTCGCCTTTTGCAAGGTCCACACACAACCGTCATCAACGCTGGCGGTCGCCGCATTATCCCTGGTCTGAACGATTCACACCTGCACATCATCCGCGGCGGTCTGAACTACAACTTAGAACTCCGCTGGGACGGCGTCCCGTCTCTCGCCGACGCCATGCGCATGCTCCGCGCACAAGTCGCTCGCACGCCACAAGGCCAGTGGGTCCGCGTCGTTGGCGGCTTCGCTGAACTGCAGTTCGCCGAGCGCCGTTTGCCGACGCTGCAAGAACTTAACGAAGCCGCGCCCGACACGCCCGTCTTCATCCTCCACCTCTACGACCGTGCGCTGCTCAACCGCGCGGCCCTTCGCGCCGTGGGTTACGACAGAACGACGCCAGAGCCGCCTGGGGGCATCATCGAGCGAGACAAGCAGGGCAATCCCACCGGTCTGCTCGTCGCCAATCCCAACGCGTGGATCCTCTACAAAACGCTCTCGCTTGGTCCGAAGCTTCCGCCGGAGCATCAGTTGAACTCGACTCGACATTTCATGCGAGAACTCAACCGTCTCGGGGTCACAAGCGTGTGCGACGCCGGCGGTGGCTTTCAGAACTACCCCGACGACTACGCGGTCATCAATGAGCTCAACAAGCACCAGGACATGACCGTGCGCATCGCTTACAACCTCTTCACGCAGCGGCCGCAGCACGAGCGTAAAGACTTCGCCGCGTGGGCAGCGAACACTCACATGTATCAAGGCGACGAGTTCCTCCGCCTCAACGGCGCCGGCGAGATGCTCGTCTACTCCGCTGCCGACTTTGAAGACTTCAAAGTCGCCCGCCCCGACATGCCAGACAACATGGAGAGCCAGCTTGAATCCGTCGTCACGCTGCTCGCACGCAACAAGTGGGCCTTCCGACTCCACGCGACGTACGACGAAACGATCTCCCGCGCACTCGACGTGTTCGAACGGGTCAATCGCGACGCTCCCATCGGTGATCTCCGCTGGTTCTTCGACCACTGTGAAACTATCAGCGACCACAACATCGAGCGCATCAAAGCGCTCGGTGGCGGCATCGCGGTCCAACATCGCATGGCGTTCCAAGGCGAGTACTTCATCCAGCGCTATGGAGCACAAGCCGCCGAGCGCACGCCTCCCGTCAAACGCATGCTCGACATGGGCGTGCCC
>DATGWV010000297.1:0-5059 GCA_035299305.1 Phycisphaerales bacterium | reverse complement strand
GTCGGTGGCGGGCTCTTCGGGGAGTATCTTGATCGCTTCGCGCCAGGTTTCCTGCACGATTTCCCACGACTGACCAAGTTCCTTTTCGCTCGCAGCTTCGATGGTGTCGCCGTTGCTCATCGCGGCCAGCCACGCGTTGCGTTTCTCTCTGCCGAAGGTGTCGGTCACAAACCGAATCATGTCGTGGCCTTGCCGGTAGACATAGCCGTGCAGCTTGAGCGGCACTTTTTCAAAGTCGGCGAGGTCAGCAAACGCCGCGAGCACGCCTTCGCGCTGCCACGTGTTCACCTGCTTGCGCGAACGCTTGGCGAGCATCGGGTCGTGGGCATCGACCATCGCCTCGGCGATGCCTTCGAGCGCCCACCAGGGCATGTAGTTGGCCTTGGGCCCCAGTTCAAAGCTCGCGACGTGGCCATACTCGTGGGCCAGCAGCGCGATGAAGTTCCTCTCGGTCGCGTCGGGCTTGCTGACAGCTTTGATCGCTTCGTTCGGCTCGTTCCAGCCGCTGAGCGGGAAGACGTAGCTGGGATAGATGCTGTGCTGCAGATGCCGCATCGAGCCGTAGAGCTTGATGCGCTGCGTGCGCGTGACGATGGGGCCGTTGGCCAAGCCCAATTCGACTTCGACGCCTCCGCGAATCTTGGCAAACGCAGCCGCCGCGGCGTTCGCGGCCTTCTCCAGCCCGGGATCAAACGCAACGATCACGCCTTCACGTTCCACAAGCTGCCACGCTTCACCCGCGTATCGCAAGCCGCCTTCGCGCTGGAGGAATCGCGCACGAAACGTCAACTGCCGCTCGCGCGATGCGGGCACAGGGTCGCCTTCTTTCGGCTGCGCCACGCGCTCATCGGCCTTGGGCGTCCACGCCCACGTCAGCGACACTTCCACCGCGGGCGTGTCGTGAAACGTCGTCAGGGTCCAGTCATCACCCGTCGTAATCGTGATGCTCTCGGGCGTCTTGGTGGCGATGTCTTTGGCCCACGCCTTCTGCTCGTGCCACCACTCGTGCTCGTCGCGATCCACCAGTTCGAGATATGCGTCGGCGTTTCCCGCGGCGACCGCCTGCTGCATCTTCGCCACGACCTCGCGCGTTGCCGCGAACTGGTCGGACGTGGGCGCAGGCGCCGTGACGTCATCGCCATCGGGCAGCCACGCCGAAGCATGCGCCGCGGCGGGCAGCACGGCCAACGGTGTCACAACAAACAGCAATGTCCGGAGCATCATCATCGTCGTTGGTCCCAGTCCAGCCAGGCAAAGTGTTCGGGCATGAGCGCGGGCCGGTTCTGAAGCCAGCCCACCAGCCATTCGTAAGCATCGACCAGGCGTGGCCCGGGCCGATTGAAGTACTGATTGCCATCCACCAGCGCGACGCGATGATGCTTCACCGCAGGCAGGCTGTGCCACCACGGCATCAGGCTGAGCGCATCCACGCATTCCCGCGTCGCCGCCAGGTCCATGCCGCACGGGCAGATAATCAAGTGTTGCGGCTGTCCCGCTACCAGCAGTTCGGCAGGCATGCGTTTGCTCTTGCCCGCCAGCCGCTCGCCGCTTTGCGGACCCGTCGCCGCCCCCGCATCCTTCTTTGCCACCGTCGGATTCCACGGATGCTGGGCACCGGCACGCTCGATGAGCTGCACCGTCCAGTGCCCCGCACAGAAAAGCGGGTCGGTCCACTCCAAAAACGCCAAGACCGGGCCGTCGTCAAAGGGATTGACAAACTCGTTCGCGTAGTACAGCCGCTCTCGCAGTTGCACCACCGCCTTCGCGGCGTTTCCTTCCAGCCCGATGGCCCGCCCCACCGTCAGCACGTCGTCGAGCACACCCTCAACCGACTGGGGATTCAGGCTCACGATCTCCGGCTGCTTGGGCAGGCTCGCCGCCACCCGCCGAACCGCCGCCAGATCGATCGAACAAACCTCGCACAAGTCCTGCGTGAGAATGACATCCGGCGCGAGCGCAGCCAGCCGGTCGGCAAACAAGGCATACAGCGATTGGGGCCCGTCAGGGCTCGCCATCGCCTCGCGCACCTGCAGATCAATCGCCGCCGGCTGCGTCGCTGTGACGCGCGGCGCCGTGAGAACCGGCAGGTGAGCAAGACCGGGGGGGAAGTCGCACTCATGACTCCTGCCCACCAGCAGGTCGCGGCCGCCCACAAGGCACGCGATTTCGGTGGCGGAAGGCAGAAGGCTCACGACTCGCATCGGGGACTATAGAAGACGAATCACGCTGCCCGGCGTGCAGCGTCGATAATGACCGACCGCCGTACGCTGGCGGGTAGGAATAGACGGAGACTTGCATGCCTCGCGCCACCCATTGCACCGCTGCCGCTTTGCTCATCGCTCTCGCCGGGCTCGCGGCCACGCCCGCGCTGGCCCAGGTGAAGGCCAAGCCCGTCGAGGAAGCCAAGCCCGGCGCCCGCCCGGGGAAGGGTGAACAAAAGCCCGACCAAAAGCCCGACATCAAGGGCGAGCAAAAAGGCGACGTGAAGCAGCCCGGCAAGGGCGAGCAGCGCCCCATGGAGATTCGCTCCAACGGCGAAGGCTTCCAGGTCGTTAACCCCAACGACGCGCCCGCAACCCCGCAGGCGACCAACCCCGACGAACTGGTCACGCTCAGCGCGTTCACTGACCCCGTCGAACTCACGACACTGGTCGACCTGGTCGCAACCAGCCTGCAGATCAACATCGTCATCCGAGGCCAGCTCTCAGGCACCGTCGTCTTTAACGCACCCGTGCCCGTCAAGAAGTCCGAGCTCATTGGCCTGCTCGACATGCTGCTGGAACAGCAGAACTTCACCATCACACAAGACCGCTTCGGCGTGTGGACCGTCGCTCCCATCGGCGAGCTCAAGCCCGTCATCGCGGGCGAAACGCCCACGACGCGCGTCTTCACCACGCCCAACATCCGCCCCAGCGCCATCAAGCCCGCTATCGAAGCCCAAGGCGGCGCATCCGCCGGCTCGCCCACGCGGCCATTTACCTATCTCGATGAACTGGGCATCATCATCGCGACCGACACCCCGCGCAAGCTGGCCGCCGCTGAAGAGCTTATCAACCGCATCATCGAAGAGTTCAACAAGGCCCAGTTCATCCGCCTGCCGCTCACGCACATCTCGGCTCCTGTCGCGCGCGAGCGTGCGTTGCAGCTCGTGGGCCAGTTGGCCCAGCCCAGCCGCACCGGCGCGGGCGACCAAGGCGGCATCCCACAGCAGAACATGGGCGTGCCGGGCCAGACCGCTGCGGCACTCAACAACATGGGCGACCGCCTGACGGTTGATCCCCAAGGCAACGCCGTCATCTTCCGCGGCTTGCCGTCGGAGATTGACGCCGTCAAGAACATCCTCACCATCATCGACGTGCGCAACGCGCTCGTCCCTCGTCAGTACTTCGCTGGCTCTGCCGCTCGCCAGATCGCCGACATGGCCCGCGCTCAAGGCCTGGGCGAAGTCACGACCATCGCGTCGATGCAGGACCCCTTCAACCAACAGTTCGGCGGCATCAACCAGCAGTTTGGCGGCCAGAACACCAATCAGGCCTTCGCTATCGGTGGGCCCGTCATGGTCGTCGACGAATCGCGCGGCAACATCATCTATTACGGCACGCCCGAACAACAGGAACGTCTCGACGCGCTCATCAAAGAGCTCGACACCAAGTCAGACCGCGTGACCATCGAGGTGTACAAGGTCAACGACGCCAAAGCCGTCGATGTCGCGGAAGTCATTCAAAACGTCATCTCCAACACGCAGCCGCTCGGCACCAGCCCGCTCCTGCCCGATGGCGGCGGTCGCTCGTCGCCGGTCATCCAGATTCAAAACCCCCAAGGCGGCAGCGGCGACGGCACGGGCCTCAGCCTCGACAGCGGCTTCGTGATCGCGGACGAAGCCAACAACCAGATTCTGGTGAAAGCCAAGGCGGGCCAGCAAGCCGAATTCGCCAAGCTCATTCAAAAGCTCGATCGCCGGCGCCTGCAGGTGTACATCGAAGCCAAAATCGTCGCAGTCACGACCGACGACCGCACGCGCCTCGCGTTCGAAACCCAGCTCATCAACGCCAACGGCACGGGCGGCGTGCTGAACACCAACTTCGGTCTCGGATCACTCGGCACGACAGGGGGCCAGCCGATTTTGAATCAGAAGACCGTGGCTAGTGGCCTCAGCGGGTTCACCGCCGCCATCATCAAGAGTGATCAAGTGCCGATCATCATGACGGCTCTCGCGAACGAAACCGATTCGCGCGTCATCAGCTCGCCCCAACTGCTCGTTGACGACAACGAAGAGGCCAACGTCGTCAGCCTCGACCAGCAGCCCTATACCACCACGACACTTGTGGGCGGCAGCACCGGTGGCAACAACGGCAACACCAACGTTACCTTCGGCGGCTACGCCGAGGCCGGCACCAAACTCAAAGTTAAGCCCCAAATCTCTGACGCGGGCTACCTCCGCCTCGAGTACGAAATCGAACTCTCCAGCTTCACGGGCGAAAGCAACGGCAGCACGCCGCCCCCCAAGCAGACCAACAACATCGACAGCAAGAGTGTCACCGTCCCCAGCGACTCCACCGTCGTCGTCGGCGGATTGGTCGTGGATACCAACGGCAAGACTGTCGCCAAGATTCCGCTGATCGGCGACATCCCCCTCGTGGGCCTGCTCTTCAGCGACACGCGAAAGAACGACCGCCAAACGCGTCTGTACGTCTTCCTGACGCCGCGCATCCTGCGTGATCCCGGCTTCGAAGATCTCCGCCTGCTCACGCAAGGCCCTCAGGCCGCCGCGAAGGTGAAAGCGGACATCCCCAAGCTCACGCCGCAGTCCATCAACATCAACCAAGCGGCGACCAAGCTCGCCCCGCAGCCCGCCCCGGCACCGACCAAGCCCGAAGGCGTAGAAGAACGCGACGTGACGCCGGTTGAAGAAGAATGACGCAGACACTCCGTATCGGGAACGAGTAAGAGACACCAGACCGCGCAGAGTTTGAGCAAGCAATGGCAAAGTCGGGCACCACAGCACTCGCCAAGTCCAACGGCACCGCCAGCAACGGCGTGCACGCGCCCTCCGCCATGG